>NZ_JBSFNM010000047.1:0-72952 GCF_053587085.1 Kitasatospora sp. NPDC003701
TACTGCAGGGGGGACCCTGTGGGAGAGTAGGACGCCGCCGAACAATCATTGTGAAGAACCCCCCGATCCATCCGGATCGGGGGGTTCTTTGCGTTTCCCCTTGACGTATCGTCAGAGCATGGACGATCAGGACGCTCAGCAGGAACGGGTCTACAAGGGAACTCCGGCCACCGGCGAGGGGGCCGTCGTCGCCCACGAGGTGCTGCGGCCGGAGGTGCGCGAGGGTGCGCTGCGCGTTCTGGCGGACGCCCAGGCGGTGGACGGCCGGGCCGCGGTGTCCGAGCAGGGGCGGCTGCGGCTTCGTTCCTCGGACACGGCCCGCCCGGGAGTGGTCCACTTCGTCCAGGAGGCCGGCACCGGGCCGGCGGCGGACGTCGTCGGGTACGGGCAGCTGGAGGTCCCCCAGGGCGCCGGCGCCAACCCGTCGGCCGAGCTCGTGGTGGCACCGGCCGCCCGCGGGCGCGGCTTCGGCCGGCCGCTGCTGGACGCGGTGCTCGCCGAGGCGCACCGGGACGGCCGGGACCATGTGGACGTCTGGGTGCACGGCGGCCACCCGGCCGCCCGCCACCTGGCCGGGCAGTACGGTGCCGAGCTGGTCCGCGAGCTGCGGCAGATGCGTCGCACCGGCCCGCAGACCGAGTCCGTCGCGCTGCCGGACGGCATCGAGCTGCGGACCTTCCGGCCCGGTCAGGACGACGCCGAGTGGCTGCGGCTGAACGCACTGGCCTTCGCCCACCACCCGGAGCAGGGCTCCTGGACCGAGCAGGACCTCGCGGACCGGCTGGCCGAGCCGTGGTTCGACCCGGCCGGCTTCTTCCTCGCCACCCGCGGGGGCAGGCCGGTCGGCTTCCACTGGACCAAGGTGCACCCGGCGACGGCCACCGAGCCGGCCCTCGGCGAGGTGTACGTGGTCGGAGTGGACCCGGCGGAGCAGGGCAGCGGCCTCGGCCGGGCGCTCACCGCGGCCGGACTGCGTCACCTGACCGGCGGCGGCCCGGGCGAGCGAGGGCTGGAGACCGTTCTGCTCTACGTCGATGCTGACAATCCCGCCGCTGTGCGGGTATATGAACGACTGGGGTTCACCGTTCACGAGGTGGACCTGATGTACCGCGTTCAGTACCGCGAGTCCGGAACGGCCTAGTGGTACCCCGGCGCGGCAGGGGCGGGCCCGACCGCGGCCGGGCCCATTCCCCGGCCGCGCCGGGACACCGCACGGCAGGCGCGAAGCGACGCTCCGGCACGGCGTCGGGACGGCATAGCGGAGAGCCGGGACCGAAGCAACGGGTGTGCCCGCACACCCCGGCTCCGACCGGTTCAGCTTTCCTCCTGGCCATGCGGTGTTTACCGTGGATTCAATTGCTGCCGCGAAGATCACAGGATGAAGTCCGTAGTGTCTCGCTCGTGCAGCGTCGGCCGACACCCGCTGGCCGGTCCTGTGCAGACCGCGCCGGGTGGGTGGGCGCTGGCGCTGGGCGAGGACGACGGCCCGCAGAGCCTTTCCCGTCCGGACGCCGTCCTGCTGGAGGAGCTGGAGCCCATGAGCATCCCCCGCCCTGTCTCTGCCCCGCTGTCCCCTCCGGCCCGGATGTCCAGCCCGCTGGGGATACCGCCGGAGCTTCCGGTCGCGGACGAGCAGGCGTTCGACGAACTGCCCCAGGGCCGGTTCCTGGACCGCGAGCGCAGTTGGCTCGCGTTCAACGAACGCGTTCTCGAACTGGCCGAGGATCCGCAGATCCCGCTGCTGGAACGGGCCAAGTTCCTCGCGATCTTCGCGAGCAACCTGGACGAGTTCTTCATGGTCCGGGTGGCCGGCCTGAAGCGCCGGATCGCGACCGGGGTGGCCCAGCGCAGCGCCTCCGGCCTCCAGCCGCGCGAGGTGCTGGACCTGATCTGGACCCGTTCGCGCGAGCTGATGGCGCGGCACGCCGCCGCCTTCCAGCAGGAGGTCCTGCCGGACCTCGCGAGCGAGGGCATCGAGCTGGTCCGCTGGGCGGAGCTGGCCGAGAAGGAGCAGGCCCGCCTGCACACCCTCTTCCGGCAGAAGATCTTCCCGGTGCTCACCCCGCTGGCGGTGGACCCGGCGCACCCCTTCCCCTACATATCGGGGCTCTCCCTCAACCTCGCCGTGGTCGTGCGCAACCCGGTCTCCGGGCACAAGCACTTCGCCCGGGTGAAGGTGCCGCAGTCCCTCGCCCGCTTCCTGGAGGCGTCCCCGCAGCGCTACGTGCCGCTGGAGGACGTCATGGGGGCCCACCTGGAGGAGCTCTTCCCCGGGATGGAGGTGCTCGCGCACCACGCCTTCCGGGTGACCAGGAACGAGGACCTGGAGGTCGAGGAGGACGACACCGAGAACATCCTCAAGGCCCTGGAGAAGGAGCTCATGCGGCGGCGCTTCGGCCCGCCGGTGCGGCTGGAGGTCGAGGAGTCGATCGACCCCTACATCCTGGACCTGCTGGTGCGGGAGCTGAACATCACCGAGGCGGAGGTCTTCCCGCTGCCCGGTCCGCTGGACCTCACCGGTCTGTTCGGCATCGCCGACCTGGACCGCCCCGAGCTGAAGTACCCGAAGTTCGTCGCGGGCACGGCGCGCGGGCTGACCGACGTCGAGTCGGCCTCGCAGCCGGACATCTTCGCCGCGATGCGCGAGCGGGACGTCCTGCTGCACCACCCGTACGACAGCTTCTCCACCTCGGTGCAGGCCTTCCTGGAGCAGGCCGCGGCCGACCCGGACGTCCTGGCGATCAAGCAGACGCTGTACCGGACCTCCGGTGACTCGCCGATCGTGGACGCCCTGATCGACGCCGCCGAGTCCGGCAAGCAGGTGCTGGTCCTGGTCGAGATCAAGGCGCGCTTCGACGAGCAGGCCAACATCAAGTGGGCCCGCAAGCTGGAGGAGTCCGGCTGCCACGTCGTCTACGGCCTGGTCGGGCTGAAGACGCACTGCAAGCTGTCGCTGGTGGTGCGCCAGGAGGGCGACACCCTGCGCCGCTACTCGCACGTCGGCACCGGCAACTACCATCCGAAGACGGCCCGGCTGTACGAGGACATCGGGCTGCTGACCTCGGACCCGCAGGTCGGCGCGGACCTCTCGGACCTCTTCAACCGGCTCTCCGGCTACTCGCGCCGCGAGTCCTACCGGCGGCTGCTGACCGCGCCGCGCGGTCTGCGGGACGGGCTGATCTCCCGGATCCACAACGAGATCGCCCACCACCGGGCCGGCCGTCCGGCGTACGTGAAGCTCAAGGTCAACTCGATCGTCGACGAGGCCGTGATCGACGCGCTCTACCGGGCCTCCCAGGCCGGCGTGCCGGTGGACGTCTGGGTGCGCGGGATCTGCGCGATCCGGCCGGGGGTGGCCGGGCTCAGCGAGAACATCCGGGTCCGCAGCGTCCTCGGGCGCTTCCTGGAGCACTCGCGGATCTTCGTCTTCGGCAACAACGGCGATCCGGAGGTGTGGATCGGCAGCGCCGACATGATGCACCGCAACCTGGACCGCCGGATCGAGGCACTGATGCGGATCACCGACTCGGCGCACCGGGCCGAGCTGTCCGGGCTGATCGACCTCGGGGTCTCGGACGAGACCGAGTCCTGGCACCTCGGGCCGGACGGGGCCTGGACCCGCCACGCCCAGGACGCCGAGGGCAAGCCGCTGCGACACGTCCAGGACCTGCTCATCGACTCGCGCCAGCGCCGCCGGGCCGCCACCGCCCGCTGATCGCGAGTCGCCGCCACGACCCGCTGGAGCGACCCACCGAGGCGTGCCGCCGAGCCGTCGGGTCGGCTGCAGCGGTCGGCCACCAGCCCCGGGGGACGGCCCCGGGGGAACGGGGATCTACCTAGTCATGACCGATGCGCCGATGACGGCCCAGGCGGCCTCCACCGCGACCGCCGGGGACATCCTCTCCAGCCACCTCACGGCCCAGGCCGGGGCGTTCCTGCGGGCGCTGCCCACGGCGGTGGGCGAGGTCGGAGCCAGACCGGGGGCGGCCGTCGTCCCGTCCGCCGGTACGGCCGACCTGCTGCGGGCGGTGCGGCGGATCGGCGGGCTGCTGCACACCTTCGGCGGGACCTTCGAGCAGGCCTGGGCGCAGGAGTCCCGCACCGAGCTGCGCTGGCTGCTCAACCTGTTGGCGCTGGAGCCGGGGTACGTCCGCCGGGCGGCCCGGCTGCTGGGCGCGCTGGACGCGCTGAACGGCAGCGAGGCGGACGGCCCCGGCATGCTGGCCGGCCACGCCGGTTCGCCGAAGGCGCGGGCGCTGCTGGACCGCCAGCTGACACTGGCCCGGACCAGGGCGCACTCGACCGTGCTGCAGGAGCTCCGCTCGGCGCGGCTGCACGCGCTGGCGGACCGGATGACGCTGCTGGTCGCCGAGGCGCCGCTGCTGGAGGCGGCGGGCGGCCGGGCCGGGGCGGTGCTGCTGCCGCAGGCGGCGGCGGCCTTCGGCGCGCTGACGGCGGGTGCCCAGCAGCTGCCGCTGCGGCGGGCCGCCACCCCGTACGGCGGGGACGGGTTGCGCCGGCTCGGCGCGGTGCCGGCGGCCCGGGGCGCGGTGGACGCCGACGCGGCGCTGGCGGCGGACGACGCGCCGTGGCACCGGGTGCGGATCCTGGTGAAGCGGGCCCGCTACGCGCTGGAGGTGTGCGGCCGCCCGGCCGTCGAGCTGGACGAGCTGGACGAGGTGCTGGGCCGGCACCAGGAGGCGGCGGACGCGGCGGTCACCGCGGCCACCGCGGCGCGGACGCCGAGGATCACTCCCGCGACCGCCTACGTGCTCGGCGTGGTGCATGCTGATCAACGACTGGAGGTGGAGGCGGCGCGGTACGCCTTCGGCCGCCGGTGGCCCGAGCTCCCGCCCGGCCTGGACGGCTGGCTGGAGATTCCCCCTGCCGAGGGCTGGGGGCACACCCCCGCACCCCGGACGGCATGACTTGCGCAACCGCCTGAGCACCGAGCAGGCCCACGGCCCGATCATCAGCAGCCCGCGTGTCGGGCGGGGGCCGGTCGTGCTCGCCGCCGGTGCGGTGCTCTGGCTGCCGGGGCGGCCGAAGAAGAGCGGCCGGCTCGGGCGGCCGCGGATCGCGCTGATCCACCGCCCCAAGTACGACGACTGGAGCCTGCCGAAGGGCAAGCTCGACCCCGGCGAGGGCGTGATCGAGGCGGCGCTGCGCGAGGTGCGCGAGGAGACCGGGTTCTCCTGCGTGCTGGGGGAGGAGCTGCCGACGCAGCACTACCTGGCGCAGGGGCGGCCGAAGGAGGTCCGGTACTGGGCGGCGGTGCCGTCGGCCGGGGCGTTCCGGCCCAACCGGGAGGTGGACCGGCTGGAGTGGCTGCCGGCGGGCAAGGCCCGGGCCAGGCTGACCCACGAGCGCGACCGGCTGCTGGTGGACGCGCTGCTGGCGGTGCTCGGCGCGCGGCCGGTCCGGGCGTCCGGGCCGGGCCCGGTGACCGGGCGATCGAAGTGATCTTCCCGCGCTCTCGTCGTGACGCAACCGTTACTACCTGACGTAGTTTCCTGCCATCCGTTCGAGGTTCACTCTCCGTTCACTTCCGACCGGCTGACGTGTCACTTACCCGGCCTAACTTCGGGGTTACCGGAGGGCCGAACGGGCCCCGGACCACAGCAAAACCCGCGCTCCGCCGTGTTCGTACGGTCCGCGCGCCGGGCAATGCCACAGAAAGGGACACCCCTGTGAAGCTCCAGCGGAACGGCCGCTCCAAGGCCCTCGCCATCGGTGCCATGGCGCTCGTCAGCTCGCTGTCGCTCGCCGCCTGCGGTTCGGACGAGAACAACACCAACGCGTCCGGCGGCAGCAGCGGTTCCCCGGCTGCCGCGATCAACTGCGGCAGCAAGCCCGCCGCCCTGATCTCCGCGGGTTCCACCGCGCAGGGCAACGCGATCGACGTCTGGAAGAACAACTTCGGCGCCGCGTGCTCCGGTTCCAGCATCAACTACGGCGGCGGCGGCTCGGGCGCGGGTGTCCAGCAGTTCAACCAGGGCAAGATCCAGTTCGCCGGCTCCGACTCGGCCCTGAAGCCGGCCGAGGTCGAGGACAGCAAGAAGGCCTGCACCGGCGGCCAGGGCATCAACCTGCCGCTCGTCGCGGGTCTGATCTCGATCGTCTACAACGTGGACGGCGTCGACAACCTGGTCCTGGACGGCGCGACCACCGCCAAGATCTTCGACTCGCAGATCACCAAGTGGAACGACCCGGCGATCGCCGCGCTGAACCCGGGCGCCAAGCTCCCGGACGCCGACATCCAGGCCGTCCACCGCACGGACGACTCGGGCACCAACGAGAACCTGACCAAGTACTTCGCCAAGGTCTCCAACGGCGCCTGGTCCTACCCGGCCGCCAAGGCCTGGGCCGGCAAGGGCGGCCAGGGTGCGAACGGCTCCGCCGGTGTCGCGGCCCAGGTGAAGCAGGTCAAGAACTCGATCAGCTACGCCGAGCTGTCCTACGCCCAGAGCAACAACCTGAAGAGCGCCGCGATCGCCACCGGCGCCTCCAAGCCGGTCGAGGCCACCGCCGCCAACGCCGCCACCACCTTCGCCAAGGCGAAGATCGCGGGCACCGGCAGCGACCTGGCGCTGACCCTCGACTACGGCACCAAGGACGAGGGCGCCTACCCGCTCGTCCTGGTCACCTACGAGATCGTCTGCGACAAGGGCAACAAGGCCGACACCCTCGACACCCTGAAGGCGTTCCTGACCTACGCCGCCAGCGACGCCGGCCAGAAGGCGATCGGCGACACCGGCTACGTCGCGCTCCCGAAGGAGCTGACCGACAAGGTCAACGCCGTCATCCCGACCCTGGCCTGATCCAGGCAAGCCTCCGGTGGAGCGGCCCCGTTGACGAGGGGGGCCGGGGCCGCTCCGCCGGACAGCACATTCTTCGCAAGCACGTCCGGGGCACCGCCGCCAGGGTGCCGCCCCCTCGGGGCAGCACCACCAGACCGGAGTAGATCACATGACTTCATCCACCCCTGCCGCCCCGCGAGGCAGGGAACGCCGCAAGCGTGACAGCCGGGTCGGCGACAAGATCTTCATGAACGCCGCCCGTGGGTCGGGCATCCTGCTGCTGGTCATCATGGCCGCCATCGCGGGCTTCCTGACCTGGCGCTCGGGCATCGCCCTGAGCAAGAACGAGGGCAACTTCCTCACCACCTTCGAGTGGACGCCGGACGCCGCGAAGCCCGTCTTCGGCATCGCCGTCCTCGCGTTCGGCACGATCATCAGCGCGGCGCTCGCGATGGCGATCGCCGTCCCGGTGGCCATCGGGATCGCGCTGTTCATCTCGCACTACGCGCCGCGCCGGATCGCCCAGCCGTTCGCCTACCTGGTGGACCTGCTGGCCGCCGTGCCCAGCATCATCTACGGCCTCTGGGGCGCGCTCTTCCTGGTGCCGCACCTGTACGGGCTGACCAGCTGGCTGGACGAGTACCTCGGCTGGACGTACATCTTCGACCAGTCCCGGGTCGGCTCCGTGCCGCGCACCCTGTTCACCGTCGGCATCCTGCTCGCGATCATGATCCTGCCGATCATCACCGCGGTCAGCCGTGAGGTCTTCCGGCAGGTGCCGCGGATGCACGAGGAGGCGGCGCTCGCGCTCGGCGCGACCCGCTGGGAGATGATCCGCACCGCGGTGCTGCCGTTCGGCCGCCCCGGCATCATCTCGGCCTCGATGCTCGGCCTCGGCCGTGCGCTCGGCGAGACCATCGCGGTCGCGGTGGTGCTCTCCTCCAACAACGTCCTCTCGCTCCACCTGCTCGACCCGGGTGGTGGCACCTTCGCGCAGAACATCGCGCTGAAGTTCGCCGAGGCCCAGCCCTTCGGCCGCGACGCGCTGATGGCCTCCGGCCTCGTCCTGTTCGTGATCACCCTGGTGGTGAACGGTGCCGCGCGGCTGATCGTCGCCCGCCGCAAGGAGTACTCGGGGGCCAACTCATGACCGCTGCGACCACGTCCGTCCCGGCGGACGCCCGTTCGGTCGGCCGCCCGCTGACCGCCAACCGGCTGCCCAAGTGGACCCCGGCCGCCGTCGCCGCCGGCTCGATCGCCCTCGGCTGCGGGATCGGTGCGGTCGGCGGCCTGGAGAGCCACCTGCAGTGGGGCCTGATCTCGGCGCTGCTGTTCCTGGGGATCAGCTACGGGCTCGCGGCCCGGGTCGAGGGCCGCCGTCAGGCCAAGGACCGGTTCGCCACCTCGGTGGTCTGGGTCGCCTTCATCCTGGCCGTGGTGCCGCTGGCCGCCCTCACCATCTACACCGTCCAGCAGGGCGCGGGCGTGGTGGACGGCAACTTCCTGTCGCACTCGATGAAGGGCGTCCGCTACTCGGGCCCCGGCGGCGGCATCTACCACGCGCTGATCGGCACCATCGAGCAGGTCCTGCTGGCCACCGCGATGGCCGCCCCGATCGGTCTGCTGACCGCCGTCTACCTGGTCGAGTACGGCCGGGGCCGGCTCGCCAAGGTGGTCACCTTCTTCGTCGACGTCATGACGGGTGTCCCGTCGATCGTCGCCGGTCTGTTCATCCTGTCCCTGTGGAACATCGCCCTCGGGTTCAGCTACTCGGGCTTCTCGGGCTCCCTCGCGCTGGCGATCCTGATGATGCCGGTCGTGGTCCGCTCCACCGAGGAGATGCTGAAGCTCGTCCCGAACGAGCTGCGCGAGGCGTCGTACGCCCTCGGCGTGCCGAAGTGGAAGACCATCCTGCGGATCGTCCTCCCCACCGCGATCGGCGGTATCACCACCGGTCTGATGCTCGCGGTCGCCCGCATCACGGGCGAGACCGCCCCGGTGATGATGCTGGTCTTCGGCGCGGACTACATCAACAGTGACCCGTTCAACGGGCCGCAGCAGTCGCTGCCGATGTACATCTGGCAGCAGTACGCGGTGGTGAACAACGACTACGGCTACGCCCGTGCCTGGGGCGCGGCGCTGGTGCTGATCGCCTTCGTGATGGGGCTCAACCTCATCGCCCGGGGCATCGCACGCTGGCGTTCGCCCAAGGGCGGACACTGAGCGACCGACTGACGTACGACCCCGAATTCATTAGCGGCCCCCGGCCGCGGGCGAGAGAAGTAACGATCATGGCCAAGCGCATCGACGTCAGCGGACTGTCCGCCTTCTACGGCACCACCAAGGCCATCGAGGACATCTCGATGAGCATCGAGCCCCGCTCGGTGACGGCCTTCATCGGCCCCTCCGGCTGCGGCAAGTCCACCTTCCTGCGGACCCTCAACCGGATGCACGAGGTGATCCCCGGCGCCCGGGTCGAGGGCAAGGTGCTCCTGGACGACGAGAACCTCTACGGCTCGCACGTCGACCCGGTCGCCGTCCGCCGCTCGGTCGGCATGGTCTTCCAGCGCCCGAACCCGTTCCCGACCATGTCGATCTACGACAACGTGGTCGCCGGTCTGAAGCTCGCGGGTGTGCGCAAGAAGTCCGTCCTGGACGGCGTGGTGGAGAAGTCCCTCAAGGGCGCCAACCTCTGGAACGAGGTCAAGGACCGGCTGAACAAGCCGGGCGCCGGCCTCTCCGGCGGCCAGCAGCAGCGCCTCTGCATCGCCCGCGCGATCGCGGTCGAGCCGCAGGTGCTGCTGATGGACGAGCCCTGCTCGGCGCTCGACCCGATCTCCACCCTCGCGATCGAGGACCTGATCGGTGAGCTGAAGTCCCAGTTCACCATCGTGATCGTGACGCACAACATGCAGCAGGCGGCCCGCGTCAGCGACCGCACCGCCTTCTTCAACCTGGCCGGCGTCGGCCAGCCGGGCAAGCTGGTCGAGCTGGACGACACCCAGCGGATCTTCTCCAACCCGTCCGTCCAGGCGACCGAGGACTACATCTCCGGCCGCTTCGGCTAGACCGCCCGGAGCCAGAGCTGCTTCGTGGTGCTGCATGGCGGTGCCGCCGCGAAGTATGAGGAAGGGCCCGCCCCCGAGATGTGGGGGCGGGCCCTTGCCATGCGTACCGAGCTCCTTCTTCCTGCCGTGGGCCTCTCAGCCCCAGAACAGGTGGACGAACCAGTACATCAGCGCCGCGACGACGGCGGCCGCCGGCATCGTGATGAACCAGCCGAGCACGATGTTCTTCGCCACTCCCCAGCGGACCGCGCGGATCCGCTTGGTGGCGCCCACGCCCATGATCGCGGAGGTGATCACGTGGGTGGTGGAGATCGGCGCCTTGAAGACGAACGAGGTGATGTACATGACCGTCGAGGCGGTGGCCTCGGCGGCGAAGCCCTGCGGCGGGTCCAGCTCGATGATCTTGCGGCCGAGGGTCCGCATGATCCGCCAACCGCCCGCGTAGGTGCCCAGCGAGAGCATCGTGGCGCAGGAGATCTTCACCCAGACCGGGATGTCGTCGGTGGTCTGGTGGCCCGAGATGGTGAGCGCCATGACCACGATGCCCATCGTCTTCTGGGCGTCCTGCAGACCGTGCGCGAGCGCCATGGCGGCGGCCGACGCGGTCTGGGCGACCCGGAAGTTGCGCTTGGCGCGGTGCGGGTTGGCCCGCCGGAAGATCCACAGGATCGCGAGCATCACCAGGTAGCCGCCGACCAGGCCGACGATCGGCGAGACGATCATCGGGATGACGATCTTGTCGACGACGCCGTTCCAGAACACCTCGGTGCCGCCGGCCAGCGCCGCTCCGACCATGCCGCCGAACAGCGCGTGCGAGGAGGAGGAGGGAAGACCGAAGTACCAGGTGACCAGGTTCCAGGTGATCGCGCCGACGAGGGCGGCGAACAGGATCACCATGCCCTGGTTGCCGGTCGGGGTCTCGATGATGCCCTGGGAGACGGTGTGCGCCACGCCGCTGCCGAGGAAGGCGCCGGCCAGGTTCATCACCGCGGCCATCGCGAGCGCGGCCCGCGGGGTGAGGGCCCGGGTGGAGACCGAGGTGGCGATGGCGTTCGCGGAGTCGTGGAAGCCGTTGGTGTAGGTGAAGAAGAACGCAACGCCGAGGACGGCGATGAGTGCAGCCATGTCCACGAGGGTCAGGACTCCTTGACGGCGATGGTCTCCACCGTGTTGGCGACGTGCTCGAACGCGTCCGCCGCCTCCTCAAGGACGTCCACGACCTGCTTGAGCTTGAGCACCTCGATGGCGTCGTACTGGCCGGAGAACAGGTGGGCGAGCAGCTTGCGGTGGATCTGGTCGGCCTGGTTCTCCAGGCGGTTGACCTCGATCCAGTACTCGGTGAGGTTGGACATGGTGCGCAGGTTCGGCATCGCCTCGGCGGTGAGCTCGGCCGCGCGCGCCAGGACCTCGATCTGCTGCTCGATGCCCTTGGGGAGGGTCTGGATGTCGTAGAGGACGACCAGGTCGACGGCCTCCTCCATGAAGTCCATGATGTCGTCCAGCGACGAGGCGAGGCTGTAGATGTCCTCGCGGTCGAAGGGCGTGATGAAGGACGAGTTCAGCTGGTGGAAGACCGCATGGGTGGTGTCGTCCCCGGCGTGCTCGGCGGCGCGCATGCGCTCGACGATCTCCGCGCGGGCCGACACGTCTGATCCCAGCAGTTCCAGCAGGAGCTTCGATCCGACGACGAGGTTCTCCGCGGCAGCGGCGAACATGTCGTAGAAACTCGTCTCCTTCGGGGTCAGGCTAAAACGCACGGAAATCTCCGATGTGCGGGGTAGGGACTGAACGATGCTAGGTGCAACCAAGCGCAATTGCGCAAACGGGGTGGTGCGAGAGGAGGCGGAGCCTCCGCTTCCGTTTGGCCGCCGCAGCAGTGGACCCGGCCCGCACACCCATGTGCGGACGTGAGCCCCCAGTCTGACGGAACCTCGCCGGGATTGCCCCCGTCGTGCGCGCGGAACAGCGGGGTGTTGCCCGGACGGGGGAACACCCCTCCGGAGCCGCTTCCGGCGCCCGTCCGGGCCCGCGGACCGCGTCGTAGGAACACCACGACCGGGCCCGGTGTTGGACACTGGAGGCCGACGCAGCCACCCAGGCACCCAGACGAAGGCGGGCCGATGACCACGACGGAAGCGCGTACCGACCCGGACCACGCGCCCGGGAGCGAGCCGCACGGCGACCCCGCCGCCCCGGAGGCGGCCGGGCACCACGGCGGGCACGGCCCGCACGGGTACAGCGCCCAGAAGGACGCCCACCTCAAGCGGCTGCGCCGGATCGAGGGCCAGATCCGCGGCCTCCAGCGGATGGTCGACGAGGACGTCTACTGCATCGACGTGCTGACCCAGGTGTCGGCCGGTACCAAGGCGCTGCAGTCCTTCGCGCTCTCGCTGCTGGAGGAGCACCTGCGGCACTGCGTCGCCGCGGCCGCCGAGGAGGGCGGCGCCGAGCTGGACGCCAAGGTGGCGGAGGCCACCGCCGCGATCGGCCGCCTGCTGCGCAGCTGACGCCCCGGCCCGGCCCGGCTCCCGGGCGCCGGCCCCCCGCTCCCGGGAGCCCGCTCGGGAGGCGCCTAGTACCCGGCCCCCGAGGGCCGGTCGGCGGCCGCACCGCCGTCGGGCCGGTCGAGCAGCAGCACCTCGTCGATCCGCTCCGGCGGCAGCCGGTCGTCGTCGCTGGCCGTGGCGGCGATCATCAGCTCGCCGGCCAGGTCGATCTCGTCGAGGGCCGCGTCGTCGTGGCCGCCGCTGCGGCCGCCCGTGGACGACACCACCTGCACCACCCCTTCAGCGCCTCGCCAGCCCGGGCGGCAGCCACCCGATGTCCAGCCTAGGCACTTCGGAGCCCGTCCACATGGCACGGACGGGTCATCTCGGCGCCGCCGAAACGGGTGGGCCGCGCTGCCCGGGGTGGCCCACCCGTTCCGGCGGCGTCCCTGTGCGCGGTTACTTCGGGCTCTCCGTGGGCTTCATCGCGTAGATGTCGGCGGCGGGCGGCTCGGCCGCCTCCACCGGCTTGCCGAAGTCCGACAGCGTGGTGGTCGACGTCACCTTCACCTGGTCCTTCGCCTCCTTGGAGCCGGCCACCCCGGCGAAGGTGAAGATCTCCACCACCTTGTGCAGCCGCCCCTGCTCGTCCAGCCAGGCGTCGTACGGGACGTCCTTGGCCGTGAAGGTCTGCGCCCCCATCCGCAGGCCGTCCCCGCCCCGGCCGCCGGTGGCGTCCGCCGCCTTGGTGAGGTCCAGGGTGCCGCGGTAGTGCTTCAGCGGGACCCCGTCGGCGGTCTCGGTGCCGACCAGGTCCGCCTTCTGGGCCCCGCGCAGCGCACCCGCGGCGGAGGCCGGGTCGGTGGCGCCGCTGCTGACCAGGTTGCCGTCCGGCAGCTGGCGCACGTCGAGCTTGACCCACTTGCCCTCGGGCACCTTGGCGCCGCTGTTCTGCAGGTAGACGGTGCCCGGCAGGACCACCTCGACGATCTTCCCGGTGGTCGCCGCGCCCGGCGGCACCGCCACCTCCAGCCGCCCGATCCGCTTCACGTAGTCGTAGCCGCCGGTGCCGGTGAAGACGGCCTTCTTCTCGGCGGACTCGGTGATCAGCTCGGTGGCGGTGCGCGCGGAGCCCGTCCGGCCGGTGATGTCGGCGGCGCTGCGGACGGCCGTCACCGGGTCGGCGGAGAGCCGGTCGGAGGCGCCCGCCTTCTGGTCGGCCGAGCCGCCGGAGTCCGCGGCGGCGCCCGAGCAGCCGGCCAGCCCGGCCAGGGCGACGGCGAGCGCGGCGGCCCCGGCGGCCGAGCGCAGGTGGGGCAGTGGGCGGCCGTGCCGCCGGCCGCTGCGCTGCTCGTCGGTCATCTTCATCCTCGCGACAACCCCCTCGGGCCCCGACTGCCCCGCCGGCCACCACCACCGGGTGGGCAGAGCTCTTTCCGGGCAAACGAGTTGGGCATCGAAGGGTTACGCGGCACCCGGCGCACGCGAAGCGTCGCGCGCCGGGTGCCGGGCGCGTTACGGTGAAGCACGTGCACAGTGAGCTGCCGGCTGCCCCCGGCACCACCAGGATGCCCGAGCACCGTGTCGCGATCAGCGAGCGCGGTTCCTTCTGCTTCGCGACCTGCAGCTGCGGCTGGTTCTCACCGGCCCGCCGCTCCCGTGACCTGACCAGACGCGAGGCCGCCGACCACCTCGCCGAGAACGGCGCCGAGCGGCCCTAGGGCCGACCGGCGCGGCGGCGTGTCGGCTAGGCCGCCAGGTCGGACTCGGGCGGCTGCTCCTCGGACGTCACGCTGCCGCCCTCGCGACCCCGCCGGCGTCCGCGCGGGCGGGTGCCGCTGCTCTGCGGCGCCCGGATCAGCGGGGCGACGGCGGTCCGGCTCAGCGCGTGGCAGAGCGGGACCAGGACGGCCATCGCGATCGGTGCCAGCAGCAGGACGACCGCGGTGGCGAGTGCGAAGCCGCCGATCACGTCGGTGGGGTAGTGGACGCCCATGTACATCCGGCAGAAGCCCTGCAGCAGGGCCAGCCCGCCGGCGATCCAGCCCAGCCGCCGGTTCACCAGGAACAGGGCGACCGCGATGCCCATCGACATCGTCGAGTGGTCGCTGACGAAGGAGTGGGTGCCCTCCTTGCCCTCCACCAGCACGTCCAGCCCGGCGTGGTCGACGAACGGGCGCGGGCGGTCGACGATGGCGGCGATCGGCAGGTTCGCCAGCTCGGCGAGGGCGACCGCGAGCGGCGCCCAGAGCAGGCCGGCGACGGCCACCGGGGCGTCCGGGCGGCGTCTGGCCTGGAGCCAGCCGACCAGGCCCAGCAGGGCCAGGCCGATCAGGATGCCGTACTCGCCGATCCAGGAGACCGAGTGGTCCAGCCACTGCGGGGAGCGCTTGGCCAGGCCGTTGACGGCGTAGAGCAGTCCGAGGTCGGGGTTGGTCGTGTCGGCAAGCGGCGTCGACACGCCGCACCTCCTTCTGGTCCGCAGCACCTGTTCGATCCGGCCGTGGCCCGGCCAGCTCCGCCCTGTTCAGGGAGCTGACGAGGGGCCACCGGACACAACGTCATAACCGGGGCACAGCGTTCCACGGAAACACGCGGTTATGGAAACTTGACTCAGCGTCCACAGGGCAATCACACCCGGCGGCCCGGGCGGATCAGCTCTTTGCGGGGCTTTGACCTGCACCTGTCGGGGCCGGGCCGCCCGCGACGGCCTGGCGGGTCGTCGGGGAGCCGGGGGTGCGCAGGGCGGTCGGCGGCGCGGGGGCCGCCTGGTTCGAGGGGGCGGCGGGGTTGGACGGGGCCGGGGAGGGCGTCTCGGGGGCGGTGGTGCCCGGGCGGCTGGGGCCGGTGATGCTGCCGTCCGCGTTGCGCACCGGCAGCGCCTCGGCGCCGTCCGAGGTGACCCGGGTGGCGCCGATGTACTCCTTGGTGTCGATCTTGTCGTAGCGGATCACCGCGCCGGTGTGCGGCGCGTTGATCATGTAGCCGCCGCCGACGTAGATGCCGACGTGGTGGATGCTGCGCGGGTCGCCCAGGTCCGTCGCCCAGAACACCAGGTCACCCGGGCGCAGCTGGTCCCGCGAGGGGTGCTGCCCGGCGTACCACTGGTCGTTGGCGACCCGGGGGAGGGTGATGCCCACGCTGGCGTACGCGGCCTGGGTCAGCCCGGAGCAGTCGAACCGCCCGTTCTGCGAGGGCAGGCCCTCGCCGCCCCACAGGTACGGGGTGCCGAGCTTGGTCTGCGCGAAGTAGATCGCACCGGCCGACTGCTGGGAGACGGCCACCGGGGCGGTCGGCGCGGTGAAGCTCCGGGCCATCGCCTGGATGTTCTTCACGTAGCCCTGGGTCTCCTTGTACGGCGGCACCCCGCCGTACTTCGTGACCGCGTACGGGCCCGCGTTGTAGGCGGCCAGCAGGTTGGCCTGGCGGTCGCCCGGCACCTTGGCGACGTCGTCGGCGAGTGCGCAGTCGAACGTGGCGGCCGAGGCGATCGCGTCCAGCGGGTCCCAGACATCCTTCTTGCCGTCATTGTTGCCGTCCGTGGCGTATGTTCCCCAGGTGGCCGGCATGAACTGCGCCATTCCCTGTGCGCCCACGGGCGATCGGGCGCCGGGGTCAAAGCCGCTTTCCTGGTACAGCTGTGCCGCGAGCATCGGCGGGGAGATCTCCGGGCAGAGCGAGCCCCACTGCTGGATCGGCCCCTGGTAGGCCGCCGGAACGGTGCCGGGGGAGAGCGCGGCGCGATTGGCCGACTGCTGTGGCGCACCGCTCGCCGCATACGTCGCAACCGTGACCAGCCCGATGAAGCCGACCGCGACAACTCCCGCAGCGGCAGCGGCCGTACCGGCCTTCCGGAGTACCATCAGCACCATCCCGACGAATCGTCAGTCGAAGTGTCCCGGAAGGCGTTGCTCACCGCAATCATCAGAGATACAAAGAGTGAGCGCTATCCTTCGTACGGTGGACATCCTCGCGTACGTGTCCGGTGCCTCACGACCAATCCGCGAGAAGCAGCCAAGTCGACATCAGATCTGGCCAAGAATAGGTACCGACCCTTCGCGCGGACGGGGTCTGGGCCCTTGAATTTGCCTGATCGGGCGGTGAGATGGAAATGAACCTGAGCAGCGTGGACAGCCTCGCGATCGGCCACCTGGCCGAGGACCCTCCTAAGAAGCCGAATATCGACACCATCATCGGCGGGATCGCCCCGGACTGGGGCCCGTTCGCGAGTCTCGGGTCGGAGGCCCGGGTGATGGTCGAGGTCGTCATGGCCGTGGCGATCCTGGCCTGCCTCGGCCTGGCCGTCTGGGGTGCGGCCAAGCAGCGGATCGGCGCGACCGCCATGCGGGACAGCTTCGGCGCCGAACAGGGCAAGGGACTGATCATCGCGGGGCTGACCGGCGTGTTCATCATTGGATCACTTGGCACTCTGTTCACCATTGTGTACGGCATGGCCATCTGACGATCGGACAGTTCGGGTGTGCGTGGGCGGCGGAGCCGCCCGCCCGCCCGGCCGTCGGAGCCGTCGGAGTCCCGTCGGGAGTCCACCCATTCACCCCTCCCTCCGCGCCCGCCCACGGGCGGAGGGGCCCCCGGAGCCGCCCCGGCTCCCCGCACCAGGAGGGCCGCCGTGCCGTTGTCCGACGACCAGCCGCACACCCGTACGCGGCTGCCGGTCGGCGAACAGCCCTCCTCCCAGCCGACCGGCCGTCAGCCGCGCCCGATGCGCACCCTGCTGGCCGTCCTGGTGGTCGTCACCCTGCTGGTGGTGGCGATCTCCATCGCCAACCGCGGCAAGGCCGACCCGGGCACCGCGCCCGCCCGCTCGGCCGACGGCGCCGCCCCCACGGCCGCCTCCGGCGCCGGGCCGGCCCCCAGCGGCGACCAGCCGGTGGGCACCACCGGCAACGGGATCGCCGGCGGCTTCCCGCACACCGACCAGGGCGCGCAGTCGGCCGCCACCAACTACGCGGTCGCCATCGGCTCGGCCGACATGTTCCGCACCGACAGCCGCCACACCATCGTGGCCACCATCGCCGACCCGTCTGCCGTCACCGCCCTCCAGACCCGCCTGGACCAGGGGTTCGGCGGGGACACCGCGGCCCGCTACGGCCTGGACGCCCAGGGCCGCGCGCCCAAGGGCCTGACCTTCGTCAGCCGCACCGTCCCGGTGGGCACCAAGTCGGTCGGCTACGGCGACGCCGAGGCCAAGGTCGAGGTCTGGTGCACCGGCCTCACCGGGCTCGCCGGCGAGCGTTCCGTCCAGCCGGTCATGGAGAACTGGTTCACCCTCACCCTGACCCTGCACTGGGCGGGCGGCGACTGGAAGCTCACCGACTACGCAAGCCGGCCGGGCCCAGCCCCGATGCCGGGCGACCAGCAGGCCGCCACCGCCGAGGAGATCACCGGCGCCGTCCAGCAGTTCGGGGGTTTCCGCTATGCCCGTTGAGTCCACTCCGCGGCGCCGTGCCGCACGTCCTGGTGCCCGTGCCGCCGTGCCACCAGGCGTCCGCCGGGCCGGCACGTTCGCGGGGGCGGTGGCCGCCGTGCAGGTGGCGGCGCTGCTGACGGCGCAGCGGGCGTTCGCGGAGCCGTCGCCGACGGCGACGCCGTCCCCGAGCGCCACCTGCCAGAAGGTCGACCTGCCGATTCCCGGCAGTGACGCGGGCTGCGCCCCGAACGGGGCGGTGGTCATTCCCGGCTCCGGGACGGTCGGGAGTGTCACCGATCCGCTCGGGGCGTTGGCGAAGGGCTGCGCGCAGGCGGCGGCCTGGGTGGTGCGGAAACTGTCAGGAGCCATCGACGGGACGACGCAGGTGGACTTCACCAACGCGTCGTTCCTGCAGCAGTACGCGGTGGTGTTCGCCGCCTCGACGATCATCACGCTGGTGCTCTGGCTGCTGGCGGTGACGAAGCGGGCCGTGCGCGGTGCGCCGTTGACGACGGCGATCTCGGAGGCGATCGGCTTCCTGTGGCTGACCGTGGTGGCCTCGGCGTTCACGCCGCTGATCCTGTACACCGTGGTGAGCGCGACGGACGGGCTGACCACGGCGATCGCGGTGGGGACGAAGTCGGACACCGGGACGTACCTGGGCGGGTTCGCGGACACCCTGGAGAAGGGTGACGTGGGCGGCGGGCCGCTGATCCTGATCATCGTGTCGCTGGTGGCCGTGCTGGCGGCGGCGGTGCTCTGGATCGAGCTGCTGATCCGGGCGGCGATGCTGTACGTGGGCGCGCTGCTGGGGACGGCGGTGTACGCGGGGCTGGTGGACAAGCAGCTGTGGAAGCACGTGCGCCGCTGGGCCGGGGTGATGCTGGCGGTGGACCTGGCGAAGCCGATCATCGTGATCATCCTCGGGCTGGCCGGCGCGGTGGCCACCGGTGCCGGCGCCAACGACGACTTCGCGCGGGTGCTGTCGGGCCTGGCGATCCTCTTCCTGTCGATCTTCGCGAGCGCCTCCGTCTACCGCTTCGTGCCGGGCTTCGGCGACGAGATCATGAGCATGCGCCATGCCAGGGCCAGCGCGGTGTCGGCCGGGTCGGCGATGATCAACGGCACGGCGAACCTGGTGAAGCAGGGCATCAGCACGCACGGCGACCGCGGCCCGCAGGGCGGCGGCGGTGGCTCGGGCGGGGGCGGCGGCTCGGTCGCGCCGGGCATCGCCGCCCACGCCGCGCGCACCCCGGCGCCGCCGCCGCAGGCCTCGCCGGCCTCGGCTTCGACCCGCGACAGCAATCCAGCGAAGGGAGGGTGACGGGTAAGTGAGCAGCGAACCACTCGGCCAGTACGGCGCCCAGTACGCCCAGCCGTACGTGCACCAGCGCCGCACCTACCTGATCGGCAAGGCCCGCCCGAACGCGCCGATCGGCCGCAACCGGGAGTCCGGCGAGATCGTCCTGATCATCTTCGGGGCGTTCCTCGGCATGCTCTGGGGTCTGCTGATGCCGGTCCTGCCGCTGCGCATCGCGGGTCTGGTCGGTCTGCCCCTGCTCGCCATCGCGGCGGTCTACGTGCCGTACCGGCGCCGGACGTTCTACAAGTGGGTGGAGATCAACCGCACCTACCGCCGGACGGTCCGCAGCGGGCGCGCGGTGTGGAAGTCGGACGTGATGGACGCCGGCACCCGGATGGACGGGCGCGAGGTCGAGGTCGGCCCGCCGCCCGGGGTGGGGCGGCTGCGCTGGCTGGCGGCGCCGTTCGGACCGGACGAGGTCGGGGTGCTGATGCACCTGGAGCGGCGGACGGTGACGGCCGCGATCGAGATCGAGGGCCCGGGCGTCGGCCTGCGCGACTCGGAGGACCAGGAGGCCCTGGTCGACCGGTTCGGCACGCTGCTGAAGCACGTCGCCAACGGCGACGGCTTCGTGACGCGGCTGCAGATCCTCGCCCGTACGCTGCCGGCCGATCCGGACGCGCACGCGAAGGACGTGGAGCGGCGCGGCGACCACAACGCGCCGGGCTGGCTGAAGGACTCGTACGACCAGCTGCAGTCGATGGTGTCGACCTCCTCCGAGCAGCACCGGGCGTACCTGGTGGCCTGCATGCACTACACCCGCGACCTGGCGGCCGAGGCGCACGCGATGGGCCGGACGGCGACCGCGCGGCGGGCCCGGGACGACGAGGGCCTGGCCGCGGTGATGGCCCGTGAGCTGACGGACATCTGCGCCCGGCTGGCGGAGGCGGACATCCGGGTGCGCCAGCCGCTCGGGCAGGCCCGGCTCTCCTCGCTGCTGCACTCGATGTACGACCCGGACCACCCGATCGACCACATCCAGGCGATGTCCCGGCGCAACGCCTGGCCGGCCGAGCTGGACGCGACGCACCCGCAGTACCTGGAGGCGAAGACCCGCGAGTCGGCGACCCGGGCGCCCTGGTGCCACGCCACCGCCTGGATCAAGGAGTGGCCGCTGACCCCGGTGGGCGTCAACTTCCTGGCGCCGCTGCTGGTGCACACCCCGGACGTGATCCGGACGGTCGCGGTGACGATGGACCTGGAGCCCACCGACGTCGCGATCGAGCGGATGCTCACCGAGAAGACCAACGACGAGGCGGAGGCCAGCCGCGCCGCCAAGATGAACCGCACGGTCGACCCGCGCGACCTGGCCCACACCGGCCGGGTCGACCAGCGCGGTGACGACCTGGCCTCCGGCGCGGCCGGGGTGAACCTGGTCGGCTACATCACGGTCTCCTCGCGCAACCCGGAGGCGCTGGCCCGCGACAAGCGGACCATCCGCGCCTCGGCCGGCAAGAGCTACCTCAAGCTGGAGTGGTGCGACCGCGAGCACCACCGGGCGTTCGTCAACACCCTGCCGTTCGCCACCGGCATCCGCCGCTGATCCACCTGGAGGCCCCGCATGGCGATCGGCAACCTCACCGACGCGTTCACCAGCCTGATGTTCGGCAAGGTGGAGACCACCCGGCTGCCGGTGCGCACCTCCACCGGCCAGGCGCAGGCGGTCTACCTGCCGACCGCCGCACCGGGGCTGGGCGACTCCGGTGTGATCATCGGCCGCGAGGTGTACAGCGGCAAGGGCTACGTCTACGACCCCTTCCAGCTGTACGGGCAGCAGCTGCCGGCCCCGCACTGGCTGGTGCTCGGCGAGTCCGGCAACGGCAAGTCGGCGCTGGAGAAGACGTACGTGCTGCGCCAGCTGCGGTTCCGCGACCGGCAGGTCGTGGTGCTGGACGCGCAGGGCGAGGACGGCGTCGGCGAGTGGAACCTGATCGCCAACGCCCTCGGCATAAAGTCGATCCGGCTCGACCCGATGGCGGCCCGGGACGGCGGGGTGAAGCTCAACCCGCTGGACCCGGCGATCACCCAGACCGGTCAGTTGTCGCTGCTGCGCACCATCGTCGAGGTGGCGATGGGGCGCGGGCTGGAGGAGCGGGCCGGGTTCGCGCTGAAGGCGGCGCACGCCCATGTGATCGCCTCGGTGACCGACCGGCAGCCGGTGCTGGACGACATCATCGACACCCTGCGCAGCCCCGAGCTGGCCTCGGTGGAGTCGCTGGGCGTGGCGGTGGACGAGGTGCAGTCCTGGGGCCTGGACGTGGCGCTGGTGCTGGACCGGCTGGTCGACGGTGACCTGCGGGGCATGTTCGACGGGCCGACCACCGACGGCATCGACCTGGACGCGCCGCTGATCGTCTTCGACCTGTCGCACATCGACCGGAACTCGATCGCGATGCCGATCCTGATGGCGATCGTCGGCGTCTGGCTGGAGCACACCTGGATCAGGCCGGACCGGCGCAAGCGCATCTTCCTGGTCGAAGAGGCCTGGCACATCATCAACAGCCCGTTCGTCGCCCAGCTGTTCCAGCGGCTGCTGAAGTTCGGGCGCCGGCTCGGGCTCTCCTTCGTGGCGGTGGTGCACCACCTGTCCGACGTGGTGGACGGCGCGGCGGCCAAGGAGGCCTCGGCGATCCTCAAGATGGCCTCCACCCGGACGATCTACATGCAGAAGGCCGAGGAGGCGAGAGCCACCGGCCGGGTGCTGGGTCTGCCGCGCTGGGCGGTTGAGATCATCCCCACACTCTCGCCGGGCATCGCGGTCTGGGACGTCAACGGCAACGTCCAGGTGGTGAAGCACATCATCACCGAGGCCGAGCGGCCACTGGTCTACACCGACCGCGCGATGACGGAGGACACGGTCGCCGAGCGGACCCGTGCAGAGCGTCAGTTGGCATCCGAACCAGGTCTCTGAGCCGAACCCCGGAGCGCACCGGCAGGCCGGCCGCGCCGTGCACCGCCGCGCCCACCGCCTCCCGGCGACCCGTCGACGCGCGGGATGTGCGGCGACGATTCGTCAGCAGGTAACCCTGTCGTTACGTTCAGGGTCCTGACAGCTACGCGCGTTGACTCTAGGCTGCACTGGCGCAACGACACCGTCGCCCGCCCACACATGTCCACAGCCGGGCGCGCTCTCTCAAGGTGCAGGGGACCTTCATGCTCACCGTCAGATCCCGACGTGCGGTACTGGCCGCCGTCGCCGCGGCCGGCCTCGTCGGCACCGTGGCCATGCCGACCGCCGCCCAGGCCGCGGACGCCAAGCGTGCCAAGACCGTCAACCTCCAGCTGCTGGCGATCAACGACTTCCACGGCAACCTGGAGCCCCCGGCCGGTTCGTCCGGCACCGTCCGGGAGATCGACCCGGCCACCGGCCAGGCGGTCAGCACCCCGGCCGGCGGCATCGAGTACCTGGCCACCGCGCTGCGCCAGGCCCGGATCCCGGCCGACGACTCGATCACCGTCGCCGCCGGTGACATCGTCGGCGCCTCCCCGCTGACCTCCGCGCTCTTCCACGACGAGCCGACCATCGAGGCGATGGACAAGCTCGGCCTGGACGTCACGGCCGTCGGCAACCACGAGTTCGACGAGGGCTCCAAGGAGCTCGTCCGCCTCCAGGAGGGCGGCTGCCACCCGGTGGACGGCTGCTACGAGGAGGGGCGCAAGTTCAAGGGCGCCAACTTCAACTACCTGGCCGCCAACGTCACCAACGAGAAGACCGGCAAGCCGATCCTGGCCCCGTACTGGGTGACCAAGTCGCAGGGCGTGAAGGTCGGCTTCATCGGCGCCACCCTGGAGGGCACGCCGAACATCGTGACCGCCGAGGGCGTCAAGGGCCTGAAGTTCGGCAACGAGGTCGCCACGATCAACAAGTACGCGGCCGAGCTGAAGAAGCAGGGCGTGAACTCGATCGTCGCCCTGATCCACGAGGGCGGCCTGCCGGCCAGCAGCGTCTACAACTACGACTGCGGCGCCGCCGGCGAGGGCATCTCCGGCCCGATCGTCGACATCGCCAAGAACCTGGACCCGGCGATCGGCGCGATCGTCACCGGCCACACCCACAACGCCTACGCCTGCACCATCCCCGACCCGCAGGGTGTGCCGCGCTCGGTGACCAGCGCCGCCTCCTTCGGCCGGCTCTACACCGAGATCGACCTGAAGCTCGACAAGACCACGGGCAGCATCGTGCGCCCCTCGGTCAAGGCCGAGAACCACGTCGTGCGCCGCACGGTCGAGAAGGCCCCGGACATGACGGCGCTGATCGACCGCTACTCCAAGCTGGCCGCTCCGATCGCCAACCGTCCGCTCGGCTTCATCGCCTCGGACATCAACGGCCGCGGCAACAGCGACCTGGAGAAGCCGCTCGGTGACGTGATCGCCGACGCCCAGCTGGCGGGCCTGGCGCCCGCCGACAAGGGCGGCGCGCAGATCGCGTTCATGAACCCCGGCGGCATCCGCTCGGACCTCGTCTACAAGGCGAGCGGCGCCGAGGGCGACGGCGTGGTGACCTACGGCGAGGCGTTCACCGTCCAGCCGTTCACCAACATGATGCAGGTCAAGACGCTGACCGGCGCCCAGCTGGTCCAGCTGCTCCAGCAGCAGGTGAGCGGGGCCAACAGTGCCTCGCCGAAGGTCCTGCAGTCCTCCAAGGGCCTGACCTACACCCTGGACATGCGCAAGACCGGCGCGGACCGGGTGCTGACGGACTCGATCCGGCTGAACGGCGCGCCGATCGACCCGGCCGCCAAGTACCGCGTCGCGGCCAACGAGTTCCTGGCCGGCGGCGGCGACGGCTTCCCGGCCTTCGCGGCCGGTACCGACAAGCTGGTCGGCGCCTCCGACCTGGACGTCTTCGCCGCGTACCTCGGTGCCAACAGCTCGGCGGCCGCGCCGCTGAAGGCGCCGGCGCAGGACCGCATCAAGGTCATCGGCCCGGGCAGCGACCTCGACTGACCGGAGCCGGCGAAGGAACGGGCGGGGCGCTGTCGGGGCGCCCCGCCCGTTCCGTCCGTCCGGGCCCGGTTCAGTCGGGCGCCGGGCCGCCCGGCAGCCGGACGGTGGCCAGCGCACCCGGGCCGCCGTCCTGGGCCGGGCCGAGCGAGACCTCGCCGCCGGCCTCCCGCACGCTCTGCGCGACGATCGACAACCCGAGCCCGGAGCCGGGGAGTTGGCGCGAGGACGGCGAGCGCCAGAAGCGGTCGAAGACGTACGGCAACTCGTCCGGCGGGATGCCGGGGCCGTGGTCGCGGACGGTCAGCACACCCTCGCGGAGCCGGACGTCGATCGTGCCGCCCGGCGGGCTGTACTTGACCGCGTTGTCCAGCAGGTTGATCACGGCGCGTTCGAGCGCGGCGGCGTCGCCCTGGACGAACCAGGGCTCGATGTCGGTCTCGAAGACCAGCCCCGGACCGCGCAGCTTCGCCCGGGCGACCGCCCGGTCGGCGAGCTCGTGCAGGGCGACGACGGCCAGGACCAGGCCCGGCTTGGGGGTGTCCGGGCGGGACAGCTGGAGCAGGTCACCGATCAGGACGGTGAGCTCCTGCATCTGCGCCTTCATGTTGCCGAGCAGCTTGGTCTTGGTCGCGGCGGGCAGCGGACGCCCGGTGTCGTCGCTGCGGATCAGCAGGTCGACGTTGGTGCGCAGCGAGGTGAGCGGGGTGCGCAGCTCGTGCCCGGCGTCGGCGATCAGCCGCGTCTGGCGGTCGCGGGAGTTGGCGAGTGCGGTGCTCATCGAGTTGAACGAGGCGGAGAGCCGGGCGATCTCGTCGCTGCCGTGCACCGGGATGGTGCTGCCGACCTCCTCGGTGCGGGCGATGTGCTCGACCACGTCGGTGAGCCGGTCCACGGGCTTGAGCGCGGAGCGGGCGACGAACCGGCCGGCGAGCCCGGCGAGGATGACGCCGCCGAGGGCGACGCCGCCGAGGATCAGGGCGAGCTTCTGCAGGGAGTCCTCGACCGGCTGGGTGGGCGCGGCGATCATGACCAGTACGGGCGGCCCGCCGGGCCTGTCGGTGGCGACCCAGAACACCCGGACCATGGCGGGCGCACCGTTGGTGTAGTGGCCGCTGCGGAAGACCGACTGGTTCGGCGGCAGTGCGAGGACCTTGGCGTCGTCGGCCTGGAGGTCGATCGCCCTGGTGGCGCCGCGCGGCAGGCAGACCCCGGCGGGGTCGGTCATGACCAGCTGGGTGTCCCGGAACGCGAAGTTGGGCGGATCCTGCTGCGAGGCGCCGTTGCGGGGGAAGGGCAGGGCGGCCTGCTTCAGCGCCTCCTCCGGAGTGGCCGGACAGTACGCCGGGAGCCGGACGTTCGGCAGTTGGACGCTGCGCAGGTCGTTGCGCACCTGCCCGTACAGCTGCTTCTCCACGATGAACCAGCACGCCAGTGCCGACAGCGCGATCGCGACCGCCACCGCCGCCGCCGTCAGGAAGGTGAGCCGGCTGCGCAGGGACCGGGCGCGGTACCAGCGGGCGAGCCGCCGGCGGCGGTGGACGCGGGGCGGTAGCAGGGGCGGCGGTGGCGTGGCGGTGTCGCTCACGCCGTGGTGCCGGCGGCCGGGCGGAGGGCGTAGCCGACGCCGCGTACGGTCTGGATGATCCGGGGCATGCCGCCTTGCTCGGTCTTGCGGCGCAGGTACATCACGTACACGTCCAGGGAGTTGGAGGAGGGCTCGAAGTCGAAGCCCCAGACCGCCTTGAGGATCTGCTCGCGGGTGAGCACCTGGCGGGGGTGCGAGAGGAACATCTCCAGCAGCATGAACTCGGTGCGGGTGAGTTCGACCGGCCGGCCGGCCCGGGTGACCTCGCGGGTGGCGGTGTTCATCCGCAGGTCGGCGAAGGCCAGCACCTCGCTGTCGTCCTCGACGGCCGCGGCGCGTGCGGCGGCCTCGGTGGCGAGGGCGTTGCGGCGCAGCAGGGCGCGGACCCGGGCGAGCAGTTCGTCCAGTTCGAAGGGCTTGGCGAGGTAGTCGTCGGCGCCGACGTCCAGGCCGGTGACCCGGTCGCCGACGGCGTCGCGGGCGGTGAGCATCAGCACCGGGACGGTGTCGCCGCGCGAGCGCATCCGGCGGACGGCGGTGAGGCCGTCCATCCGGGGCATCATGATGTCCAGCAGGACCAGGTCGGGCTTCTCCCGTTCGACGGACTCCAGCGCCTCGTAGCCGTCGGTGGCGGTGGCGACCTCGTAGCCCTCGAAGGCGAGGCTGCTCTCCAGGGCGTCCCGGAGGGCGGGTTCGTCGTCGACCACGAGGAGCCGGGCGGAGGCCGGTGCGGGCTCGGCGGGGGTGCGGTCGTCGGCGGCCGGGGTCATGGGCGGTTGCCCTTTCTCATCGTCGGAGAGCCCGCGGGGTGCCTGCGGGGGTGCGGTGACCTGCTGGGTGGGGACCTGCTCGGAGTAATTGTCCGTCTAGATGTTCTGCCCGGCCTGCAGCTTCGGCAGCACCTGCTTGATGTCGTTGATCGGGATGGAGAAGCCGAGGCCGACGCTGCCGGCGCTGCCGCCGCCGGCCGTGGAGCTGGAGCCGGTCGCCGAGTACATCGCCGAGTTGATGCCGATGACCTGGCCGTTCGCGTTGATCAGCGGGCCGCCGGAGTTGCCGGGGTTGAGCGCGGCGTCGGTCTGGAAGGCCTTGTAGGTGGCGGTCTCGCCGCCGCTCTGCGGGGTGTTGCCGCGCAGGCCGGGCAGGTTGGGGAAGCCGAAGCCGCCGTTGCCGCTGGTGGTGCCCTCGTCGACCTGGACGGTGACCTCGCGGTTCTCGGCGCTGATGATGCCCGAGGTGACGGTGCCGGTGAGGCCCTCCGGGTTGCCGATGGCGACGACCGGGTCGCCGACCGAGACGGCGGAGGAGTCGCCGAGGGTGGCGGGGCTGAGGTTCTTGGCGCCGCTCGCGGTGATCACGGCGGCGTCCAGGGACTTGTCGGTGCCGGTGACGGTGGCCTTGGCGGTGGAGCCGTCCTTGAAGGTGACGGTGACCTGTCCGCCGTCGGCGGCGCCGGAGACGACGTGGTAGTTGGTGAGGATCCGGCCGTCCTTGTCGAGCACCACGCCGGTGCCGGTGGACGTCCCGCTCGCGGTCTTCACGGTGATCTGGACGACGCTCGGCGAGACGGCCGAGGCTATCGCGGCGACGTCGGCGCTGCCGTCCGAGCGGGCGGAGACCGGGCTGGCGATGGTGCCGGTGCGGGCGACGGAGCCGTGCTCCTGGGCGGCGACCACACCGCCGGTCACCCCGCCGAGGACGGCGGCGACCGCCGCGACGGCGGTGACCAGCGCGACCCGGCCGCGCAGAAAGCCGCGCCTGGCCCGGCCGCCGTGGCCGCCGTGGCCGCCGTGGGACGCCGGTCCGCCGGCGGCCGGGGGCGCCGGGGGCAGCGGCGGTGCGGCGGGCGGGGGAGGGGGCGGGGTCCCGACCGAGGGGTGGCCGGCGGCCGGGTACCCGGTGGTCGTGCTGCCGAGGACGGTGCCCTGCACGACCGGCCCCTCGGCGGGGCGCGGGTACCCGTACGGGGACGGGTCGTCGTACTGCTCGCTGCCGTGCTGCTGATCGCTCATGCCGACCAACGTCCGCCCGCCGGATGAGGATCCGATGAGAACGGGGTCAGAAGCCTCCGAGAAGCCCGTTGACTTCTCATAAAGCCTGGTCAGGCCGGGACCGGCGCTAGGAGGGCCGGACGTCCTGCGGCTCGCTCGGCCGGCAGCCGCAGGAACGGCGGATGACCAGGCGGGACGGGAACTTCCGGACCCGTTCGGTGTCCGAGCCGGGCACCATCAGCGAGTCGTCGAGCACGAGGTCCACGGCGGCCCGGGCCATCGCGTCGCGGTCGGAGGCGACGGTGGTCAGCGGCGGGTCGGCGAAGGCGGCCTCGGGCACGTCGTCGAAACCGGCCACCGCGAGGTCCTCCGGCACCCGCAGGCCGAGTTCGCGGGCGGCCCGCAGCACGCCGATCGCCTGGTCGTCGGTGGAGCAGAAGACGGCGGGCGGGCGGTCCGCCGAGCGCAGCAGGCCGAGTGCGACCTCGTAGGCGCCGTAGCGGTGGAAGGGCGCGTCGATCAGGTGCGGCTCGCTGGGCAGGCCGTGGGCGTCCATGGCGCGCTGCCAGCCCTCGACGTGGTCGATGACCGGGTCGCCGGGGGCGGGGGACTCGACCGGGCCGCCGAAGCAGGCCACGTACGGGTGCCCGTGCTCCTCCAGCAGGTGGCGGACGACGGCCTCGGCGCCGGCCACGTCGTCGGTGACCACCGCGACGTCGTCGATCGCCTCGGGCCGGCGGTGCAGCAGCACCACCTTGGCGCCCTCCATCGCGGCGAACTCCTCGGCGGCCCGCTGCGAGGGGCCCTGGCTGACCAGGATCAGGCCGGAGACCCGCATGCCGAGGAAGGCGCGGACGTAGTGCACCTCGCGGTCGTCCACGTAGTCGGAGTTGCCGATGAGGACGAGCTTGCCGCGCTCGGAGGCGGCGCGTTCCACGGCGTGCGCCATCTCGGCGAAGAACGGCTGGCGGGCGTCGGGGACGACCATGCCGATCAGGTTGGTGCGGCGGGAGGCCATCGCCTGGGCGACGCTGTTCGGCCGGTAGCCGAGCTGCTCGATCGCCGCGAGCACCTTCTCCTTGGTCGCGGGCGCGACCGGGCGCGGCCCGTTGTTGATGACGTAGCTGACGACCGCGGTCGAGGTACCAGCCAGTCGGGCTACATCGTCGCGCGTCACTTTGGCCACGGGGGGAGTCTACGCGTGTGGCGTCCTCCCGGGCAGGGGGATCTCGGCGGCACGGGAGGTACCCGCAGGACAGTGCGGGGCGAATGCGGACAGGCCGGGCGGGTGCCAGCCGCCCGGCCGGCGGTCAGTTCTCCAGCGCGGCCGAGGAGCGCTGGGCGAGGTCCGGCCGTTCGCCCTTGTCCGGCTTCTCCGGGACGACGAAGCGGTAGCCGACGTTGCGCACGGTGCCGATCAGCTGCTCGTTCTCGACGCCGAGCTTGGCGCGCAGCCGTCGGACGTGGACATCGACCGTCCGGGTGCCGCCGAAGTAGTCGTAGCCCCAGACCTCCTGCAGCAGCTGCGCCCGGGTGAAGACCCGGCCGGGGTGCTGCGCGAGGTACTTGAGCAGCTCGAACTCCTTGAAGGTGAGGTCGAGCACCCGGCCCTTGAGCTTGGCGGAGTAGGTGGCCTCGTCGACCGAGAGGTCGCCGTTGCGGATCTCCATCGGGCTGTCGTCGGCCGACACCTGGAGGCGGCCGAGGGCGAGCCGCAGCCGGGCCTCGACCTCGGCCGGGCCCGCGGTGTCCAGCAGGACGTCGTCGACGCCCCAGTCGGCGGTGACGGCGGCCAGGCCGCCCTCGGTGACCACCAGGATCAGTGGCGAGCCGATGCCGGTGGAGCGCAGCAGCTGGCAGAGGCTGCGGATCTGCGGCAGGTCCCGTCGGCCGTCGACCAGGATGACGTCGGCGCTGGGGGTGTCCACCAGGGCGGAGCCCTCGGCGGGCGCCACCCGGACGTTGTGGAGCAGCAGGCCGAGGGCCGGCAGTACCTCCGCGGAGGGTTGCAGCGCGTTGGTGAGGAGGAGCAGAGAACTCATACCCGGTAGTCCCCTTTCCGGGTCGTCGCGGTCGCGTTACGGCTGCCGCCACAGCCGGATGGCGCACGTGCAAGGAGGTGTCGCGCGCAGCGGGCCCCGCGAGGGGAGGCGGCGGGCGGCGTGAGGGTGGGGGAGGAGACCAGGCGTTCACCGGAGGACTCACCGGCGCGCACGGCAGTACGGGGCGTGCGTCGGAGGTCCCGCAACCCCTGAAGCACCGTTTCTGCCCTGCTCATCCCGTGAACCTTCCGGTCTGTCCCGTACCGGGCGGCGGCCCGGGGCCGGGTTCCGACACCCCGACCGGGTCCGCGCACGTCGTTGTGCCGCGAATGGCGGGGCGGTTCCTGCTCCGCGCCGGGGGTGGGCCGACGAATCGCAAGAACGTCCGTACTGGCGTCCTGAAAGCACGAAAGGATCCGGGGGCGACTCTGCCCGGATCCCTCAGGGGTCGAGGATAGCCGACGGTCTCTCGCACCGGGAGGGCCCGAAGGCGGCGGTTCGGCTTTTCCGGAGGCTCCCGGGGTGAGCCTGGCCACAGCTTCGCGCGGGCGCCGGCACCGGTGCGGCCAGGGCGATTGCCGGTCGCGCCGGCGGACACGCCATCATGGGACGCACATCGGCGGCACCGTACGCGTACCTCTTTCGAGTGGTGTTCGGCCGCCCCGGTGGCGACCCGCCCGGGGTACCGGGCCCGGGCGAGGACGACGAGAAGGGGTTGCCATGGGCGCGACCACCGAGCCAGCGAGCGCCGCTCGGGTGAGCGGGACGATCCGCTACTGGGCGGCGGCGAAGTCGGAGGCCGGGCTGGCCGAGGAGCCGTACGAGGCGGCGACCCTGGCGGAGGCACTGGCGGCGGCCCGCGCGCGGCACGCCGACCGGCCGAAGCTCGTCCGGCTGCTCGGACACTGCTCCTACCTGGTCGACGGCTCTCCCGTCGGCGGCCGTGACCACGCGACGGTGTCCCTGAGCCAGGGCGGCACCGTCGAGGTGCTCCCGCCGTTCGCGGGAGGGTGAGCGGCGTGACGGACCCGAACAACGTGAACGGCGGCCCGCAGGGCGCCGGCCCGGACGGCTGGCAGCAGCAGTCGCAGCAGCCGCCGCATCCGCAGGCGCAGCCGCACCAGCCGCAGTCCCGGCAGCCGTACGCCCCTCAGCAGGGGTACGCGCCGGAGCAGTATCCGCAGCAGGGGCACGCGGCTCGGCCGTACGCCCCCGGTACGGGCCAGGCGCCGGGACACCCGGCGAACCAGCAGCACCCGCAACACCAGCAGCACCAGCAGCACCAGTCCTACGGACAGCCGTCGTACGGGCAGCAGCACGCGCAGCCGTACGGGCAGCCGCCGATGGACGACGCGGCGACGACCCTGCTCCCGCCCGTCCCGCCGATGGACGACGCGGCGACGACGCTCCTTCCCCCGGTGGTGGTGTCGGGGGCGATGCCGACCGCGCCGCCCGCCCGGAGGCCCGCCCCGGCACCCGCCGCGAACCCCGCACCCGCCCCGCAGCCGGTCTTCGACCCGCCGACCATGACGCTCAAGCGCCCGACGGCCCCGGCCGCGCCCGGTGGCCCCACCGGCCGCCGGCGGGCCGGCGCTCCGCAGGGCGGCGTCCCGGCGCAGCCCGCTCCCGCCGCCGCGCCCGTCCCCGGCGCGCCCGTCCGGACCGGCTCGCCGATCATCGACCCGGGCCTGCAGCCCGCCCTGATCACCGCGGGCGCGGCCGCACTGCTGGCCGGCGGGGCGGCGCTCGGGCAGCCGGCGCTGGCGCTGGTCGTCGCGCTGCTCCAGGTGCTGACCGCGGCCGGCTGGTTCCGGCTGAACGGCATGTGGCCGGCCCGCCAGGGCATCGCCCTCGCCGCGCTGGCCGGTCTCACCGCCGATGCGGCGGTGCTGCTGGCCGACTCCGACGGGGGGACGGCGGCCGTCGTCGGCACCCTCGGCGGGTTCTTCCTGCTCGTCCTGGTGCTCCAGACCTTCCGCCCCTCGGACCCGAAGGAGCGGTTCTACGCGCTCACCGTGCTCGGCTCGGCCACCGTGGTGACGGTGCTCTGCACCGCGCTGCTGCTGGCGGACTGGGTGCCGGCGGCGGTCGGCGCGGTCGCGCTGGCCACCGTCCTGGCCGCCGCGCCGCTGCCCGGCCCGAAGCAGCTGGGCCCCGTGCTCGGCCTGCTGGCGGCCGTGGTGTTCGGCCTGGTCGTCGGCGCCCCGTTGGCGCTGGGCGTGCTGGCGGGCCTGGGCGCCCTGGTCGGCCGCCGGGTGGCGGGGTACGACTTCCCGTCCCGTTTCGTGCACATGACGGCGGGGGTGGCCCTGCCGCTGGCGGTGGCCTCGCCGCTGATCTGGATCGCCACCCGCCTGCTCGCCGGCTGAGCTCCGGCGGCACTCCCGCGACGCCCCGCCCCGGAACCATGCTCCGGGGCGGGGCGTCGTACCGTCGTGCGGGCGCGACCCCGGCGGCGGACGGCCGGGCGGGGCGCGTACCGGGACGAGAACACCGACGACCTACGACGAGCACGACGACGAGCACGACGAGATCGACGAAGAGAACGACGCGTACGACGACAGCGGCAGGCGACGACGGGGGAGAGCAATGCGCGGTTGGCTGAAGGCGACGATCGGCCTGGTGGTGCTTTCCGGCCTGCTGGTGGGCGCGGACCGGATCGCCGTGGGCGTGGCCGAGGACCAGGTCGCCGAGCAACTGGTGAAGAGCGGCCGGATGAGCCAGCGGCCGGACGTGTCGATCGGTGACGTCCCGTTCCTCACCGACCTGCTCTCGAAGGAGGTGGACGACCTCCGGATCTCGGCCGACGGGCTGACCGTCGGTGACGGCACCCGTCAGGTGGCGCTGCACTCCTTCAAGGCCCGGTTGTCCGGTGTCAAAGTGAGCAACAGCCTGACCAGCGCCAAGGTGGCCAAGGGCAGCGGCAGCGGCCTGATCTCCTACGCGGACCTCACCCAGCTGCTGCCGCCCGCGTCCCAGATGGTGCCCGCCGCCGCTCGGCTGCCGGTGGGCACCAACACCCGGTTGAGCCTGTCCTACGGCGGCCCGGGCAAGATCAAGGCGGCGCTGGGCGGGCTGCAGGTCGGCGAGGGGTCGGTGCACAGCCAGGGCAACACCGTCACGGCGGACGGGTTCCGGCTCAGCGGGGTGGCCGCGATGGTGGCGGGCCTCACCGACCAGAAGGTCGATCCGGTCAGCTTCACCCTCGACCAGCTCCCGGCCGGGCTGAAGCTGTCCGGGGTGACGCCGCAGGAGGAGGGCCTGCAGCTGACCTTCCAGGGCGACGGCGTGACCCTGATCGGCTGACGCCACGGGCCCCGCCCGCCCCACCCCACCTCTTCCGCCCGCCGTTCCGCTCCGCGAGACGCGCTGTCCAGCGCCGATCGTGGAGCGGTGTGCTTTCCGGCCTCCGCCGCCCCCGTGGGGAGCTCCGGGCGGCCGTTGGCCGGTTCCCGCCCACCATGAAATGACCAAATCTCGCAATGCGAGCGATCTGGTCTCACCATTCGATACGCTGGTGACAGCGGGCATCCCGTGTCCCTAGCATCGTCCGTATGAAGCGACAGACGGACCTCACGAAGCGGCGGGCGGTAGACCTGTGCCGCGTGGCCGCCTGTCTGTGTCGAATGCGCTAACTCGGCGTCTTTGCAGGGCAGTTCCTGCCCGCCGCCGATTTCCCCGGTGACCTGGCCCGGTACCTGGTGCCGGTCGTCCCCGCTGCACACCGCAGACCACTGCTCGGAACAGCGCGCCACCCTCGTTCGTCCCAGTATTCGGACATGGATTCGGAACGGCCGCCGACGAGCACCCAGCAGCACCTTCCGCAAACCGCCCTCGGATGGAGAACATCACCATGAGCCGCAGCGACGTCCTGGTCGACGCCGACTGGGTCCAGGCCCGCCTGGACGACCCGAAGGTTGTCATCGTCGAGGTCGACGAGGACACCTCCGCCTACGACAAGAACCACATCCGCAACGCCGTCCGGATCGACTGGAAGAGCGACCTCCAGGACCCGGTCCGCCGCGACTTCATCGACCAGGCCGGCTTCGAGGCGCTGCTCAGCGCCAAGGGCATCGCCAACGACGACATCGTCGTCCTGTACGGCGGCAACAACAACTGGTTCGCCTCGTACGCCTACTGGTACTTCAAGCTGTACGGCCACGGCGACGTCCGCCTGCTGGACGGCGGCCGCAAGAAGTGGGAGCTGGACTCCCGCGACCTGGTCGCCGAGGTGCCGGCCCGCGCCGCGACCGAGTACAAGGCGCAGGCCGTGGACTCCTCGATCCGCGCCTTCCGCGACGACGTGATCGCCGCCATCGGCAACCTCAACCTGGTCGACGTCCGCTCGCCCGACGAGTTCTCCGGCAAGCTGCTCGCCCCGGCGCACCTCCCGCAGGAGCAGTCGCAGCGCCCCGGCCACGTGCCGAGCGCCCGCAACATCCCGTGGGCCAAGAACGCCAACGACGACGGCACCTTCAAGAGCGACGACGAACTGAAGGCCCTGTACGAGGCCGAGGGCATCGACCTGGCGAAGGACACCATCGCGTACTGCCGCATCGGCGAGCGCTCCGCGCTCACCTGGTTCGTGCTGCACGAGCTGCTCGGCCAGGCGAACGTGAAGAACTACGACGGTTCCTGGACCGAGTACGGCAGCCTGGTCGGCGTGCCGATCGAGCTCGGCAACTGAGCCGCCGGCTCCACCCGTAAGGCTGAAGGGAAGACAAGACATGTGCGGTGCGAAGGCCGGTGGGCCGGACCTGGCAGGAGTTGACGTGGCGAACGAGACGATCATCCAGGGTTCCGTGACCCGAGACGGCGAGCCGGTGAACGGCTACGTCCGGCTGCTCGACGAGGGCGGCGAGTTCACGGCCGAGGTGCCCACCTCGGCGACCGGCCAGTTCCGGTTCTTCGCCCGCCCGGGCAAGTGGACCCTGCGCGCGCTGGTCCCGGGCCAGACCGTGGACCGCCAGGTGGTCGCCTCCCAGGGCAACCTGACCGAGGTCGCCATCGCGGTCTGAGTGCTCAGAGCACTCCGAGCACTCCGAGCGCTCTGAACTCCCGAGCGCTCCGAAGTGCTCCGCGCACTCCGACGCGCGCCGGATCCGACACCGATCGGCCGGATCCGACACCGAGGGCCCCTGCTGCTGCGGGGGCCCTCGGTCGTACCGTGGAACCGTGCAGGGACGTCGGCGCCACCGCTACTACTTCGCCATGATGGGCGTCTGCCTGGGGCTGTTCGTCCTGGCCTGGGGCGTGGTCCGGTTCTGGTCCGTCCCGGCCGCGATCGGCATGTGCCTGTTCGCGATGGTCATCCCCCCGGCCGCCGCGGTCTTCGCCAACAAGCGGGACCCGGAGGACGACTGGTGGAACGACCCGCGCTGGGAGGACCCGAAGTGGGACGACCCCGGCCACGACCGGGACCGCCCCGACCACGGGGAGCGGCGGGGGCCCGATCAGTAGACGAGCGCCTGCACGCCGTCGGCCATGATCTCGCTGACGAAGACCTGCGCGCCCGCGATCCGGACGCCCTCGACGGTGTCCTTCTGCTCGATCCCGCGCCGGGCCGCGCACTGGGTGCAGAGGGTGACGGTGCCGGCCGCCAGGATCGACTCCAGGAGGTCCGGCAGCGGAGCGGCGTGCGGCAGTTCGAACTCGGCGGCGCGCCCGGGCAGCGCGAACCAGGACGACTCCCCGGTCAGCCAGAGCGAGACCTCGATCCCGCTGGCGACGGCGACCGCCGCCACCGTGAACGCCTGCGAGCAGCGCTCCGGCGCGTCGGCTCCGGCAGTGACCTTGATGACGAGCTTCTTCGACATGCCGCCACCCTAGATCCCGGCGAAATGCCGACGTGGTGGGGCTCACCGAGACCCGTCGGCACCCGGCGGATAGAGTGAGCGGCAGCAAAATCCACCACACTGTCGCCGCCCTGGGAGCCCCCCGTGTCCGGTCTGGAAATCTTCTTCGACGGTCTGCTGGCCCTCATGGCCGTGCTGATCACCTGGTTCGCCATCTTCTCGGTGATGAAGCTGTACCAGGGCCAGCGCTGAGTCGGCTGCCGTACGGTTGAAGCTGCCCCACATCGACGACGACAGCGACCAGGAACATGATCGAGATCCCCTCTGACCTCCACAAGGACGTCGTCCCGCTGGCCTTCCTCCTCGGCACCTGGGAGGGCGCGGGCGTCTACGCGCCGCTGCCCGGCGAGGAGGCCGCCGGCGCGGAGAAGTGCAACTTCGGCCAGGAGATCGTCTTCCGGCACGACGGCCGGCCGTTCCTGGAGTTCCGCTCCCGCACCTGGGTGCTGGACGGCGAGGGCGAGAAGGTCCGCCCGCTGGAGAACGAGCACGCGTTCTGGCGCATCACCAGCAACCAGCACGGCACCAGCGGTGCCCGCGGGATCGAGATCTCCTCCGTCCGTGACGACGGCACCGTGGAGATCTGGTACGGCGAGCTGGCCGACGGCAAGCCGCAGATCGACGTCTCCACCGACGCGGTGGCCCGGATCGAGGGGTCGCCGGAGTACTCGGGCGGCAAGCGTCTCTTCGGCTTCGTCAACGAGGAGCTGCTCTGGGTCGGCGAGAAGGCCGCCCCGAACGTGCCGCTGCGCCCGTACATGTCGGCGCAGCTGAAGAAGGTGCTCAGCCCGGCCCAGCTGATCAAGGACATCAACGACCTGCCGGACGACGGCATCGCGTTCTTCCGCTGAGCACGGCTCAACGCTGAGCACGGCTCAACGCTGAGCGCGGCCTCCGCTGCGCACAGCTCACCGCGTACGAGGTAGGGACCGGCCCGGGGCCGGTCCCTACACTTGCAGCAGGACCCCGACCTTGGCAGGGACAGCACCGTGGCGGACACCGGCACCACCGACTGGCAGCTCTCCGGCGACTGGAAGGCCGACCTGCGTCAGCGCGGCTACCGGCTCACGCCCCAGCGCCAGCTCGTCCTGGAGGCGGTCGACGTGCTCGACCACGCGACTCCGGACGACATCCTCGGCCACGTCCGCCGGACGGCCAGCGGCATCAACATCTCCACCGTCTACCGGACGCTGGAGCTGCTGGAGGAGCTCGGCCTGGTCTCGCACGCGCACCTCGGCCACGGCGCCCCGACGTACCACCTGGCGGGCCGTCACCACCATCTGCACCTGGTCTGCCGGGACTGCGAGAAGGTCACCGAGACGGGGACGGAGATCGCCCGGCCGCTGATCGAGAGCCTGCGCGAGCAGCACGGTTTCGACACCGACCTCAAGCATTTCGCCATCTTCGGCCGCTGCGCCGACTGCACCGCCAAGCTCGCCGAGGACCGGTCGTAAGCTGGCCGGTATGAAGAGCCCGCTGCTTGCGCTGCCCGGTGCCGTCCCCGTCGAGGGAACCGACGAGGGCGTGGCCGCCCACTACGGCGACATCTTCCGCGAGCAACGCAACCTCGCCCGGGGCACGGGCTTCGTGGACCTCTCGCACCGCGGTGTGGTGACCGTGACCGGTGCCGACCGGCTGGCCTGGCTGCACCTGCTGCTCACCCAGCACGTCAGCGACCTGCCCGTCCAGCAGGCCACCGAGGCGCTGGTGCTCTCCCCGAACGGGCACGTCGAGCACGCCCTCTACCTGGTCGACGACGGCACCACCACCTGGGCGCACGTCGAGCCGGGCACTCAGCAGGCGCTGGTCGGCTACCTGGAGAGCATGAAGTTCTTCTACCGGGTGGAGGTCGCCGACGCGACCGCCGACTACGCGGTGGTCCACCTGCCGGCCGGCTCCACCGCCCCGGCGGACGGCGCGGCGGCGGTGCGCGAGCTGTCGTACGGGCGGGACCTCTTCCTGCCGCGCGCCGAGCTGGCGGCGCTGACCGAGGGGTACGGCCCGGCGGCCGGGATCTGGGCGTACGAGGCGCTGCGGATCGAGGGCCACCGGCCCCGGCTCGGCTTCGAGACCGACCACCGGACCATCCCGCACGAGGTGGACTGGCTGACGACCGCCGTCCACCTGCAGAAGGGCTGCTACCGGGGGCAGGAAACCGTCGCCCGGGTGCACAACCTGGGGCGCCCGCCGCGCCGGCTGGTCTTCCTGCACCTGGACGGCACCGAGGAGGTGCTGCCCCCGCACGGTACGGAGGTGCGGCTCGCCTCGGACCCGGACGGCCGGGCGCTGGGCTTCGTGACGTCCTCGGCGCGCCACCACGAGCTGGGGCCGATCGCGCTGGCGATCGTCAAGCGGAACGTCCCGGTGGACGCGGTGCTGCTGGCCGGCACGGTGCCGGGGACGCAGGACGTGATCGTCCCGCAGTAGGCGGGCCGGACGGGGCGGACGGGCCGGCGGGTCAGACCTCGACCAGGACGGTGAACGGGCCGTCGTTCACCAGGGCGACCCGCATGTCCGCCCCGAACCGGCCGGTCTCGACCTTGGCGCCGAGCGCGCGCAGCTGGGCGACCACCTCGTCCACCAGCGGCTCGGCGACCGGGCCGGGGGCGGCGGCGTTCCAGGTGGGGCGGCGGCCCTTGCGGGCGTCCCCGTAGAGGGTGAACTGGCTGATCACCAGGAGCGGCGCGCCCAGGTCGGAGCAGGACAGCTCGACGCCGTTCTCCCGCTCCGCCTGCTCGCCCCCCTCGGGCGCCTCCAGCAGCCGCAGGGTCCAGAGCTTGCGGGCCAGCTGGGCGGCCTTGGCGGGGGTGTCCTCGTGGGTGACGCCGACCAGGACGCAGAGCCCGGGCCCCTCGATCGCGCCGACGGTCTCGCCGGCCACCGTCACCCTGGCCTCGGTCACTCGCTGCACCACTGCTCGCATGCGGCCATTGTGCCGGAGCCGGCAGCGGGCCTCCGCGGCCCCCCAGGGGGCGTGAATGGTGTGGTTGTGCGCCGGGTGGTGTGCGCCTGCGCGCCGGGTGGTGCCGCTCCTGCTGCGAAAAGCCCCGGTCATATCAGCCACCCCCGTTCGCCAGGGGGCCGTTCGGGTGCACGGGCGGTGCACCGGCGGTGGGCGGGGTGGCACGCTGGGGACGGTACGAGGGTCCGGGGCGCCAAGGTCCGCCGCGCCGGGCCCGTTCGGCCGGGCGGTCGAGTCGGTAGGTCAGGCGTTCTGGTGGTGTCGCCCCGTGGGGTGGCATCGGCGGGGGCGGGAACCTTCGGGGGCGATCGCGCGTGCCATCGGACGGGTGTGCGCGGTGGGTACGCGCGACGGCCCGCCGGGGGGACGGGTCGGACCGGCGGCAGGCGACGGGGTGCCGCGAGCGGGCGGGATCGGACGACGGCAGGTGGTTGGTTGATGGACGCGAGCAGCGCGGGGCGGGACGGGTCCGGGCGGATGCCCGAGGGCCTGGAGCCGGCGGGCGGCCCCTCGGGCCCGGTGGCGGACACGGAGGGCGAGCCGGATCTGGAAGGGCTGGGCCTGGAGCAGCTGCGGACCCTGCGCCGGGAGACCTTGGAGCAGGAGGCGGACCTCTCCTATCTGCGGCGCCTGCTGCACGGGCGGATGGACATCCTGCGGGCGGAGCTCGACCGCCGGCCGGGTGCGCTCCTGGTGGCGGCGGGGGGTGAGTGCCCGGCGGGCGGCGCCCTGCTGGACCGGCTGCCGGCCATCCTCACCGACGCGCCGTCGACGGTGCGCCGGTCCGCCCGGCACGTCACCCTGGGGCCGCCCCGGGGCCAGCAGTCCCAGCTGGAGGCGGACGCCCTGATGGGCGATGTCCAGCTGGCCGACCTGGCCGCGCACCCGCCCGAGGACCTGCTGGCCGCGCTGGACCGGCTGCGGGCGCACGAGCGCGAGGTGTCCGGACGCCGGCAGTTGCTGCTGCGGACGGCGGACGGCTGCAGCGCCGAGATCACCCGCAGGTACCGTGATGGGGAAGCGCGGGTCGACGACCTGCTCGCGGGCGGCCCGCTCTGACCGGGTGAGGTGTCCGGGGCGGGCACGGGGCCCGGCTCGCCCCCGGCCCACCCTCACCCCGGAAGGCTTCCGCCATGTCCCGCTCTGTTGCCCTGCCCGTGCTCGCCGAGGTCATACGCTCCGGCTTCACCGAGGGCCGGCACCACGGATCGCTGGTACTGCTCGCCCCCGACGGCTCGGTGGACTTCGCCCTGGGCAGCCCCGAGGCGCCGGTCTTCCCGCGTTCGTGCGCCAAGCCGTTCCAGGCGGTGGCCACCCTGCGGGCGGGTCTGGCGATCGAGGGCGAGCTGCTGGCGCTGGCGGCGTCCAGCCACTCCGCGGAATCGTTTCACCGGGACGGCGTACGGCGGATCCTGGGTGACGCCGGGCTGGACGAGTCCGCCCTGCGGACCCCGGCGGACCTGCCGCTCGACGAGACCGAGGCGGAGCTGCACCTGCGGTCCGGCGGCGAGCGCGCACCGATCCTGATGGACTGCTCCGGCAAGCACGCCGGCTGGCTGGCCGCCTGCGTCGCCAACGGCTGGCCCACCGAGACCTACCTCGACCCGGCGCACCCCGTCCAGCTGCTCGCCCGCGAGGCGCTGGAGGAGGCCACCGGCGAGCCGGCGGCGCACGCCGGGGTGGACGGCTGCGGCGCGCCGCTGCTGGCCGTCAGCCTGACCGGCCTGGCCCGCGGCTACCGGGCGCTGCTGCGCGCCGAGCCGGGGACGCCGCAGCGGCGGGTGGCCGACGCCATGCGCGCGCACCCCGAGTACGTGGCCGGCACCCGCCGGGCCGACACCTGGCTGATGCGGGCGGTGCCGGGCGCGCTGTCCAAGATGGGGGCCGAGGCCGTGCAGGTGGTGGCGCTGCCGGACGGCCGGGCGCTGGCCTTCAAGATCGACGACGGTGCCGAGCGGGCCCGCGGGCCGGTCCTGGCGGCCGCGCTGCGCCGGCTCGGGGTGACGACGGAGGACGGCACGGTCGAGCGGATCGCCGCCGCGCCGCTGCTCGGCGGCGGCGTGCCGGTGGGCGAGGTCCGGGCCGCCTTCTGAGGCCTGCCCGGCGGGCGCCGGAGTGCGGAGCGACCGGTGGCGGTGCACGGTGGACGGGGGCCGTCGCACAGCTGAGGGAGTCCGTCATGAGCGAGCACGTGTACCGGGTGACAGAGATCGTCGGGTCCTCGACCGAGAGCATCGACGCCGCCATCCGCAACGGGGTCGAGCGGGCCTCCCGGACGCTGCGCAACCTCGACTGGTTCGAGGTGACGCAGGTCCGGGGCCACCTCGCGGAAGGCCGGATCCAGCACTACCAGGTCGGCCTGAAGGTCGGTTTCCGGCTCGACGACGAGGCCTGACCGGCGTCGCGCGCGCCGGGCGGGCCGGCCTCCCGGCCTCCTCCGCCGGCCGGCCGCCCGGCGCCGTCCCCCCGGGTCCTCCCGTGTCCGCCGGGGTTCAGTGGCCGCGGGTGCTCAGCGGTCGCCGGTCCTTCCGCGTCCACCGGTGCTCAGCGGTCGCGCTCCGGCAGGACCAGCGGGACGCCCGTGCGCGGGTGCGCCAGCACCTCGACCGGGTGCCCGTAGACCTCGCTGAGCAGCGGCGCGCGCAGCACCTCGGCCACCGGCCCGTCCGCGACCGTCGCGCCGGCGGCCAGCAGCACCACCCGGTCGGCGTAGGCCGCCGCCAGCGAGAGGTCGTGCAGGACGACGACCACGGCGTCCCCGGCGCCCGCCCGCGCCCGGGCGACCCGCAGCACCAGCTCCTGGTGGCGCAGGTCGAGGGCGGCGGTGGGCTCGTCGAGCAGCAGCAGCGCCGTCCGCTGGGCCAGCACCCGGGCCAGCGCCACCCGGGCCCGCTCGCCGCCGGAGAGCGCGGTGAACGGCCGCCCGGCGAAGGCGGTGGACTCGGTCGCGGCCATCGCCTCGGCGACCACCGCGTCGTCCTCGGCGGCGGCCGCCGTGCCGGCCCAGGGGGCGCGGCCCATCCGGACCACCTCGTCCGCGGGGAACGGGAAGGAGAGCGCGGCCGACTGCGGCAGCAGCGCGCGGTGCCGGGCGAGTTCGGCCGGCCGGTAGCCGGCCAGCGGGCGGTCCAGCAGCCGGACCTCGCCGGCGGTCGGCGCGAGGTCGCCGGCCAGCACGGAGAGCAGGGTGGACTTGCCGGCGCCGTTCGGCCCGAGCAGGGCGACCACCTCCCCGGCCGCCACCCGGACGCTCGCGCCGGCCAGCAGCTCGCGGCCGCCGATCGTCAGCCGGACGGCCTCCGCGGTGAGCAGTTCGGTGCCCGGGGCGGGGCGTCCGGGCACCTCGGGTCGGGTTCGCAGCCTCATGCCCAGCCTCCCTGCTTGGTCCTGGTGCGGCGCAGCAGCCAGAAGAAGAACGGGCTGCCGATCAGCGCGGTGAGCACGCCGAGCGGGAGTTCGGCGGGCTCGGCCAGGGTGCGGGCGGCGAGGTCGCCGGCCACCAGGACGAGTGCGCCGCCGAGCGCGGAGGCGGGCAGCAGGAACCGGTGGCCCGGTCCGGCCACCATCCGCAGCAGGTGCGGGACGACCAGGCCGACGAAGCTGATGATGCCGCTGACCGCGACGGCGGCGGCGGTGAGCAGCGCGACCAGGGTGATCAGCACCAGGCGCATCCGCTCGACGTCCACGCCGAGGTGGCGGGCCGGCCGCTCGCCGAGCGCCAGCAGGTCCAACTGCCGCGCGTAGCGGGGGGCGAGGGCCAGGCCGACGAGCGCGAACGGCAGCACGGCGAGCACCTTGCCCCAGGTGGCCTGGGAGAGCGAGCCGAGCTGCCAGAAGGTGACCTGGCTGATCGCGGCGGAGTCGGCGGTGAAGAGGAAGAGGCCGATCAGCGCTCCGCAGAAGGCGTTCACGGCGACCCCGGTGAGGATCAGCGTGACCACCTCGGTGCGGCCGCCGGAGCGGGACATCGCGTACACCGCGAAGACCGTCAGCAGGCCGGTCGCGAAGGCGAAGGCGGTGATGGTCCAGTTGCCGAAGGCGTCCAGGCCGAGCACGATGCAGCCGACCGCGCCGACGGCTCCGCCGGAGGAGACGCCGATCACGGCGGGCTCGGCCAGCGGGTTGCCGAACACGCCCTGCATCAGCGCGCCCGCGCAGCCGAGCGAGCCGCCGACCAGCAGGGCGAGCACCACCCGGGGGAGCCGGACGTTCCACAGCACCGACTCCGGGACGCGGTCCAGCGCGTGCCCGCCGAGGCCGAGCCGGTGGCCGAAGGAGGCGAGGATGTCGCCGAGCGGGATGCGGTAGGCGCCGATGCCGGCCGCGAGCAGGGCGCAGAGCACCAGGGCGGCGGCCAGGCCGACGGTGATCACCGCGGTGCGCCGGGGTCCGGGCAGTGCGAGCGCCTTCTTCCTTACGGCGGTGCTCACTTGGCGGCCGCCGGGTAGAGCTGGTCGGCGATCTCGCGGAGCACCTGCGGGGTGCGCGGGCCGTAGCTGAGCAGCTGGCCGTCCTCGATCGAGACGATCCGGCGGTCCAGGCCGGCCGGGGTCTGGGCGACGCCGGGCAGCTTGAGCAGGCCGTCGACGCCGCCGACCGAATCCAGGCCCTTGCTCATCACCAGGATCGCGTCGGGAGCCGCCTTGACCAGGGCCTCGCTGGTGAGCGGGGTGAAGTCGCCGCTGATCCCGGCGGTCTTGCCGGCGTCCTCGCCGCCGACGGCCTCGATCAGCGAGGTGGCGCCGGAGGCCGGACCGCCGAGGAGGAAGACGGAGGCGCTGCCGCGCAGGTAGAGGAAGGCGACCTTGGGGTGGCGGTCGGCGGCGGGCAGCGCGGACCGCGCCTCGCTGATCCGCTGTTCGGTGCGCTCCTTCAACCGCCGTCCGGCGTCGGGGACGCCCAGGCCGGTGGCGACGGTGTCGATCCGGGGGCCGACGTCGGCGAGCTGCTTGGCGTCGTCCAGCACGATCAGCGGGACGCCGGCGGCGCGGATCTGCGCGATCGCCTCGGCCGGGCCGGTGGAGCGGTCGGCGAGGACGACGGTCGGGTGCAGCGAGAGCACGCCCTCGGCGGAGACGTCGTGCGCCTGGGTGATCACCGGCAGCGCGGCGGCCTGCTGGAAGGTGGTGGAGACGTCCCGGGCGACCACCTCGGGGCCGAGGCCGAGGCTGAACACGATCTCGGCGAGGCTCCCGTTGAGCGGGATGATCCGGTCGGTGCTGGTCACCGTCACCTGGCGGCCGTCGGCCGAGACGGCGGTGGCCGGCAGCCGGGGAGCGGGCTTCTCGGGCAGCGGCTCCACGGCGTCCGGGGCGCGCGAGGCGCCGGACCCGGCGGCGGCTCCGGTGGCGCCGGCCCCTGATCCGCAGGCGGTCAGCGCGAGCAGCAGACCGAGGGCCACCAGCAGCAGGAGGGGCCCGCGGGCCACCCGGGTTCGGATCGTGCTGCCGCTCAACATGTGTCCCTTCGCTGGGAGTTGTCGCCGCCTTCGATGGATGGGCCGGGGTGGTCGGCGGGACTCTTGACTTATATATTAGGTTAGCCTTACCTGAGTTTCGCAAGGGGGTCGGCGCTGCGCCGACCCCTCCCCTGTTGTGCCGAGGAGTGATCCGCCGTGCCTCTGCCCAGACGGCTCCGTCGCCTGGCCGCCACCCTGGTGGCCACCCTCGCCGCTCTCCTGACGGTGGCGCTGCTACCGGGCCAGGCGGTGGCGGCGGAGGGCAAGGTGTCCGGCGGACGGCTGGACTGGGGGATCAAGCAGTCCTTCCTGACGTACGTCACCGGCCCGATCGCCAAGGGGAGTTGGGCGCTCACCGGGGGCGCCGCCACGGTCGCCGGGAGCACCTTCCGGTTCCACTCGGCCAACGGCACGTACGACCCGGCCACCGGCGCGCTGAGCGCCGCGTTCTCCGGCGGGGTCCGGTTCACCGGGCACCAGGAGAACGGCACCAACGCCCTCGACCTGAGCATCGGCCGGCTCACCTTCCGGGCCGCCGCCGGCGGTGGTGCCGGGCTGTACGCGGACGTCAGCAGCAAGTCCAAGGACACCGGCCAGGTCAGCAGCGTGAGCCAGGCCAAGCTCGCCGATCTCTCGCTGGCCGGGGTCGACCTGCGCGGCGCCGCCGGCACCCTGGCGCTCAGCAACGTGCCCGCGACGCTGACCGACGCCGGGGCGAAGGCCTTCGGCAACTTCTACACCGCCGGGACGGCGCTGGATCCGGTCAGCCTCTCGGTCAACCTGCCGGCGGCGCAGCCGACCTCGGCGGCCCCGGCGCCCTCCGCGCCCACCACCGCGCCCGCCGCGACGGCGGAACAGCCGTCGGCCGCCCCGTCCGCGGCCGCTCCCCCGGCGAGCGCTCCCTCGGCCGCTCCCGAGGCGCCGGCCCGGACCGAGTTCGCCAACGGCGCGCTCGACTGGGGCGTGCGCCGGACCTTCCGCGACTACGTCACCGGGGCGATCGCCAAGGGCCGTTGGGAGCTCGGCGGCGGCGCGGCGGACGGCGGCGCGTTCTTCCGCTGGACCCCGGCCAAGGGCGGGTACGACCCGGCGGCCGGCACCCTCACCGCCTCCTTCGCCGGCAGCGTCCGCTTCACCGGGATGCGGGGCGGCAACGGCTTCGGGCTCGACCTCACCCTCGCCAACCCGGGCGTGACGGTGGCCGACGGCCGGGGCCGGCTGCTCGCGGACGTCTCCGGCCGGACGCCGGACGGCGCTTCGCAGGCGCTGACCGGGGTCGAGCTGGCCGCCTTCGACGCGGCCGGTCTGAAGCCCGAGGCCGGTCTGCTGAAGGCCACCGAGCTCCCGCTGACACTCACCGAGGCCGGTGCCAAGGCCTTCGGCAACCTCTACCCGGCGGGTACCGAGATGGACCCGCTGAGCTTCGCCGTCGCCCTCGACCCGGCCGCCGCGCTCCCCCCGCTGCCCGACATCGGCAGCGCCCCGCCGGCCGCGCCGAGCCCGAGCGCCACCACGGCTCCCACCACGGCGCCGCCAGCCGCGCCCGCCGCCTCGTCCTCCTCCTCGGACGGCGTCCCGGCGGTGGCGGTGGCCGGCGGCCTGCTGGTGGTCGCGCTGGCCGCGACCGCCGCGGTGCTCGCCCGGCGCCGGCGCCGTGCCACCTCCACCCCCACCGACGCGGCCTGACGTCGGTTCCCGTCCCCCGCTCACCGAACGGAGTTCCACCATGTCCCGCAGCACCGCCATGCCCGCAGGCCGCCGCAACCGCACCCGGCTGGCCGCCCTCGCCGCCGCCACCGCGGGTCTCGGCCTGACCGCCTTCGGCGCCCCCGCCCTGGCGTTCGGCGCGGGCGCGCCCAGCAGCGTCACGTACGACACCGGCGCGCTGGACTGGGGGGTCAAGGCCAGCTTCCGCAGCTACGTCACCGGTCCGATCGGCCAGGGCGGCGTGGAGCTCACCGGTGGTGCGACCACCAACGCGGACGGCAGCTTCCACTTCGGCCTGGCGAGTGCCACCTACGACCTCACCACGCACTCGCTCACCTCGGCCTTCACCGGCGGGGTCCGGTTCACCGCCCACCACGGCGCGCTGGACGTCGGCCTGAGCGACCTGAAGATCTCCACCGTGGGGACGACCGGCAAGCTGACCGCCGACACCGCGTCCAAGGAGTCGATGGGCGCCACCGAGGTCACCCGGCGCGACGACGTGCCGCTGGTGACGTTCACCGTCGGCCGGGACACCACCAACGGCGTGCCGACGGCGGCCGCGCTCACCGAGGAGGGGGCCAGGGCGTTCGCCGGCTTCTACCAGGCCGGGACGGCGATGGACCCGCTGGCGCTGCTGCTGAAGCAGAGCCCGGCCACGCCGTCGCCGACCGCCACGCCGCCGGCGACGCAGTCCCCGAGCGCCACCGCCTCGCCGTCCGCCTCGTCCTCGCCCTCCGCGACCGGTTCGCCGTCCGCGACGCAGTCGCCGAGCAGCACCGGCTCGCCGTCGGCGACGCAGTCCCCGAGTGCCACCGGCTCGCCGTCCGCCTCGTCCTCGGCCTCCGTGAGCGGTTCGCCGTCCGCGACGCGGTCCCCGGGCGCCACCGGCTCGCCGTCCGCCACCACCGCGCCGAGCGGCAACGGCGAACTCGCCGTCGTGAACGCCACCCTGGACTGGTCGGTCAAGGAGAGCTTCCGCAAGTACCTGACGACGATGGCCAACGGCAAGGTGGAGTTCGGCGGCGGCGCCGCGGACTACCGCTTCGGCGGCGGCACCGGCAGCTACAACACCACGACGCACGCGGTGTCGGCCGGCTTCAACGGGTCGGTCCGCTTCCTCGGCCACCCGGAGGGCGGCGGCTACCAGCTGGACACCACCCTCGCCAAGTTCGGCCTGAAGATCGACAAGGACGGCGCCTACCTGACCGCCGACGTCAACGCGAAGTCCCGGGACGGGAAGGGCGACACCTCGCTCACCGGTGTCCGGATCGCCAAGCTGGACCTCTCCAAGGCCAACTTCGCCCCGGTCAACGGCGTGGTGACGCTCTCCGGCGTCCCGGCCGCGCTGACCGCGGAGGGCGTGCCCGCGTTCGGCAGCTACCCGGCGGGCGAGGCGCTCGACCCGGTCACGGTCGCGCTGGCCTTCGACAAGGGAGCCCAGCTGCCGGCCGGTACGGGCGGCGGCTCCGCCAGCGGCACCGGCACCGGCGCCGGTACCGGCGGCGGCTCCGGGAGCGGCACGGGCACGGTCGGCGGCGCGTCGCTGGTCACCGGTGGCGGCGCCTCGCTGGCCTCCACCGGTGCGGACACCCCGGTGGTGCCGCTGCTGGCCACCGCGGCCGGCCTGCTGCTGCTCGGCGGCAGTGCCACCGCGCTGGTCCGTCGTCGCAGCGCTGCGCAGGCCTGATCCCGCGCCCCGACGCCACCGGGCCCCGGCGAGCAACTGCTCGCCGGTGCCCGGTGGCGTCGGGGGCCCGAACGCCCTGTGCGGGAGCGTCCGGGCACCGCGGTGACTAGGCGCTGAGCGGGTAACGCCCGTCCAGGTCGCGGAAGATCGCGCCGTTGAGCACGAAGGCGCGCTTGCACTCCTCGACCACCCGGCGGCGCTCGATGTCGTCCAGCGCGAGCCCGGCGGCGTCCAGCTTGGCGCGGTAGTCGCGCTTGAAGGCGGCCGGGTTGTCGATCTCCTCGAACACGTAGAACCGCACGCCGTCGCCCTTGCGCTCGAAGCCCCAGGTCTTCTCGGCGATGCCGCGGATGATCTGACCGCCCGACAGGTCGCCGAGGTAGCGGGTGTAGTGGTGCGCGACGTACCCGGCCGGCCACTCGGCCGCCAGCTCCGCCACCCGGGCCACGTACGCGGCGGTGGCGGGCAGCGGCTCCAGCCCCTCGCGCCAGCCGGGTCCGCGCAGGTGCTCCAGGTCGCGTTCGATGGCGGCGGTGCGCAGCAGGGCCCGGTCGATGAACGGTCCGGCCACCGGGTGGTCCGCCAGCTCGGCGGCCCGGCCCTCCAGGGCCCGGTAGACGAACCAGAGCTGGCCCGTGAGGTCGGCGTAGGCGTCTATCCCGAGCCGCCCTCCCAGCAGGTGGCTCATGAACGACGACTGCTCCGCGGCCTCGTGCTCCTCGCTGCTGGCGGTGCGGAGCACGGTGGAGAACGGGACGGGCTGCTCGGGCGTGGGCATGCGGCCTCCAGTGATCGGAATCGGCCCCGACTTTTTGGTTAGCCTAACCTAAGTCGCCATCATGCCGACAGGGTGTCGGGATAATTGTCCCGCGGAACGGCGAAGGCCGGGATCCGCGGACAATTCCGCGAATCCCGGCCTCCGGCTGGCCCGACCTACCTCGAACGCCCTGCGAACGAGATCGGTACGAGGGCTCAGTGACCGCCCTGCTCCGCCAGTCGCTTGATCGACGCGGTGACCTCGGCCTCGGCCTCGGCGCGGCCGACCCAGTTGGCGCCCTCGACGGACTTGCCGGGCTCCAGGTCCTTGTAGACCTCGAAGAAGTGCTGGATCTCCAGACGGTCGAACTCCGACACGTGGTGGATGTCCTGCAGGTGCTCCCAGCGGGGGTCGGTCGCCGGGACGCAGAGCAGCTTGTCGTCGCCGCCGGCCTCGTCCGTCATCTTGAACATGCCGATGACACGGCACTTGATCAGGCAACCGGGGAAGGTCGGCTCCTCAAGGATGACCAGGGCGTCCAGCGGGTCGCCGTCGTCCGCCAGGGTGCCCTCGACGTAGCCGTAGTCGGCCGGGTAACGGGTCGAGGTGAACAGCATCCGGTCAAGACGAAGACGGCCACTCTCGTGGTCGACCTCGTACTTGTTGCGCGAGCCCTTAGGGATTTCGATAAGGACGTCGAACTCCAACGGTTCCTCCAAGGTAGGGACTGACAGAATCCAAGTGTCTCCTACGGGAGCGGGTGCTCAGGAAAGGGGCCGGTCGGTGGGAGCAGGGGTCGGGGCGGGAGACCGTCGCAGGGGGACGACCGCGGGGTTGTTCGGGGCGGCGCTGCTGGTCGCCGGCACGGTGCTGTCCTCGGGCGGTGGCGCGTACGCCCAGCCCTCTCCCGCGCCCGGCGGGCACAGCTCGGGCCACGGCGAGGACGGCAGGCACGACGGCCGGGGCGACGACAAGGGCACCGACAAGGGCGACGACCGGGGCGGGGACAAGGGCAACGGTCACGGCAATGACCGGGGCAGGACCGGCGACCCGGGCCGGAGCCGGGTGGGCACGGCGCAGTCGCCCGACCCCACCGGTTCCGGCGGCCCGGCCGGCCCGGCCGCCCCTCCGGCCGGCGGCACGCCCCCCGGCACGCCCCCCGCCGTGCCGTCCGGGACGCCGGCCGGGACACCCGCCGGGCGCCCGGCTCCTGCCGCCGGGGCCGTGCTGGCCTCGGCCGAGGCCGGCCCGACCGCCGCACTGCCGACCGCCCAGGGCCTCCAGCAGGCCCTCGCCGCCGCACTCGCCGACCGGAACCTGGGCACCGTGAGCTTCGCCGTCGCGGACGCCGCCGGCGGCCAACTCCTCTACGGCTCGGGCGAGAACACGGCCGCCACCCCGGCCTCCACCACCAAGCTGGCGACGACCGTGGCGGCGCTCTCGCTGATCCCGGGGGACACCCGGCTGACCACCCGGGTCGTCAAGGGTGCGAACCCCGGCGAGATCACCCTCGTGGGTGGTGGTGACCCGACCCTCACCGCGCTGCCCCTCGACCAGGTGCAGATCGGCGGTGTGCCCGCCGACGCCGACACCGCCCCCGCCTCGCTGGAGGCGCTGGCCCGGCAGACCGCCGCCGCCCTCAAGGCCGGCGGCACCACCACCGTCAGGCTCGACTACGACCTCTCGCTCTACTCGGGCAACCCCCAGCACAAGAACCACGACGCCGCCAACATCGCGCTGGTCACCCCGCTGATGGTCGACGAGGGCAAGGTGGACCCGAAGAGCCGCGAGGACGCGCCGGCCCGGGTGGCCGATCCGGCCGGCCAGGCCGCCGACACCTTCGCCGCCCTGCTGAAGACCCAGGGCGTCACCGTCGACGGCAAGGCCAAGCCCTCCGCCGCCCCGGCGGCCGCGACCGCGCCGGTCCTCGGCCGGGTGGACTCGCCGACCGTCGCCCGGCTGGTCGAGCGCCTGCTGACCACCTCCGACAACACCCTCGCCGAGGCGATCGCCCGTCAGGCCGCGCTCGCCGCGCACCAGCCGGCCAGCTTCGAGGGCGCCGCCACCGCGGTCACCCAGGAGCTCGCCCGGCTCGGCGTGCCGATGGCCGGGGTGGTCCTGGGCGACGGCAGCGGGCTGTACCCCGGCAACGCGATCCCGCCGGCCGTCCTGGTGCACCTGCTCGCGCTGGCCGCCTCGGACCAGCACCCGACGCTGCGTCCGGTGCTCACCGGCCTGCCGATCGCCGGCTTCACCGGCACCCTCGGCAAGCGCTTCGGCGCCGGCTCCGGCGCCGCCGAGGCGGCCGGGCTGGTCCGGGCCAAGACCGGCAGCCTGAGCGGCGTCAACACCCTGGCCGGCACGGTGGTGGACGCCGAGGGACGGCTGCTCACCTTCGCCGTGATGACGAGGACCAGCGCCTCCGCCGACACCGCCCGCGCCGCGATGGACCGCATCGTGGCCAGGCTGGCGGCCTGCGGCTGCCACTGAGCCGGCCGCCGAGGACGGCGCACCGCCACCGCCGCGCGGCGGCCCGGGGCCGATCCCCGTGCGCCGACGGCGGGTTCGGCTCCGCGCGGCCGATTCTCCGGCGGCCCGCCGTCCGGTTGTTCGTCCGCTCGCCCGTCCGGCAGGACGTGGGCACCCGTGGCTCCCCCCGATGGGCCGGAGCACGTACGGTGAGGGCATGACGAGCGCGAGCGGCGGTGCTGACATGGTCGACTGGAATCTCGCGGTCGCAACCGCGACCAGGCTGGTACGGCCCGGGCCGGAGGTGAGCCGCGCGGAGGCGGCGGCCGTGGTCGCCGAACTGCGCAGGCACGCCCTGGAGGCGGAGGAGCACGTCCGGGCGTTCACCGGGATGCGCTCCAGCAGCCTCGGCGCGGCCACCGCGACCCCGGTGCTGATCGTGGACCGCCCCGGCTGGGTGCGGGCCAACGTCGCGGGCTTCCGCACCGTCGTCCAGCCCCTGGTGGAGAAGCTCCAGGCCCGCCGGGCCGGCAGCACCGCCGCCGGTGTCTTCGGCGCGGTGGGGGAGAAGGCCACCGGTATCGAGGTCGGCGCCCTGCTGGCCTTCCTGGCGACCAAGGTGCTGGGCCAGTACGAGACCTTCGCCCCGGCCGAGCCCTCGCTGGAGGCGCCGGACAGCCCCGCCGCCCTCTTCGACAAGCCCCGGCTGGGCCCCGAGGGCCCCGGCCCGGGCCGGCTGCTGCTGGTGGCGCCGAACATCGTGCACGTCGAGCGGGAGCTGGACGTGAACCCGGCCGACTTCCGGCTCTGGGTCTGCCTGCACGAGGAGACCCACCGCACCCAGTTCACCGCCGTGCCGTGGCTGCGCGACCACATCCAGTCCGAGGTGCAGTCGTTCCTGGCCGAGACGGACGTCGACCCGGGGGCGCTGCTGGACCGGCTGCGGGACGCGGCCGGCACGCTCGGCGGCGGCCTTCCGGGCCTGGGCGGCCGGGGTGAGGCGGGTGGCTCCACCGGCCTGCTGGAGATCGTCCAGTCGCCCTCCCAGCGCGAGATCCTCGGCCGTCTGACGGCCGTGATGTCGCTGCTGGAGGGCCACGCGGACGTGGTGATGGACGGCGTGGGCCCGGCCGTGGTGCCCAGCGTGGCGGAGATCCGGGAGAAGTTCCAGCAGCGCCGGGACCGCGGTGCCAACCGGCTCGACCTGGTGCTGCGCCGGCTGCTCGGCATGGACGCCAAGCTCCGCCAGTACCAGGACGGCGCGGTCTTCGTGCGGGGCGTGGTGGAGCAGGTCGGGATGGAGGGCTTCAACCGGGTCTGGACGTCGCCGAACACCCTGCCGACCAAGGACGAGATCCACGACCCGTCCGCCTGGGTGGCCCGCGTCGCGCGGTGAGGGCCGTTCGGTAGCCCGCCCGCCTCCGGGCCGGATCCGGGGCGGGTTGTCGCCCGCACGGGGCGGCTCGGCGCGCCCGGTGGCCCGTGGGCGGTCGGCAGCGGTCAAAGCCGTTCGTACGAGTGGTCCAATCGTGCAGATGGCGGGTGAAGATACGTTTCTCCATTCACCCGTACGTGGGACGGTGGTCGTACCGGTGGCGCGGGTGGCGTAGCGGGTGCCTCCTTTCTGCCACCATCTGTGAGCGCCCGGTAACACGGTGCTCACAAATGCGCGGTCCCCGCCGCGCCCACCGCCGTCCTGTTCCCTCCGTCAAGGAGTCGTCCGCCGTGGGCCCACACCCCGCTGTCGCAGCGATACGCCTGGCCGTACGCCGCACGCTCACCGACCTCGCCGCCGAGGCCGGCACCACCTTCACCGCGCCCGTGCGCGAGCCCCGCGAGCGCCCGAGCGGGGCGCCGCTGGTCGGCGCCGCCGTCGGGACCACCCTGATCGGCAACGCCCACCGCCACCCGTCCGGGCTGCCGCGCACTCCGGCCGCGCCCGGCTCGCCGCTGGTCCTGGTCGCCGTCAGCGGCGGGGCCGATTCGATGGCGCTGGCCATCGCGGCCGCCTTCGAAGCCCCCAAGCTGGGCCTGCGGGTCGGCGCCGTCACCGTCGACCACGGCCTCCAGAGCGGTTCCGCCGACCGCGCCGCCCAGGTCGCCGAGCGGCTCCGCTCGCTCGGGCTCGACCCGGTCGAGGCCGTGCCCGTCCGGGTCGGCCGCGCCGGCGGCCCCGAGGCCGCCGCCCGGGACGCCCGCTACGCCGCCCTGGACGCGGCCGCCGAGCGTCACGGCGCCGTCGCCGTCCTGCTCGGCCACACCCGCGACGACCAGGCGGAGACGGTGCTGCTGGGCCTGGCCCGCGGCTCCGGCGCCCGCTCGCTGGCCGGCATGCCGGCCCAGAAGGGCCGCTACCGCCGCCCACTGCTGGAGCTCGACCGGGCCGCCACCCGCCAGGCCTGCTCCGCCCAGGCGATCCCGGTCTGGGACGACCCGCACAACTGTGACCCCGCCTACACCCGCTCCCGGGTGCGCCACGAAGTGCTGCCGGTGCTGGAGAAGCACCTCGGCGGCGGCGTGGTCGAGGCGCTGGCCCGGACCGCCCGGTTGTTCCGCGACGACGCCGACGCGCTGGACCAGTGGGCCGCGCTCGCCGAGCGCGATCTGCGGACCGGGGAGGGCGCCCTGGACGCGGCGAAGCTGGCCGAACTGCCGCCCGCGGTGCGCCGCCGGGTGCTGCGCAGGGCCGCGCTGCGGGCGGGCTGTCCGGCCGGCGACCTCTTCGCGCGCCACCTCGAAACGATCGATCTGCTGGTCACCGGTTGGCGCGGCCAGGGACCGCTGCACCTACCCGGGGGCGTCGAAGCCACCCGCAGGTGTGGCACGCTGGTCTTTCGGCGGCAGGGCGACTGACGGGCAGGCATGCTCCCGGGGCGCCGGGCCGCCGGCCATCCAGACCCCGAACGTTTGAGGACGTATCCCCGGTGGACCAGAACGACATGGGCGCTGACCTCGCGAAGGTGCTCATCAGCAAGGACGAGATCGACGCCAAGCTCCTGGAGCTGGCCGAGCGCATCGACCGGGACTACGCAGGCAAGGACCTGCTGATCGTCGGCGTCCTCAAGGGTGCCGTGATGGTCATGGCGGACCTCGCCCGCGCCCTGCACTCGCAGGTGACCATGGACTGGATGGCCGTCTCCTCGTACGGGATGGGCACCAAGTCCTCCGGTGTGGTGCGGATCCTCAAGGACCTGGACACCGACATCGCGGGCCGTGACGTCCTGATCGTCGAGGACATCATCGACTCCGGGCTGACGCTGTCCTGGCTGCTGGGCAACCTGGGCTCGCGCGGCCCGGCCTCGCTGGAGGTCTGCACGCTGCTGCGCAAGCCCGACGCGGCCAAGGTCGAGATCGACGTCAAGTACGTCGGGTTCGACATCCCCAACGAGTTCGTGGTCGGCTACGGCCTCGACTACGCGGAGAAGCTCCGCAACCTCCCCTTCATCGGCACCCTCGCCCCGCACGTCTACGGCGGCTGAGAGAACCTTCGGGGCCCGTTCGGGCTACGGACGGGAACAGTGGACCGTTCCCGCCCGTTGCATCGGGGGAAATAGAAGTAGGTCGTGTCGCTGTGCTCCCGCCACCGGCGGGTCGGACTGCGGTACGGTCCAATAAAACCGCTCTTCACATGAGCAGAGACCGGATGCGCCGGCGGCCCAGGCCCCGCGGCGCCGTCGAGTGGCAGGAGGGACGGGGCGGCAACGCCCCGCATGGATGGACGTCAAGCGATACTTCCGTGCGCCGATCATGTGGATCGTGCTGGCCGTCCTCGCCGTCATCGTGCTGATGCAGGTCGTTTCTGACTCGAACGGCTACAAGACGGTGGACACCGGGCAGGTCGTCGCAGCGATCGACGCCAAGCAGGTCAAGTCGGCGCAGATCACCACTGGTGACTCGAACACGATCAAGATCCAGTTGAAGGACGGCGCAACGCTGTCCAACGCCGGCACGGGCAAGACCCCGTCCGGCAGCAAGTTCCAGGCCTCGTACATCGGCGACCAGGGTGTTGGGATCGCCGACAAGCTCCAGGCCCAGATCAACGACACCGACCAGAGCACGCTGTCCGAGGGCTACACCATCAGCCCGGAGAAGCAGAGCACCTTCGTCAGCCTGCTGCTGTCGATGCTGCCCATCGTGATCATCGTTCTGGTCTTCCTGTTCCTGATGAACCAGATGCAGGGCGGCGGCTCGCGCGTCATGCAGTTCGGCAAGTCGAAGGCCAAGCTGCTGACCAAGGACACCCCGAAGACGACCTTCTCGGACGTCGCCGGTGCGGACGAGGCGGTGGAGGAGCTCCACGAGATCAAGGAGTTCCTGCAGGAGCCGGCCAAGTTCCAGGCCGTCGGCGCCAAGATCCCCAAGGGTGTGCTGCTCTACGGCCCGCCCGGTACCGGCAAGACCCTGCTGGCGCGTGCCGTCGCGGGCGAGGCCGGGGTGCCGTTCTACTCGATCTCCGGCTCGGACTTCGTCGAGATGTTCGTCGGTGTCGGCGCCAGCCGGGTCCGCGACCTCTTCGAGCAGGCCAAGGCGAACGCCCCGGCGATCGTCTTCGTCGACGAGATCGACGCCGTCGGCCGGCACCGCGGTGCGGGCCTGGGCGGCGGTCACGACGAGCGCGAGCAGACCCTCAACCAGCTGCTGGTCGAGATGGACGGCTTCGACGTCAAGGGCGGCGTGATCCTGATCGCGGCCACCAACCGCCCCGACATCCTGGACCCGGCGCTGCTGCGCCCGGGCCGTTTCGACCGCCAGATCGCGGTGGAGCGTCCCGACCTCCAGGGCCGGCTGGACATCCTCAAGGTGCACCAGAAGGGCAAGCCGATCGCGCCGGACGTCGACCTCTCGGCCGTCGCCAAGCGCACCCCCGGCTTCACCGGCGCGGACCTGTCGAACGTCCTCAACGAGGCCGCTCTGCTGACCGCCCGTTCGGACAAGAAGCTGATCGACAACAACATCCTGGACGAGGCGATCGACCGCGTCGTGGCGGGTCCGCAGAAGCGCACGCGGATCATGTCCGACAAGGAGAAGAAGATCACCGCGTACCACGAGGGCGGCCACGCCCTGGTGGCGGCGGCGTGCCCCAACAGCGACCCGGTGCACAAGATCACGATCCTGTCCCGCGGTCGGGCGCTCGGCTACACCATGGTGCTGCCGGACGAGGACAAGTACTCCACCACCCGCAACGAGATGCTCGACCAGCTGGCGTACATGCTGGGCGGGCGCGCGGCGGAGGAGCTGGTCTTCCACGACCCGACCACCGGTGCGTCGAACGACATCGAGAAGGCCACCGCCACCGCGCGGGCCATGGTCACCCAGTACGGCATGACCGAGCGCCTCGGCGCGATCAAGTTCGGCTCGGACAACTCGGAGCCGTTCCTCGGTCGTGAGATGGGCCACCAGCGCGACTACTCGGAAGAGGTCGCCGGGCTGGTCGACGAAGAGGTCAAGAAGCTCATCGAGAACGCGCACAACGAGGCCTGGGAGATCCTGGTCGAGAACCGCGACGTGCTCGACAACCTGGTCCTGGAGCTCCTGGAGAAGGAGACCCTGAACAAGGAGCAGATCGCCGAGATCTTCTCGACCATCGTCAAGCGCCCGGCCCGGCCGGCCTGGACGGGCTCGTCCCGCCGGACGCCGTCCACCCGTCCGCCGGTGCAGTCCCCGAAGGAGCTGGCGCTCACCAACGGTGCCGCCGCCACCGCCGCCGAGGCCTCCCCGGTCGACGTGGTGAAGCTCCCGCCGCTGCCGACGGAGCCGCCCGCCGAGGGCTGATCCGACCGCGAAACGGACGGAATGGATGCCGCGCCACCGGGGTTTGTACCCTGGAGGCGCGGCATCCGTGCTGTTCAGCCAGTCGTCCCCCTAGTTAGCGAGGCCCGCATGATCGACCCGGTGACGCTCGACGGTCCGCCCGCCGTCGGGACCTTCGACCAGAAGCGGGCCGAGAACGCCATCCGCGAGCTGCTGCTCGCCGTGGGGGAGGACCCGGACCGCGAGGGTCTGCTGGAGACCCCGGCCCGGGTCGCGAGGGCCTACAAGGAGATATTCGCGGGCCTCTGGCAGGAGCCGGAGGACGTCCTGACCACCACCTTCGACCTCGGCCACGACGAGATGGTGCTGGTCAAGGACATCGAGCTGACCTCGGTCTGCGAGCACCACCTGGTGCCGTTCCGGGGTGTCGCGCACGTCGGCTACATCCCGTCGGTCAACGGCAAGATCACCGGCCTGTCCAAGCTGGCCCGGCTGGTCGACGTCTACGCCCGCCGCCCGCAGGTGCAGGAGCGGCTCACCAGCCAGGTCGCGGACGCGCTGATGCGGATCCTCGAACCGCGCGGCGCGATCGTCGTGGTCGAGTGCGAGCACATGTGCATGTCGATGCGCGGCATCCGCAAGCCCGGCGCCAAGACCATCACCTCCTGCGTGCGCGGCCAGCTGCGCGACCCGGCCACCCGGGCCGAGGCGATGAGCCTGATCATCGGCCGCTAGCGGCCCGGCGGCCGCGCCGCCCCGGCCCGGGCGCTCAGACCACCTCGTGCTCCGCGTGCGGCGGAGCCGGGGTGCCCAGGGCGTTGCGGCGCCGGGGCATCCGCAGCGTCACCATCCGCCGCCAGCCGAACGCGCGGTCGTAGAGGTAGAGCGCGTGGACGCCGGCCGTGACGACGGCGAGCTGCCAGCGCGGCCACCGGAGGATCCGCGCCATCCGGGCGGTGACGGCGAGTCCGACGTCCCGGTGGGTGCGGATCTCGCCGCGCGCGCTGGTCTCCAGGGCGTGCCGGATGTACGGGCCGTGGCCCCGGGCGACCAGCCGGAGCAGCTCCTCGTGGCAGTACGCGAGGTGGTTGTCCTCGTCGGCGGAGATCATCCGCATCGCCCGGCCGAGGTCCGGGTTGTCGCCGTAGACCTTGACCAGCTGGCGCATCTGCTCGGCCGCGCGCTGCTCGGTGACCCGGCTGTGCACCAGGTACGTGATGATCTCGCGCTCGGCCAGCGGCACCTCGCTGTTCAGCCGCTCGTGCGAGAGGCCGACGCCCTGGCGCTCCAGCAGCATGCAGTAGTCGGCCTCGGCGGGGACGTCCACCTTGGGCAGGCCGCGCTTGTTCAGCAGCTGGGTGAAGATCCGGCCGTGCTTGCGCTCGTCGGCGCCGTGCCGGGCGATCTTGGGGGCGAGGACCGGGTCGCGGGTGAGGGCGGTGATCCGCTCGTTCTCCCAGCCGCCCTGGTCCTCGCCACCGGCCGCGATGCTGCAGAACAGCTGGTAGGCCTCGTCGTTGCGGTAGATCTCGGTGAAGAGCGATCGGGTGCTGAGCATGGGGCCTCCTGCACGGATCCGGGTCTGCGCCGGCCGTTCGGCCGGGCGGTCGCGATACGTTCCCCGGGGTGGCGCCGAACCGGCCCGACCGGCCGGTAATCACCCGCCCGGCGGCGGTCGCCGGCGGTCAGGTCCAGGTGAGCCGGGCGCTCATCCACTCCAGCGCGGCCGGCAGCTCGCGGATCCAGCTGTCGAAGTTGTGGCCGCCGTCGTCCAGGTAGAGCGACTCCACCTTGAACTGCGGATTGGCGGCCGCGACCTGCTGGGCCAGGTCGACGAACTTCACCGTCTCCGGGTAGTCGGTCTCCTTGCGGGTGCTGATCACCAGCAGCGAGAGGTTCGGTGCGGGGAGGTTCTGCAGCCGCCAGCCGAGGTCGCTCTGGTCGGCCAGTGCCTTGTCGCCGCCGAAGAGGTTGCCGCCGGTGAACTGGTCCTCGGCGACCTTGAAGTCGCCGTGCATGCCCACGCCGTTGCCGTAGACGTCCGGGTAGCGCATCGCGAGCCGCATCGCGCAGCTGCCGCCGGTGGAGAAGCCGAGCACGCCCCAGGACGAGGGCGAGCGGCTGACCCGGTACGCCGAGCGCAGCGCCTCGGGCACGTCCTTGGCGAACCAGGACTCGGCGCGCGGGCCGCCGGGGACGTCGACGCACTCGGTGTTGCGCGGCGGGGCGACGGTCGGGCGGGTCATCACGATGATCGCGGGGGCCATCTTGCCGGCCTTGCGCAGCTCCCAGGCGGTCTGCGGGACGGGGAGGTCCTTGACCAGGTGCATGGTGGTGCCCGGGAAGCCGGCGATGGCCAGCAGGACGGGGAAGCGCACCATGGCGAGTTTCGGGTCGAAGTACTCGGGCGGAAGGTACACGAACATCTGGTCGGAGAGGCCGGTCTCCTTGCCCGCGACCCGGACCGATTCGATCTTGCCGACCTCCTCCGGCGGCCCCTTGGGCAGATCGGTGACGGTCTCCAGGCCGCCCTCCTCGGTCGGCTGGACCAGCGCGTCGGAGACCGGGGCGTTGCCGTGGTGGTTCTCGCTGCTGGTCAGCGCCAGCTTGGTCCCGCCGGGGCTCAGCAGGTCGTCCCATGAGGTGTAGAAGCCGAACGAGTTGTTGACCGACAGCGCCAGCACCGCGAGCACCGAGACCTGAGTGACCATCAGCAGCGCGATCCGGCCGAGCACCGGGAGCGGGCGCTGGCGGGCCAGCCGGGGCCAGAGCCAGAGGGTGGCGAGCAGGGCCGCCGCGCCGAGCGCGAGCAGCGAGTTCACCAGCGCGTCGCTGGTCAGTTCCATGCCGTCGGCCTTCCGGTGGGAAACTCTCGGGGCAGGCTTCATCGTCTGGCGGTGCGTCAGCCGGGGCCATCGCGGCTAGGCTGTCCGGGCGTCGGGCAGGCCGGAGTCCGTGGGCGATCCGGCGCAACCGGCGCCCGGGAATGCGGCGTCCACCGTACGTACCGGGTATGCGGGGGTCCGTCGCGCCACGCGGCGAGCGGCTCCGGCGCCCACCCCTCGGCTCAATCGCAGCGACCCCCCGACGCCGGTTTACCCTCCGTTTCCGGATGTTTGGTGGGCGCATTGCCTGATGAAGGAAAAGGCATGAAGGTCCCTCACAACTCCTCCCCCGGAGTGACAGGACTGCGCTCCGCAGCCTCTACGCTGAGCTTCCATGAGCGTTCCCGTGTCCGTTGAGCCGAGCCCCGAGCAGCCGCCCCGCCGCCGCGGCCTGCAGACGCTTCGTACCCAAGCGGCCTCCGTGCCCCGGGCCTGGCTGCCCGGTGCGGTCGGCTACGCCTGTCTGCTGATCGGGCTGGTGGACATCGCCAGCGCGGTGTTCCCCAAGCTCCGGCACACCAAGGTGCACACCTTCGCCGGGCAGCTGCCCGGCGGCACCACGACCCTGGCCGCGGCCGGCACGCTGATGGTCGGCCTGCTGCTGGTGCTGCTCGCCCACGCGCTGCGGCGCCGCAAGCGGCGGGCCTGGCGGGCCGTCTGCGTGCTGCTGCCGGTCGGCGCGGCGCTGCACATCCTGCGCTGGCACCAGATCGGCCCGGCGGTCGTCTCGCTGGTGCTGTTCGCGGTGATGCTGGTGCACCGGCGCGAGTTCTACGCCAAGGCCGACCCGCGCACCCGCTGGCGGGCGCTGGTCAACCTGATCGTGATGGGTGCCATCAGCGTGGGGCTCGGCCTGCTGGTGGTCTCGACCCGGACCGGCTACGAGCTCGGCCACCCGAGCCTGTTCCACCGCCTGGAGCACGTCGGGTACGGACTGTTCGGCTTCGAAGGACCGGTCGACTACAGCTCGGACCGGGTCTCCGACCTGGTCGCCTACCTGCTCGGCGGGCTGGGGCTGATCACCGCCTTCACCACCGCCTATCTGGCGCTGCGCCCGGAGAAGCCCAAGCCCGAGCTGACCGCCGAGGACGAGGAGAAGGTCCGCGCGCTGCTCGACCGGCACGGTGACCGCGACTCGCTCGGCTACTTCGCGCTGCGCCGGGACAAGAGCGTGCTGTTCTCGCCCTCGGGCAAGGCGGCGATCTCCTACCGGGTGGTCTCCGGCGTGATGCTCGCCTCCGGCGACCCGGTCGGTGACGTCGAGGCCTGGCCGGGCGCGATCAAGGTGTTCATGGCCGAGGCCCGCGAGCACGCCTGGGTGCCGGCCGTGATGGGCTGCAGCGAGGTCGGCGGCGAGGTCTGGACCCGGGAGGCGGGGCTGGACGCGCTGGAGCTGGGCGACGAGGCGATCGTGGACACCGCGACGTTCTCGCTCGCCGGCCGCGCGATGCGCAACGTCCGGCAGATGGTCAAGCGGATCGAGCGCAACGGCTACTCCTGCCAGGTGCGCCGGGTCGCCGACCTCACGGCGGACGAGAAGTACCGGATCGCCGACGCCGCCGCCCGCTGGCGCGGCACCGACACCGAGCGCGGCTTCTCGATGGCCCTCGGCCGCTTCGGCGAGCCGGGGGACGACGCCTGCGTGGTGGTCACCGCCCACAAGGCGCCGGAGGAGGGCGAGACCGGCGACGACCTGAAGGCCGTGCTGCACTTCGTGCCCTGGGGACCGGACGGCATCTCGCTGGAGCTGATGCGCCGCGACCGCGCCGCCGACCCCGGTCTGAACGAGCTGCTGATCGTGGCCGCGCTGCAGGCGGTGCCCGCGATGGGCGTGCGCCGGGTCTCGCTCAACTTCGCGATGTTCCGCTCGGCCCTGGCGCGCGGTGAGCGGATCGGCGCCGGCCCGGTGCTGCGGGCCTGGCGCGGGCTGCTGGTCTTCCTGTCGCGCTGGTTCCAGATCGAGTCGCTGTACAAGTTCAACGCCAAGTTCCAGCCCGAGTGGGAGCCGCGCTTCCTGGTCTTCCCGAACACCCGGGACCTGCCCCGGATCGGCTTCGCCGCGATGCAGGCCGAGGCCTTCATCACCCTCGGCATGCCGCGCTTCGGACGCAAGCCGCAGCGGCAGGGCCTGCAGCCGGCCCCGGCCCGCCCGGAGGTCACCGAGGCGGCCTGAGTCGCGCCCGCGCCCGTCACCGGACCCCCGTCGGACACCCCCGGCGGGGGTCCGGCCGTCTCCGGGGGAGCGGGGACTTGAACTGATAATGGGGTTATGAGCACTTCGCTGTCCTTCTCGCTGCCGGCCGGACTGCCGCGGCTCGACCGCTGCGCCGTGATGGGCGTGGTCAATGTGACCCCCGATTCCTTCTCGGACGGCGGGATGTGGCACGACCCCGCACGGGCCATCGCCCACGGCCTCGCGCTCCGGGCCCGCGGCGCGGACCTGGTGGACGTCGGCGGCGAGTCCACCCGGCCCGGCTCGCAGCGGGTGCCCGAGGCCGAGGAGCTGGGCCGGGTGCTGCCGGTGGTGCGCGAGCTCGCCGACTCCGGGGTGGTCGTCTCCGTCGACACCATGCGGGCCTCCGTGGCCGAGCGGGCCGTCGCGGCCGGTGCCCGGATCATCAACGACGTCTCCGGCGGCCTGGCCGACCCGGCGATGGCCCGGGTGGTGGCCGAGACCGGCGTGCCCTTCGTGGTGATGCACTGGCGCGGGCAGTCCGCCGACATGGACAGCCTGGCCGTCTACGGCGACGTGGTGGCCGACGTGGTCGGCGAGCTCACCGCCCGGATGGAGGCGCTGCTGGCCGCCGGCGTCAAGGAGGAGCAGCTGATCCTGGACCCGGGTCTGGGCTTCGCCAAGACCGCCGAGCACAACTGGGCCCTGCTCGGCGGGCTCCCCGCGCTCACCGCGCTCGGTCGTCCCGTCCTCGTGGCCGCATCGCGCAAGCGGTTCCTGGGTACGCTGCTCGCCGACCCGGAAACCGGGGAACTGCGCCCGGCCCGGGAGCGCGACGACGCGACCGCTGCGGTGTCGGTGCTGTCGGCCAGGGCCGGTGCCTGGGCGGTGCGGGTGCACGACGTGTCCGGCACGGCGGACGCCGTCCGGGTGGTCGCGGCCTGGCAGCGCGCGGCCCGGCAGGACCCCTCCGGCCCGTCGGCGGGCCGGGTGGGCAGGTGAAACGGGAGGGTCTGTGGCAGGTGACGGCAGGGTGAGCGGCGAGACCGCGGGTCAGAGGGCCCGTGAAGCGGATCGGGAGGCCGTACTGGAGGCCAACCGGCGGCTGTACGAGGCGCTGGAGAACGGCGACCCGGCGGCCGTCGAGGAGGCCTGGCTGGGGGCCGACGAGGCCGACGACAAGGGCGGCGTGGTGTGCGTGCACCCCGGCTGGCCGGTGCTGCGCGGGCGGGCCCAGGTGACCCGCTCGTACATGCTGATCATGGCGAACACGGAGTACATCCAGTTCATCCTGACCGACGTCGAGGCCGAGGTGCAGGGCGATGTGGCCCTTGTCACGTGCACCGAGAACATCCTTTCCGGCGGCGAGGCCGAGGAGGAGGGCGAACTCGGCCCGCTGGTCGGCGGAAAGGTCGTCTCGACCAATCTCTTCCGCCGCACCCCGGCGGGCTGGAAGCTCTGGTCCCACCACGGTTCACCCGTTCTGACCAGCGGGGACGACGAGGACGAGGACTGATTCGGGGGCCGTCGGGAAAACGTCCCCCGGCGGCGCCCCGGGAATTCCCGAGCGGTCACCGAACGTTCACGTCAATCGCCATTGCGGTGCGCGTGGCGTCGATTCGTGCCGGGTAGGACGGTCAGGCGTTGTCCGTGCTCGCGGGTAGATTCAAAACGGAGTGGCGGGCGTGACGCCCGCCTCCGCCCTGCCTTCCCGCCGCTTTTCCGGGGCAGGGCCCGTCCGACTGGGAGCAGTGATTCGTTTGCTGGACCGCGTCACCCTGCGGGGCCTGCGTGCCCGGGGCCACCACGGCGTCTACGAGCGCGAGCGCGTCGAGGGCCAGACCTTCGTGGTGGACCTCGTGCTGTACCTGGACACCCGCCCCGCCGCGTCCGGCGACGACCTCACCCGCACGGCGCACTACGGCATCGTGGCCGAGGAGGTCACCTCGATCATCTCCGGCGAGCCGGTCGACCTGATCGAGACGCTGGCCCAGCGCATCGCCGACCAGTGCCTCAAGCACGAGGCGGTCGAGGAGGTCGAGGTCACCGTGCACAAGCCGGACGCCCCGATCACCGTGCCGTTCGACGACGTGACCGTGACCATCCACCGGGGCCGCGCATGACCCGCACCGCGCACCCCGTGCCAGCCGCAGAGCCCATTCCAGCTGTAGGGGAAGTCCGATGAGCACCAGCGACCCGACCGCCTCGCCGACCACGTTCGACCTGGAGAGCCGGGTGGACTCGGCCGACGCCACGCTGCACAGCCAGCGCTGCGCCGTGATCGCCCTCGGCTCCAACCTGGGCAACCGCCTGGACACCCTCCAGGGTGCCGTGGACGCCCTCGCCGACACCCCCGGGCTCAAGATCAAGGCCGTCTCCGGCGTGTACGAGACGGAGGCCCTCGGCGGCCCCGACGAGCAGCCCAACTACTACAACGCGGTGGTCGTGCTGCGCACCACCCTGCCCCCGCGCGACCTGCTGGAGCGCGGCAACGCGATCGAGGACGCCTTCGGCCGGGTCCGCACCGTCCGCTGGGGCCCGCGCACGCTGGACGTCGACATCCTCGCCTACGAGGGCGTCACCAGCGACGACCCGCAGCTGCTGCTGCCGCACCCGCGCTCGCACGAGCGGGCCTTCGTGCTCGCCCCCTGGCTGGACGCCCAGCCGGAGGCCGAGGTGCCCGGCCACGGCCAGGTCGCCGCGCTGCTCCAGGCGCTCGGCGGCGCCGACGCCCAGGGCGTCCGGCGGCGCGAGGACATCGGGCTGACCCTCCCGGAGTAGGGCGCAGCGGCGCGACGGCCGGGGAACTCGGACCGGGTCCCCGGCCGTACCAGTAGGTGACCGCCATCCGCGCGGGTGCCCGCCGGTCCGGGCCCGGTACGGTGGCCTGGCGCCGTCGTACCGTCCTCCCCGCCCGTCGCCGGGCCGGGGTGCCTCCCAGCCGCCGGGCCGGGGGAGCCGGGCAAGGCCCGGGGGCGGCCGCCCGACTCCGCAACCCCGGGAAGGACCACGTCCGAGTGAAGCTGCTTCGCCTCCGTCTGCTGGTCGGCATCACCGCCGCAACGACGGCACTGTCCTGGGCCGGTGCCAAGCTGTGGGCCTCCCTGGACACCCTGCCCGCGGTGCCGGGCGCGGCGCCGGTGGTGCTGGCCGCGGTGGCGGTGATCCTGCTCGCCACGGCGATCTCGCTGCGGTCCCGGCTGAAGGCCGCCCGCGAGCGGCAGCCCGGGGCCAAGGGGGTCGACCCGCTGGGCGCCGCCCGGGCGGTGGTGCTGGCGCAGGCGAGCGCGCTGGTCTCGGCGGTGGTCACCGGCATCTACGCGGGCGCGGGCATCTACCTGCTCGGCGAGCTGGACGTGCCGGCGCGCCAGGACCAGGCCGTCACGGCCGGTTTCTCGGTGCTGGCCGGCATCGCGGTGATCGCGGCGGCGCTCTGGCTGCAGCACGTGTGCAAGCTGCCGGAGGATCACGACGATCCGAGCGGCCCGGCGACCTCGCACCGCTGAGCAGGAATTTTTCGGTGATCTTGGGTGAAGGCCCGGGTACGTGCGGTAAAGCTTGCGCAGTGTCAAGGGCCAAAGCCGACCCTGGGCTGACACGGCCCCAATTCGCACGCTAGTTTCTTGGCATGTCTCGCGGACGCCACCGTCATTCCTCCGTCCTCGGCCGGGTCTTCCCCCCCACCGCCGCCGGCGTGCTCATCGTCGCCGCGGTGGCCGCGCTGGTCTTCAGTCAGGACACCGTCCTGGTCCGTTCGGTGGGAGTCGCCGCCGTCCTGGCCGCGCTCGGCATCGCCGTGCTGCTGCGCCAGCGCGACCGGGCCGCCCGGGCCGCCGCCGAGGTGTCCGTCGCGCAGCGACTGCGGGCCGAGGAGCGCTTCGAGGAGCAGCTCGCCGAGGCCGAGTACGCGGCGGAGGTCGCCGAGGAGCGGGCCACCCGCTTCGGGCGGCGGCTGACGGCCGAGAAGTCGCGGCTGGCCAAGGCCGAGACGGAGATCGCCCGGCTGCTGCGCGAGCGCGCCGTGGCCGTGGCCGAGCAGGCGCTCAAGGAGGCCGAGGCGACCCAGCGGGCGCTCGCGGCGGCCCGCCCCAAGTACCCGGCCAGCCCGGCCGCGTTCGTCCGGGCCGCGGCCGTGCTGCGGCACCTGGAGCGGCAGGCGGCGGCCCGGGACGCGCAGCGCGAGCGCGCGGCCGGTGCGGAGGTCGCGCTGCGGGCCCGTACCGCGCCGGCACCCGTGGCCGCGCCCGCTCCGGTGGCTCCCGCTCCGGTGGCTCCCGCCCGTGCGGTGCCGGCCCCGGTGGCTCCCGCGGTGCCCACGCCGGCGGCGTCCAGGCCGGCGGTGGTCGCTCCGCCGGCCGCGCCGCGGCCGGCGCTGACGGCGACGGTCGGGCAGCTGGGCGGGCAGTCGGCCGGGACACCGGGCGTGCCCGTGGTGGCGGCCGAGCGGCAGCGGCCGCGTCCGCAGCAGGGCCGGGGGCAGGGCTTCAGCTTCTTCGGCCGCGCCGGTGCGGCCGGTCGGCCGGCGGCTCCGGCGCCGGCCGTGGGCAGTGTCGCGGAGCTGGGCGAGCGCGCCGACCTGGCGGACGTGGTGGGCGACGAGGCGGTGGCCGCGGCGAAGGCCGGGCCGGTGGCCGCCGTGCAGGGCCGGCCGCAGCCGCCGGTCGAGCCGGTCGACCTGGAGCCCGAGGTCGAGCAGGCCGAGGTCGAGGAGGCCGGGGGCGAGCCCTCCGGAGCCGGACCGGCCGTGGTGGACCTGACCCCGGACGACGAGACCGAACTGCTCCAGCTCCCGGAGCTGCGCGCCTCGCGCTGAACCTCCGGCTGCCGCCCTCGGCGCGCGTCCACGGCCCGGCCGTGAACGCGCGCCGAGGCGTTTGCGGCGGCGGCGGGGTGTCCTCGGCCGTCCCGGGCAGGCGGCGGACGGGGGCGGGAACGGCGAAGCGCCCGGCCTCCGGGGAGGAGGCCGGGCGCTTCGGGGGCGTCAGAGCTGGACGCCGAAGTCCTTGGCGATGCCCGCGAGGCCGGAGGCGTAGCCCTGGCCGACGGCGCGGAACTTCCACTCGGCGCCGTTGCGGTAGAGCTCGCCGAAGATCATGGCGGTCTCGGTGGCGGCGTCCTCGGAGAGGTCGTAGCGGGCGATCTCGGCACCGCCGGCCGCGTTGATCACGCGGATGTAGGCGTTGCGGACCTGGCCGAAGTTCTGCGAGCGGGCGACCGCGTCGTAGATCGAGACCGGGAAGGTGATCTTGACGGCCTCGGCCGGCAGGCCGGCGAGGTTGACGTTGATCGCCTCGTCGTCGCCGGCGCCCTCGCCGGTGCGGTTGTCACCGGTGTGGACGACGGTGCTGTCCGGGGTGCTGGTGTTGTTGAAGAAGACGAAGTGGCTGTTGGACAGCACCTTGCCGTCGGCGTTCAGCACGATCGCGCTGGCGTCGAGGTCGAACTCGGCGCCGGTCGTGGTCCGGACGTCCCAGCCGAGGCCGACGGTGACCGCGGACAGGCCGGGGGCCTCCTTGGTCAGCGAGACGTTGCCACCCTTGGAGAGGCTCACTGGCATGGTGTTTGCTGTCCCTTCGTTGCTTTTGCCCGGGATAACGCGGGAGACCGTGGACTTGGTTCCACGGTTCGCGGCACACATTCTTTGGGGCGAATGACGGGTGGGCAAATGGCCAGGTCGAAGCTCGCTCAGATTCGGCGGAAGCGGCCCTGCAGTGACCAGATGTGCGGATTGTCGGCCAGTTCGGGGTGCATGTCGAAGAGATCGGCCAGCGTGTCCTGGAGGAAATCCCGGGCCTCGCGGCGCAGATCGCTGTGCCGGACCACCGCGGGCGCCTCGTCCGGCAGCCAGGTGGCGGACACCTCGACCCAGTTGAACCGGCGGGCGAACCGCAGCAGCTCGGTGTTCTGGGTGAAGTCGAGGTCGGAGCTCTGCACCCGGGCGGCGCGGCTGCCGTCCGGGTCGCGGTCCAGCTCCTCGACGATGTCGCACAGCGCCCAGGCGAAGTCCAGCACCGGCACCCAGCCCCAGGCGGTGGAGAGTTCCGTGCCGTCGGCGTCCAGGTAGACGTCGCCGCAGAAGAGGTCGTACCGCAGGGTGTGCACCGAGGCACTGCGGTAGTCGGTCTGCGGGGGGTCGGGGAAGCGGTTGGAGAGGGAGTAGCCGAGCTCGATCACGTACGCCATTGTCGGGGCTGCGGGCGCCTGCGGATAACCGGGTGAGCCGGTGACCGGATAACCGCGTGACCGGCGGGCCCGGGGACGGGATGATGGGCGCATGCCCGAGCCCATCCGCGTCCGGGGATCGGTGGTCGTTCCGGACGCCGAGCTCCAGTGGCGTTTCTCCCGTTCCTCCGGCCCCGGTGGCCAGCACGTCAACACCTCCGACACCCAGGTCGAGCTGCGCTACGACCTGGCGGCCTCCGCGGCGCTGCCCGAGGTCTGGAAGCAGCGCGCCCTGGAGCGGCTGGCCGGGCGACTGGTGGACGGGCGGGTGCTCGTGGTGCGCGCGTCGGAGCACCGCTCGCAGTGGCGCAACCGCGAGGTCGCCGCGGCCCGGCTGGCGTCGCTGCTGGGCGAGGCCACCGCGCCGCCGCCGAAGGCCCGCCGGGCGACGAAGCCCAGCCGGGGCATGGTCGAGCGGCGGCTGACCAACAAGAAGCACCGGGCCGAGCTGAAGGCGGGCCGGCGCTCGCCGCGGGGCGAGTAGCGGTCGGCCGGGGTCAGCCCAGCTGCCGGTAGCCGCCGCGGAAGTAGAGCAGCGGGCGGCCGCCGGCGTTCGGCACCGCGGCCTCCAGGACGCGGCCGAGCAGCAGGGTGTGGTCGCCGGCGGCTATCCGCTGTTCGGTGCGGCACTCGACGGTGGCGAGCGCGCCGTCGATCAGCGGCGCGCCGCTGTGGCGGCCCCGCTGGTGCGGGGCGTCGGCGAACAGCAGCCGGTCGCTGAGCCGGCCCTTCATGGCGAACCGCGAGCCGAGCGCCTTCTGCTCCTCGGTGAGCAGCGAGACCGCCCAGGTGTCGGTGCGGGAGAGCACCTCGTCCATCCGGGAGTCCTCGCGGACCGAGATCAGCACCAGCGGGGGTTCCAGGGAGACCGAGAGGAAGGACGTGGCGGTCATGCCGACGTCCTCGCCGTCCTCCGGGTCGTGGACGGTCACCAGGCTCACGCCGGAGGCGAGCTGGGAGAGTGCCGCCCGGAACTCGTCGGGCGTCGCTTGGGAGGCAGCTTCGGGCTGCGGAGCCGAGTACACGTACCGCACGGTAGTCGGCGGCCGGGCGGAACGGCATCGGGCCGTGGTCGTAGGACCAGCGGCGCAGAGGTTACGGTCTGCGGCGAGCCTCACCCCCAGGGGTGAAGCAGGGGGCCTGCCGGGCGGCAGGCGGCTTCAGTGCGTGGCCAATGCGGCCGACCACCAGAAACGTTCCTATAAAGCCTTATGTCCCGTTATGGGGCGGATGAGCTGATTAAGGGCGCATAAGTGTCGTGTGATTTAAGTCACAAGTGGTGGCCTATTGCTGACCGAGCGTGCCGAACGCTGTGCTCCCTGTGATTCAGTTCTTCTGGCAATCGGACGATAACCATTCAAGAACTATCCGAAGCAGCCGGGGAGCCCCCGCATGGAAGCCGAGTCGGAGCCTTACGTCCGTCTCGCGACCCTCCGCACCTTGCACCGGGTCGTGGCGGACCTCAACGCTGCCCGCAGCCTGGCGGGCACGCTGCAGGCTGTGGTCGAGGGCGCCGTGCACGGGCTCGGCTTCGACGCCGCGGCGGTCAGCCTGGTCCGCCCGGACGGCGACCTCGTGGTGGCGGCCGTCTGGGAGCTGGAGGAGAGCGCCATGGGCGGCCCCTCCGTGCTGCTCGGCCAGGTCGGCTCGCGCGAGTCCTGGGACCGGCTGCTCGGCGTCAGCGACCACTGGGGCACCCTGCGCTTCCTGCCCTACGACCGCGGCTGGGCCGTGGCCAGCGACATTCCCCGCTGGATCGGCGACGGCCCGATGCCCGTCTACGCCAACGACTGGCACCCCGCCGACGGCCTGCTCGCCCCGATGTACAGCGCCGGCGGCGACCTGCTCGGCGTGCTCTCGGTGGACCGCCCGCGCAGCGGCAAGCGGCCCGGCGCGTGGACCCGCGAGGCGCTGGAGATGTTCTCGCTCCAGGCCTCCATCGCGATCGGCAACGCCCGGCTGCGGGCCGAGATGCAACGGGCGCTGGCCCGCCTGGAGAAGGAGCAGCAGGCGCTGCGGGCCAGCGAGGAGAGCTTCCGCCAGGCCTTCGAGTACGCACCCAGCGGGATGGCCATCACCGAGCTGCACGGCGCCGGGCGCGGCCAGCTGACCAGGGTCAACGACGCGCTCTGTCGGCTGCTCGGCCGCCCCCGCGCGGTGCTGCGCCAGCAGAGCTTCGCCGACCTCGTCCACCCCGACGACCGGGCCCTGCTGGAGCGCACCAGCGCCGAGAGCGGCCGGGCGGAACTACGGCTGTCCCGGCGGGACGGCGGCTACCAGTGGGTCTGCCTGCGCAACTCGATCGTCGCGGACGCGGCCGAGGGACCGAGCTTCCTGCTCACCCACGTCGAGGACATCGAGGACCGCAAGCGGCACGAGCTCCAGCTCGCGCACCGGGCCAGCCACGACGCGCTCACCGGCCTGCCGAACGGCGCCGAGCTGAAGGCCAGGCTGGGGCGGCGGCTCTGCAACGAACCGCAGACGGTCGGCGCCGTCGCCGGGCACCCGGCCGGGCACGGCGAGGGCTCGTACCCGCCGCCGTACAGCGGCTACGCCATCGACTCCTACAGCGCACACACCGCCTACGAGGGCCTGGACGGGGCCGACCCGCGGGCCGGCGCCACGCACGGCTACGTGCTGCCCGAGGGCTACCCGCTGCCGGCCGCCGGGCCGGGCGGGGCGGCCGGCTACGGCGAGCACGTGCACACGGTGGTCCCCGCCGACCACGGCCCGGGCGGCGACGTCTGGTCGGGTCCGTTCCGCTCGGGCGGCGCGGCCGCGGCGGAGAAGGGGCTCGCGGTGCTCTTCTGCGACCTCGACGGCTTCAAGTCGATCAACGATCGGTTCGGTCACAACGCGGGCGACGCGGTGCTGGTCGAGGTCGCCCGCCGGCTGAGCCAGGCCGTCCGGGACGGCGACACGGTGGCCCGGCTGGGCGGCGACGAGTTCGTGGTGCTGGCCGACGGCATCGGCCGGGAGGAGGCCAAGGACCTCGCCCACCGGCTGCGCAACGCGATCATCCCGCCGATGCGGATCGACGGCCGGGGGATGCGGGTCGGCGTCAGCCTCGGGGTCGGCTGGGCGGGCTGCGGGATGAGCATCGAGGAGGTGCTGCACACGGCCGACGAGCGGATGTACGACGAGAAGCGGGCCCGGGGCGGCGCGGTGCGCGGAGCTCGGGGCGAGCGCTCGCACCGTCGGGCGGGTTAGGCCCTGGGCCCCGGATCCCGTCCGGCCGGGCCGGTGCCGGGGCGCCGTGACCTGTGGTGGCGGGGTGAAAGCTACTCGCGGGTTGTCAAGGGGTCTTTTCGGCAGGTCGGCTGCGGCAGGTAGGGTTCCCGGGTACGAGCGACCACCACTTGCGCCGACGGCACGGCAGCCCGGCGGCGCCACCGCGATGGGGAGTTGACCACCGTGACGACCGCCGGCAGCAACGGAGTGCCCGAGAGCCCGGAGGGCGGTGCCCCCCAGGACGACGATCCCTTCGGCTACCTCTACCGTCCGGCCGGCGGCAGCGCCGCGCAGCCGGCCGAGCCGCAGCAGGGCGTGCCCCGTACGTCGTACAACCGCCCCATGGAGGTCGGCCGTGCGCAGTACGGGCAGCAGCGCCCGCAGCAGTACCCGCCGCAGCAGGGCCACCCGCAGGGGCAGCCGTACCCGCCGGAGCAGGCCGAGTACGGCGGTGCGCCCACGCAGCACCAGGAGTACGGCGCCGCGCCCACCCAGCAGACCCGGTACGCCGAGCGCTCCCGGCCGCAGCCGGGCGAGGAGCGGGGGAGCAGCGGGAAGAGCAAGGGCGCGGTGATCGGCGCGGTGGCGGTGGTCGCGGCGATCGCGATCGGCGCCGGCATAGCGCTCTCCACCGGTGACGCGAGCGGCGACAAGAAGGCCAAGAACGGCACCCAGACCTCGGCGCCGCCGGTGCCGAGCGCCACCGGCACGCCGTCGGCCTCCGGCACGGCGTCGCCCGGTGCCACCGGTACCGCCGGCCCGGCCACCGTCGACGCGAGCCAGCTGCAGGGCCAGAACGCCCCCTCGGGGAACACCGTGAAGGGCGCCAAGTCGGCGGACGGCAGCTACCTGACCCTCCAGTCGGGCGCCACGGTGAGCTGGACCGGCGAGGTCCCGGCGGCCGGCACCTACAAGCTGACCGTGCACTTCAACAACGCGGCGACCGATGTGAAGGCCTCGGCCGCGGTCAACGGCAAGGACTGGCCGAGCGGGCTCTCGTTCAAGAACTACTCGCCCGGCAAGGACCCGGCGTCCTCCTGGTACACCACGTTCATACTGCCGCAGCTCCAGGCGGGCCCGAACACCGTCGCGATCACGAACCCGAGCGGTGGCTCGGTGCTGATCGACCAGGTGACCGTCGAGCCGTACGGCGGCTGACGGCCCGGCGCGGACGCGAAACGGCCGCCCGTTCCCCGAGGGGAGCGGGCGGCCGTCGTCGTCGGTGCGTCAGGCGGGCCGGACCGGTGCGAAGGTCTCGGCGCCGGTGATCCACTCGCCGCGGCGCATGACGGCGACCAGGTCGTAGCTCTCGGAGTCGAGGACGACGAGGTCGGCGTTCTTGCCGGGCTCCAGCGAGCCGATCGAGTCGAAGAGGCCGAGCAGGCGGGCCGGGACGGCGCTGAGCGACTCGACGGCCTGGGCCGGCGAGAGGCCGTTGACGGTGACGGACCGCTTGAACGCGACGTCCAGGGTGAGCGTGGAGCCCGCGATCGCGCCGCCCTCGACCAGCCGGGCGACGCCGTCCTTGACCTCGACCTGGAGCGGGCCGAGCGGGTAGAGGCCGTCGCCCATGCCGGCGGCGCCCATGGCGTCGGTGATCAGGGCGACCCGGGAGGCGCCGGCGGTGCCGTAGGCGAGGTCCAGCACGGACGGGTGCAGGTGGACGCCGTCGTTGATCAGCTCGACGGTGACCCGCTCGTCCTCCAGCAGCGCCACGATCGGGCCGGGGGCGCGGTGGGCGATGCCGGGCATGGCGTTGAACAGGTGGGTGGCGACGGTGGCGCCGGCCTCGATCGCCTCCAGCGTCTTGGCGTAGTCGGAGTCGGTGTGGCCGACGGCGGCGATCACGCCGAGGTCGGCGAGCATCCGCACGGACTCCAGGCCGCCGGGCAGCTCGGGGGCGAGGGTGACCATCTTGGCGTGGCCGCGGGCGGCGTCGACGAGCTTGCGGACCAGCGCCGGGTCCGGGTCGCGCAGCAGGTCGGGGCGGTGGGCGCCGCAGCGGTTGTGCGAGATGAACGGGCCCTCGAAGTGGATACCGGCCAGCACGCCGTCCTCGACGAGCTCGGACAGCACCGAGGC
>NZ_JBSFNM010000048.1:0-70149 GCF_053587085.1 Kitasatospora sp. NPDC003701
CGTGCCGTCGTCCACGACCGCGATCCGGTCGGCGAGCCGGTCGGCCTCCTCCAGGTACGGCGTCGTCCGCAGCCCGCCTGTCCGGACAGGCGGGAGCGGCGCCGCCCTTTCCCGTGTGGGGCCTTGTCCCCTTACTACCGCTCCCGGTCGGCCTCACCACCGGCCCGGCCCGGTCCGGCCGACCGACCGCTGCTCGCCCTGCCCGCCGTCCGACGTCCTGCTCGCCCTGCCCGCCGTCCTGCTCGCCCTACGACGTCCCGCCCGCCGTCCGACGTCCCGCCCGCCGTCCGACGTCCCGCCCGCTGTCCGACCTCCGCCCCGACGGGAGCCCGCCCATGCCCCGCCGCCCCACCGGCTGGACCCTCGCCCTGGCCGTCGCGCTGCCCGTCGAGGCCGCCACCACGCTCGCCCTGCCCGCGACCCTCGCCGGAGCCGTCGACGCGGCGCTCGACCGGAGCGCCGGGCACACGGCACTCCTGCTGCTCGCGCTCGTCCTCGGCGCCGCCGCCGGCGCCAACGCGCTGGCCGCCGCGGCCGGACCGGCCTGCACGGCCGAGGCCACCGCCGCCCTGCGCGGGCGGCTGGTCCGTCACCTGCTCGCCCTCGGGCCCGGCGGACGCCTGCGATCCGGCGGCCCACCGCCCGGCGACCTGACCGCACGGCTGGCGGGCTCCGCGGCCGACGCCGGCGGCCGGCTGCCCGCCCTCCTCGGCGCGGCCACCGCGCTGCTCACCTCGCTCGGCGCGATCATCGGACTCGGCCTCCTGTCACCGTGGCTGGCGCTCGCCTTCTTCGGCGGCGTCGTGCCCGGGGTGGTGCTGATCCGGCTGTTCCTGCGGGAGGCCGGGCAGGTCTTCGTCCGCTACCAGGAGGTGCAGGCGGAGCTCGCCGCCCGGCTGACCGGCGCGCTGACCGGGCTGGACAGCATCCGGGCGGCCGGCGCCGAGCGGCCCGAGGCGGCCCGGATCCTGGAGCCGCTGCCCGCACTGTCGGCGGCCGGGCACGCGCTCTGGTCCGCACAGCGGCGGACGGCCTGGCAGGCGACGCTGCTGATCGCCGTGGTCGAGGTGGCGGTGCTGGCCACCGCGGGCACCCTGGTGGCGGCGGGCGCGCTGGCGCCCGGGGCGCTCGCCGCCGCGGCCGGCTGGGCGGCGCTCGGGGCGGGCCTCTTCGAACAGGTCGAGGCACTGGTCGGGGTCGCGCACGCGCGCGCCGGGCAGTCCCGGGTGGACGAGCTGCTGGCGCCGGCCCCCGCCCCGGCCGGCGCGTCCGCCCTCCCGGCGGGCGGTACCGGCGAACTCGCCTTCCGGGGTGTGCTGGTGCGGGACGGCGACCGCGTCCTGCTCGGGCCGCTCGACCTGACCGTGCCCGGCGGCAGCACGGTCGCCCTGGTCGGCCGCTCCGGCAGCGGCAAGTCGCTGCTGGCCGCCCTGCCCGGACGGCTGCGCGACCCGGACGAGGGCCGGGTGCTGGTGGACGGCGTCCCGGTGACCGAGCTGACCGCCTCCGAACTGCGCCACGCCGTCGGCTACGCCTTCGAGCGGCCGGCGCTGGTCGGGCGGACGGTCCGCGAGGCGCTCGACGGCGCCGGCCCCGACGAGGCGGCGTCCGCCCGGGCGGACGCCTTCCTCCGAGGGCTCCCCGCCGGCTGGGACACCCCCCTCGACGACCTGCGGCTCTCCGGTGGCGAGCTCCAACGACTCGGCCTGGCCAGGCTGTTGGCCAGACCGGCGCGCGTGGTGGTGCTGGACGACGCCACCTCGGGCCTCGATCTCGCCACCGAGTACCACGTCACCGAGGCGCTGGACCGGGCCGCCCGGGGGCGGACCCGACTGGTGGTCGCCCACCGCGAGGCCGCCGCCGCCCGCGCCGACCTGGTCGCCTGGCTCGACGCCGGCCGACTGCGGGCCCTCGCCCCGCACACCGACCTGCTCGCCGACCCCGACTACCGCGCCACCCTGGCCGGCGCCGCGCTCGAAGCGGCCGGTGCCTGATGGGCCGCCACAGCGCCCCGCGCGCCGCCCCGATCCCCGCGCCGGCCGGCGAGGACCGGCCCGCCGAGCCGCACGCACCGCACGCGCCGTACGCCGGAGCACCGCACGCCGGACACGCCGGACACGCCGGAGCGCCGCACGCCGGATCCGCCGAGGCGGCCGCTCCCCCGCCCCGCACGAAAAGTCGGCCCGGTCAACTTCCCACTCCGCGGTGGTCGCCCGGCTGGCTCCTGCTCGGACGCCGGCTCGGCGCCACCCGGGGGGCGTTGTGGCGGCTGCTGGCCTGGTCCGGAGTGGAGGCGCTGCCGGCCCTGCTGTCCGGGCTGCTGGTGTCGGCCGCCGTCGACCAGGGGTTCCTGGCCGGGCGGCCCGGGGTGGGAGTGGCCTGGCTGGCCGCCTTCGGGGCGGTGACCGCCGCGCGCGCCTACGCGGCGCGGGCCGGGTTCCCGTACCTGGCGGCCGTGGTGGAGCCGCTGCGCGACGCCCTGGTGGAGCGCGTCGTCCGGGGCGCGCTGGCCCGCCCGCACGCGGATCCGGCCGAGGTCGCGCGGCTGACCGAACAGGTCGAGTCCGCACGGCAGTTGACCGCCACGCTGTTGCGCACCCTGCGCGGGGTCGGGGTCACCCTGGCGGCCGCGCTGGTCGGCCTCGCCCTCCTCGCACCGGCCGCCCTGCCGCTGGTACTGCTCCCCCTGCTCGCCGCCGGCGTCCTCTTCGCCCGGCTGCTGGGCCCGCTGGTCGAGCGCCGCCGGGCCGTCGTCCTCGCCGAGGAACGGCTGACCGCCGAGGCCGGCCGGGCCCTCCACGGACTGCGCGACGTCCAGGCCACCGGGGCACAGCAGCGGACGGCCGAGGCGCTCGCCGCCACCGCGGAGGAGAGCGCCGCCGCCTCCCGCGCCCTCGGCCGCGCCGCCGCGCTCCGCTCGCTGGTCGTCGCGCTCGGCGGGCGGCTGCCCGTCCTGGCGGTGGTCGCGGCCGCGCCCCGGCTGCTCGGCGACGGCGGCCTCAGCGCGGGCGAACTGCTCGGTGTCGCCACCTATCTGCTGCAACAACTCGACCCGGCGGTCCGGACCTTGGCCGGCACCGTCGGTGGCTGGCTGCTGAACCTGACCGTCGTGCTGGACCGGCTCGCCACCAGCTACCCGGACCACGAAGCGGACCCGAAGCCGGCCCCTTACCCGAAGCCGGCCCCTTACTCGGAGCCGGCCCCGGAGCCCGCCGGCGCCGAGCGGCCGGGGCCCGCGCCCACCATCCGCCTCACCGCCCTCCGGCACGCCCACGGCCCGCACGCCGCCCCCGTCCTCGCCGGCCTCGACCTGACGACGGCCCCCGGCGAGCACCTGGCCGTGGTCGGTCCGAGCGGCACGGGCAAGTCCACCCTCGCCGCGTTGCTCGCCGGCCTGCTCGCCCCGCTCGACGGCGAGGTCACCGTCGACGGCCTCCACCCGCACCTCCTCCCCGGCCCCGAACGCGCCCGCCTGGTGGCCCTGCTCCCCCAGGAGGCGTACGTCTTCCCGGGCACCGTCCGTGCCAACCTGCGCTGGCCCGGCCCGCCCGAGACGACCGGCCCGCCTGCACCGACCGGTCCGCCTGCACCGGCCGGTCCGCCTGCCACGACCGGTCCGACCGACACCCGGCTCCTGGACACCGCGGCCCTGCTGGGCGCGGACGGGCTCGTCGCCCGGCTCGGCGGGCTCGACGGCGTGATCGCCGATCCGGGCAGGCTCTCGGCCGGCGAACGCCAACTGCTGGCGCTGGTCAGGACGTACCTCTGCACCGCGCCCCTCGTGGTGCTCGACGAGGCCACCTGCCGGCTGGACGCCGCCGCGGAGGAGCGGGTCGAGCGGGCCTTCGCCGCCCGCCCGGGAGCGCTCGTCGTGGTGGCGCACCGGATCAGTTCGGCGCTGCGGGCCGACCGCGTCCTGCTGCTCGACGGCGGCCGGGGCGTGCTCGCGCGCCACGGCGACCTCCAGGTCCTGTCGCCGCTCTACCGCGAACTGGTCGGCCACTGGCTGGGCTCGGCGGGACCGCGGGCAGCCGGGCCGTTCGCCGGGCACCCGTCATGATCTCGATAGGATCTCGCCCGTTCCGGCCATTAGGGTGGCCGGGGCACGGGCCGAGATCACCGGCTCCGGCGCAGCTCAGACGCCTGGTCACACACCTGATCACGCACCTGATCACCCGCCGGACCGCGCCCGCGGTGCCAGCCGGCGCCGAAACACCCGCACCCTCGCACGGAAGACGATTTTGATGTCCGACACCCTCACCGACACCACCGGACCCGCGATCACCGGGACCGCCACCGCCGGGACCACGGCCGAGGACACCGCGTCGCACGGTCGCCACCGGGGCCCCTCCGCCGCCGACGACAGGCCCGAGGCCGACCCGCACGGCCGGCACCGCCTCGGTCTGGGCGCCGAGCAGGGCTGACGCAGGCCTCGCAGCCGTTCGCGGCTGTTCGCCGCAGGGCCCGCCGGGTGCACCGGCGGGCCCTGCGGCGTCCCGGCCAGCTGCCACGGCAACCCCGCGGGCGGCCCCGGCGGCCGAACAGCCGCGCCGCCGCTCAGTCCAGCGTGACGACCGTCCGCAGCGCCTCGCCGCCCCGCATCTGCGCGATGGCCTCGTTGACGTCCGCCAGCCCGACCCGGTGCGTCACCATGCCCGCGAGGTCGATCCGCCCGGCCCGCCACAGCTCCACCACCAGCGCGATGGTCCGCGGCACCGGCGCGCCGCCGTACAGCGAGGGCAGCAGCCGCTTCTCGCTGAAGAAGAGCTCGCTCATGCTGAACTGCGCGAGGTCGTCCCGCGCCCCGGCCCCGATCACCACGACGGCGCCCCCGCGCCGGACCGCGTCGTACCCGGCCCGGACGGTGGCCGAGCGGCCGACCGCCTCGAAGACGTAGTCGAACCCGCCGCCCGGCAGGCCCTTCGCGACGGCCTTCAGCTCCTCGGGCGCGAGCGCCTCGGTGGCACCGAAGGCCAGCGCCCGCTCCCGGCGCGAGGCGACCGGGTCCACCACGGCGATCCGGCCGGCGCCGCAGACCCGCGCGCCCTGCACGGCCGCGACACCCACCCCGCCCGCGCCGATCACCGCGACGGAGGCCCCCGGCTCCACCCGGGCGGTGTGCACGGCGGCACCCACGCCGGTGGTCACCCCGCAGCCGATCAGCGCGGCCAGCTCGTACGGCAGGTCGGCGGGGACGGTGATGACGGCGGCGCGGTCGACCACCACCTCCTCGGCGAACGTGCCGGTGCCGTAGAAGCCGGAGGCCTCCACCGGCTCCGCGGGCCCGACCGCCGACTCCCCGCCGCCGAACCGGAAGCCCGGCGCGCCGAGCCGGCGCAGGCTCGCCACGCAGAGGTGGCCCCGCCCGCGCTCGCAGTGGACGCAGTGGCCGCAGGGCGCCATCCAGCAGAGCACCACGCGGTCCCCGACCGCGACGCCGGTCACGCCCTCGCCGACCTCCACCACGTCGCCGGCGCCCTCGTGGCCGGGGACGAACGGCGCGGGCTGCGGCAGGACGCCGCTCATCGCCGACAGGTCGGAGTGGCAGAGGCTGGCCGCCCGCAGACGGACCCTCACCTTTCCGGGGCCGAAGCCGACCGCCACCACGTCGTCGCGGACGTCGAGCGTGTCCTGGCCGGTCTTGTGCAGGATGGCTGCGCGCATGGAACTGCTCCGGGTTCGCCTCGGATCGGTGGTCGGGCCGATTCTGGCACGACGCGCGCGGGCGGAGTAGAACATGTTCCATTCGGCCCCGCCGCTTCCGGCCGGTGGAACGGCTGAGCGCCGGGACCCTCGCCCTGGCATGATCACCCGCCGTGCCCATACCCGCCGCCCCCGAGGCCACCACCAGCGAAGCCCCCGAGCCCGACGCCGCCACCGCCGACGCCACCGCCCCCGCGGTGTCCGCGCCGCAGGCCTGCCCGCACTGCACCGCCACGATCGACGCCGATCCCCGGTTCGCCGTCTGGTGCCCGCAGTGCGAGTGGAACCTGACCCCCGAACCGGCGGACGCCCCCGCCACCACCACCCGCCGGGCCGCCGCGGACGCCCGGCGCGAGGCGGTCGCGACCGCCCGCACCGACGAGCTCTTCGAGGACGTCGCGGCCGGCCGTACCGCCACCGGCGCGCAGCGGGCCTGGCTGGCCGCGTCGGCCATCGCCACCGCGGTCCACCTGACCACCGCGGCCCTGTGCGCCTGGGGGCTCTGGCTGCTCGTCACCGGCAACACCCCGCTGCGCTGCCTCGGCGCGGTCGTCCTCGCGGTGGTGGTCCTGCTCCGGCCGCGGCTCGGCCGGGCACCGCGCGACGAGGGCGTGCTGGAACGCACCGGGGCACCCGCCCTCTACGGGCTGGCGGACCGCGTCGCCGCCGAGGTGGGGGCCGGGCCGGTCGGGGTGATCCGGGTCGACGACGCGTTCAACGCGAGCATGTCGGTGGTCGGGCTGCGCCGGCGGTCGGTGCTCACCCTCGGTCTGCCGTTCTGGGAGGTGCTCGGCGAGCAGGAGCGGGTCGCCCTGCTCGGACACGAGTTCGGCCACCGGGTCAACGGCGACCACCGGCGCGGGCTCTGGCTCGGCTCAGCGATCAACGCGCTCGCCCACTGGTACGACCTCGCCCGCCCGCGCGGCCACTACCGGGACGTGGTGGAGCTGCGGCTGCTGTTCCAGATCACCGACCTCGTCGCCGGCATCCTGCTCGGCGGCCTCGCCCGGCTGCTGCTCGCGGTGGTCCTGCTGCTCGACCGGCTCACCTCGCGCGCCGGGCAGCAGGCCGAGTACCACGCGGACACGCTGGCCGCCCGCGTCGCGTCCACCGAGGCGACCCGGCACCTGCTGCGGACAGGGCTGCTCGACGAGACCGTCCGCACCGCGACGGCCCGGGTGCGCGCGGAGCTGCGGAGCCGGCCCCGCGCGGCCCGCCGCGGCCCGGCGACCGCCCCGGCGGAGCCGGTGATCACGCCCGAGGCGTTCTGGGAGCGGCTGCGCCAGCACCTCGCCACCGTCCCGCCGCTGGAGCACGAGCGCCTGCTGCGCCGCTCCGCCCTGGAACGCGGGGCCGTGGACAGCACCCACCCGCCGACGCACCTGCGGCTCGCGCTGCTCGACCGGCGCCCGGCCCTGCCGGCCACCCTCAGCACGACCCCCGCCGAGGCCGCCGCCATCGCCGCCGAGCTGGCCCCCCACCGCGTGCGCCTGGCGCGCACCCTCCTGGCCGGCTGAGGAACAGCGTGACCCCACCGAACGGGACGCCACGGCCTACCGTCCAGTAGGGTCCGACGGCGAGCACGAGCACCAGAACACCCGGCAAGGGAGCTGCACCATGTCCGACCTCCTGGAGAACACGCACCCCGCACCCGAGGTGCTGGCGGCCTTCGAGGGCGCGACCGGGTTCATGCCGGTGGACGAGGGCCTCGCGCTGTACGCGGCGGCGCTGACGGCGGCACGGCGGACGGGCCTGCCGGTGCTGGAGATCGGCACGTACTGCGGGCGGTCGGCGATCCTGCTGGCCGCGGCCGCCCGGGCGGCGGGCACGGTGGCCCTGACCGTCGACCACCACCGGGGCTCCGAGGAGCAGCAGCCCGGCTGGGAGTACCACGACCCGACCCTGGTGGACCAGGAGGTGGGCCGGATGGACACGCTCCCCCGGTTCCGCCGCACCCTGCACGCGGCCGGGCTGGAGGACCACGTGGTCGCGCTGGTCGGCCGCTCGCCGCAGATCGCGGCGCTCTGGGGCGGCCGGCTCGGCCTGGTCTTCATCGACGGCGGCCACACCGACGAGCACGCCACCGGCGACTACGAGGGCTGGGCGCCGCACCTGGCTCCCGAGGGCCTGCTGGTGGTGCACGACGTCTTCCCCGATCCGGCGGACGGCGGCCAGGCGCCCTACCGGGTGTACCTGCGGGCGCTCGCCGAGGGCTTCGAGGAGATCTCGGTCACCGGTTCGCTGCGCGTCCTGCGCCGGGCCGCCGGCTGACCCGACCGGTCGCGAAGCCCGACCGAACCCCGTCCCGGACCCCTTCCCGGACCGGTCGCGAACCCCGCCCGAACCCCGACCGAACCCCTTCCCGGGCCTCTTCCCGACGGCGTGCCGACCGGCGCGCCGGGCACCGTCCTCGAACGCCGGAATCGAACGCCAGCGCGGCCCGACGAGATCCCCGGACCGGCCCCACAGGCGATCACGGATGCTCTAACGTCGTGCCGGGGCTGTCGGGCGGGGGTTCGAACGGTACGGTGTCCGCGCGGCGCACGGGCGCCGGGGACAGCGGCACAGCACCAGGCAGAGCGACCGGGCAGACGGTGGGGGCCAGCACGATGACCGACCAGCAGAACACCGCTCCGGCGGTCTGGGACCCGACCGCGCGCGGCGGCGCCGGCGGCTGGGTGCGCGGGCCGCAGCAGCCCGCCCCGGGAACGGCCCAGCCCCCCACCGCCCAACCCCCCGCCGCCCAGCCGGTGCCGCCCGCGCCCGGCCGGCCCGGTGAGGCGCCGCAGGCGCCCGGCCGGGCGCCCCTGATGCAGCAGCCGCCCGCAGCGGGCGGCGTCGGCGACCAGGGCCCACCGCTGGCCGCCCGCCCGTACCTGGCCACCGGCGGCCAGGGGTACGACGCCCCGACCGCGCCCGCCTTCCCGGCCGCCGCCCCGCCGCCCGCCGGCCCGCCGACGGCGGCGCCGCCCGCACCGGGCTTCCCGGAGCACGCGGCCCCCCAGGGCCCGGCCGGCGGCTACGGCTACCCGCCGGCGCCCCAGCCCCAGAACCAGCCCCACCCCCCGCCCCAGCCCCCGTACGCCGAGGCCCCGTACCCCCAGCAGTACCCCGGGTACCCGGCCCAGCCCTACCAGCAGCCCTACCAGCAGCCGGACTACGCGGCGGGCTACGAGGACCTCGACGCCGAGGACCGCCCGGCCAACCGGCGCGCACCGCTGCTGATCGCCTTCGCGCTGCTGTTCGTGCTGGCCCTCGGCGGCGGCATCCTCTGGGCGGTCAAGGGCAAGGGCGACTCGGCCGACCGGGCCGCCGCCACCACCTCCTCGGCGGCCGCCACCGACCCCGGCACCACCGGGAACCCGCCGCCCGCCCCGGCCCCCGACGGATCGACCGGTGCCCCGAGCCCCACCGACACCGCGTCCGCGTCCGCCTCCGCGAGCCCGACCGCCGGTGCGGGCGGGCCCAACGCGCAGGCCCAGGCCAAGGCCCTGGACGAACTGCTGACCCAGGGCGAGAGCGCGAAGGCGCCGATCGGCAGCGCGGTCGCCAAGGTGAGCAGCTGCCCCGCGAAGGCCGACATCGACAGCGCCGCGCAGGTCTTCGACAGCGGCGCCAAGCAGCGCGACCAGCTGATCGCCAAGCTCGCCACCCTGGCCGTCACCGACCTGCCCGGCGGCGCGGACGCGGTGCAGTCGCTGAAGTCCGCCTGGCAGCTGTCCGCCGACATCGACCGGGCGTACGCGAGCTGGGCCCGCGCCGTCTCCGCCCAGGGCTGCTCGGGCTCGGCCCCGAACACCGCCGACAAGAAGCACGCGGACGAGCTCAACCCGCAGGCCACCCAGGCGAAGAAGGACTTCGTGGCGAAGTGGAAGGCGATCGCCGACCCGTACGGCCTGACCGCGCGCACCCAGGACAGGATCTGAACCACCCGTGACCCGCACCACCTCCGGTCCGCACGACGAACCGCCCCGCCGTTCCCGCCTGCTGCGCGCCTCCACCGTGGCCGCCGTCCTGGTACCGCTCTGCCTGGCCGGCTGGCTGGGCTGGCAGGCGGTCGCCGACCACGGCCGGGACGGCTCCGCGTCGCCCGCGGCATCGCCGTCGGCGCCGGCCCCGGCCCCGTTCGCGGCCCCGGTGGACGCCTCGCCGTCGCCCGGCGCCCCGGCAGCCTCCCCGGCCACCGGCCCGTCGGCCCCGGAGAGCGCCGCCACCGGCACGACGACCGGCACCCCGTCCTCCCCCGCGACCACCACCGCGTCCTCCACCGTGCTGGCCGGGCGCACCGTCCTGCTCGACCCCGGCCACAACCCCGGTAACGCCGCCCACACCACCGAGATCAACCGCCAGGTCGACATCGGCAACGCCCGCAAGGAGTGCGACACCACCGGCACCTCGACCAACGCCGGCTACAGCGAGGCCGAGTACTCCCTGGACGTCTCCCGCCGGGCCCGCGCGATCCTCACCGCCCGGGGCGCGACGGTGGTCCTGGTCCAGGACGGCGACCGGCCCTGGGGCCCGTGCGTGGACGAGCGCGCGAAGGCGGGCGCCGCCGCCCACGCCGACGCGGCGGTCTCCGTGCACGGGGACGGCGGCCCGGCCGGCGGCAGCGGCTTCCACGTGATCATGCCCGCCAAGGTGGTCGCCGGAAAGGCGGACAACACCGCGATCGTCGCGCCCTCGCACCGGCTCGGCCTGCTGCTGCGCGACAGCTTCCACGCCGCGACGGGCGAGCCGTACGCCGACTACATCGCCAGCCAGGGCCTGGACACCCGGTCCGACCTCGGCGGGCTGAACCTCTCGGCCGTGCCCAAGGTGTTCATCGAGTGCGGTAATATGCGCAATTCGACCGATGCCAAGCGGATGACGGACCCTCAGTGGCGCCAGCAGGCCGCCCAGGGGATCGCGGACGCACTGACCGCGTTTCTGACCACGCGGTAGGCGGCCGGGGCCGAACCGCCCGCCCCACCGAAAGGTGGACAGCAAGAGGCCGGGGCCGCGCAGTTTGCAACGACTTCGCCCCATTCCCGAGCCCGCTGTGCACCCGCGACGCGGTTGGCCCTAGGCTTCTGGTCCGTTCGGAGTTTTCCGGGCCGGTCAACCCGACCGCGAAGAACCGCCGTCCACGACACACCAACGAGGGGAACGTTAGTGAATCTGCGCGCTCTCACCAGGGGAGACGCCGCCGTCGCAGGTGCGGCCGTCCTGCTCTTCATCGCCTCCTTCCTGCCGTACTGGACCGTGGACTGCAGTGGCAGGTACTGCGGCGACACGTCGCAGAACGCCTGGGACAGCGTCCTGTTCCCCGTGCTGCCCTCGGTCTTCCTGCTCGGCATCCTCGCCGCCGTGCTGATCCTGGTGCAGCGCTTCCAGGGCGCCGCCGCCGCCACCCGCCAGGTGCTCGGCCTGCGGCTGGACCAGTGGGGCATCGCGTTCGCCGTGGCCGCGCTCTGGACCTCGATCTGGGCCCTGGGCGGTGGCCCGAAGGGCCTGGACCACGGCTTCGGCGCCTGGCTGGCCGTCATCTCCCTGCTGGTGCTCGCCGGTGCGGCCGCGGCCGGCCCGCTGGTGCCCGCGCTGAAGGCCCCGCTGGTCACCGACAAGCCGGCCGTCCCGCAGGGCTACCCCGGCGGCTACCCGGCCCCGCAGCCCGGCCAGCCCGGCCAGTACGGCTACCCGGCCCCCGGCCAGGACCCGCAGCAGGTGCAGTCCCCCGCGTTCGGCGGCCAGCCCGGCGGCTACGGCTACCCGGCCCCGCAGGCCGGCCAGCCGCAGGACGCCGCCCAGGCCGCGGCCCAGCAGGCCGCTCAGCACGCCGCCACCCAGCAGGCCGCCCACCAGGCGCCGGCTCCCGCCCAGGCCCAGCCGGCCCCGGCGCCCGACTTCGCGCCGTTCTGGTTCGCCGTCCCGGCGCCGCGTCAGCTGGCCCCGAAGGACAACCCGGCCGGCGCTCCGGTCGGCGACCTCGTCCCGGGCACCTGGTACCTGGCGGTCGAGCAGCGCGGCGCCGCGCTGGTCGCCCAGCTCCAGGACGGCACCCAGGGCGTGCTGAACGACACCACCGGTATCCAGCGCGGCTGACACACCGGCAGGCGACACCGAAGGGGCGGGACCGGATCACTCCGGTCCCGCCCCTTCGTCGTCGGTCCGCCCGGCCGCCCGGGCCGGACTCAGCAGCAGTCCTGGACCACCAGGCCGGTGGGCAGCTGGTCGCCGCCGAAGACCGTCACCGTGGCCGGATCGCCGCCGAGCGCGGCGACGGCCAGCAGCAGCGCCCCCGCCGTCCAGGTGGTGCGCTCCTCGGGCCAGATGGCGTCGTCCTCGAAGACGTAGCCGGTCCAGTACGAGCCGTCGCCGTGCCGCAGGTGCTTCTGGATCCAGCGCAGGATCTCGACCGCGCGGTCGGACTCGCCGACCGCCCAGAGCGCCATGGCCAGTTCGGCGCTCTCGCCGCCGGTCACCCAGGGGCGGTCGCTGACGCAGCGCACCCCGAGGCCGGGGACGACGAAGCGGTCCCAGTCCCGCTCGATCCGCTCCAGCGCGGCCGGGCCGCGCAGCGCGGTGCCGAGCACGGGGTAGTACCAGTCCATCGAGTAGCGGTCCTTGTCCAGGAACCGCTCGGGGTGGTGCGCGATGGCGTGCCGCAGCCGGCCGGCCGCCAGCTCCCAGTCGGGCTGCGGCTCCTCCAGGTAGTCGGCGACGGCCAGGCCGCAGCGGAGCGCGTGCAGGATGCTGGAGGAGCCGGTCAGCAGCGCCTCGTCGGGCGCCTCGCCGTGCTCGTCGACCCGCCAGGAGATCGGGCCGCCGGGCAGCCGCAGGCCGACGATGAAGTCGAGGGCGCGCCGCACGACCGGCCAGATCCACTCCAGGAAGGCGTCGTCCCCGGTGCTGAGGTGGTGGTGCCAGACGCCGACGGCCACGTAGGCGCAGAAGTTGGTCTCCTTGGCCGGGTTCGAGACCTCGCCGTCGGTGCCGCCCTGCCCGTACGCGTAAGCGGCGTACCAGGAGCCGTCGGGGTTCTGACGGGCCGCCAGCCAGCGGTAGGCGGCCTCGGCGGCGGCGTGCTCGCCGGCCGTGTCCAGGGCCATCGCGGCCTCGGTGTGGTCCCACGGGTCCAGGTGATGACCGGTGAACCACGGTATCGCGCCGTCGCTCTGCTGCTCGGCGAGGATGCTGCGGACGGTGCTGGCGGCCTGCTCGGCGTCGAGCACCCCGTCCAGCAGCAGCACCTCGGGGACGGCGGCGGTCACTCTCCGGCCCGCCCGGCGTCGGCCTGCCCGGCGTCGGTCCGCCCGGACCCGCTCCGGCCGCCCTCGACGCGGTCCGACGGGGCCCCGACGCGGTCCGGCGCGACCTCGACGCGGTTCGGCTTGGAGGCGTAGGCGACGAAGCTCTTGCCGATCACCGGGTTGAGGGCCTTCTCCGCGGCCTTGGTGAGCCTGCTGATCACCGGGGTGCCGACGATGTCCCAGACCAGCAGCTGGTGGTAGGCCTTGACCGGCAGCGCCTTGTCGTTGTCCACCCCGACCGCGCACTTGATCCACCAGTAGGGCGAGTGCAGCGCGTGCGCGTGGTGGGTGCCGTACGGCTCCAGGCCGGCGTCCTTGAGCTTGTCGAGCAGCTCGTCGCCCCGGTAGATCCGGATGTGGCCGCCCTCGACCTCGTGGTACTCGTCGGAGAGTGCCCAGCAGATCTTCTCGGGCAGCCAGCGCGGCACGGTGACGGCCAGCAGCCCGCCGGGCTTGAGCACCCGGAACATCTCGTTGAGCACGCCCTTGTCGTCCGGGATGTGCTCCATCACCTCAGAGATGATGATCTTGTCGAAGTACTCGTCCTCGAACGGCAGGGCCAGCGCGTTGCCCTCCATCGCGACCGCCGACGCGCCCTCGGGTGCCTCGCCGGCCTCCGCCATGGCGGCGAACCACTTCTTGACCTCGGCGATCTCCTCGGCGCTCTGGTCGAGGGCGGTCACCCGGGCCCCGCGCCGGTAGCACTCGAACGCGTGCCGCCCCCCGCCGCAGCCCAGGTCGAGCACCCGGTCGCCGGGGGCGAGCGGGAAGCGCGAGAAATCAACGGTCAGCACTGCGGGCTCCCATTCCTCTGGTACCAAACGTTTGTGACGCCGAGCCGGCCCGGCCGGGTCCGACGAAGCGTCGGACCCACCGGGGCGGATCCGACGAGAACGGGTCCGGCGACCCGTCAGGCCACGTACCGCCAGCCCGGACCGGACCGGGCCCGGCGCCCGACGCCGGTGGCGATCGCCGCCCGGTAGCTGTCGGCGGTCAGGGCGGCGGCCCGCTCCCAGGTGAACCGCGCGAGCACCCGCTCGCGCCCGGCCTCACCGAGCGTGGCGCGCAGCCGCGGGTCGTCCAGCAGCCGGCCGAGCGCCGCGGCCAGCGCACCCGCGTCGCCCGGCGGCACCGCGAGACAGGTCTCGCCGTCCGGCCCGGCCACCTCGGGGATCGCCCCGCCGGTGGTGGCCACCAGCGGGGTGCCGGTGGCCATCGCCTCGGCGGCGGGCAGCGAGAAGCCCTCGTACAGCGACGGCACGCAGGCCACCTCGGCCGAGCGGTACAGGTCGACCAGCTCGTCGTCGGTCAGGCCGTGGCGGAACTCGATGAACTGCTCCAGACCGAAGCGGCGCACGGCCTCGGCGACCGGACCGTGCTCCTTCTGCGGCTTGCCGACCACGACCAGGTGCGCGTCCCGCTCGGTGCGGACCTTGGCCAGCGCCTCGACCAGGTGCACCAGGCCCTTGAGCGGGACGTCGGCGCTGGAGGTGGTGACGATCCGGCCGGGCACCCGGGCCACGCGGTCGGACGGCGACCAGAGCCGGGTGTCGGCACCGATCGGCACCACCGAGATCGCGCCCGGCGCGGTGCCCAGGTGCTCGGCGATCTCGCGCTTCGAGGTGCCGGAGACGGTGATGATGCGGTCCAGCCGGGCGGCCACCCGGCGCTGCATCCGGGTGAAGGCGTACCAGCGGCGCAGCGAGAGGCGGCGGGGCAGGCTCGGGGCGGCGTCCAGTTCCAGCTGCCGGTCCACGGTGATCGGGTGGTGGATCGTGGTGACCAGCGGGAACCCGTGCCGCGCGAGGCCGAGGAGGCCGTACCCGAGGGTCTGGTTGTCGTGCACCACGTCGTAGCGGCCCTTGTGCAGGGCGAGGTACTGACGGGCGCGGAGCGAGAACGTCAGGGGCTCGGGGAAGCCGCCGGTGCGCATGGTGACGAACTCCAGCACGTCCACCGGGCCCCGGTACTCGGCCAGTCCCGGCGTGCGGAACGGGTCGTCGGCGCGGTAGAGGTCCAGGCTGGGCAGCTCGACCAGGCGGACCGAGCCGGGGCCCTCGACCTCGTCCAGCACCGGGTACGGCTGGGAGCCGATCACGTCCACGTGGTGGCCCAGGCGGGCCAGCTCGCGGGAGAGGTGCCGTACGTAGACGCCCTGGCCGCCGCAGAACGGGTCGCCGCGGTACGACAACAGGGCAATCCGCAGCGGCTGCGCGGTCATCGTCGGCTCCCGTCCTTGCTGAAGTCTGTGCTGCCGGTCGCTAAAGTAGATCAGGTTTCAGTGTGGTGTGGAGTTCGCCAGTGACCATGTGAACAATGAGAGACCTCGAAGATACCGGCCCGTAGCGACTCCTCAGGTGCCAGGGCTGGTGATTCACGCCACGCCGGGAACACCTGCCGGAGCAGCAGCCGGACCAGCCGGAGCACCCCGTCACTCTCGCGCCCCGGGAGCACCCTTGCCACCGCCCGCCCCGCCCGTACCCACCGCCGCCGCCGGCCCCGCCGGGCAGCCCGCCGACCCGCCGCTGACCGCCCGCCAGGCCGAACGGCGGCGGCGGATCCTGCGGGCCGCCACCGGGCTGGCCGCCCGCGGCGGGTACGAGGCGGTGCAGATGCGGGAGGTCGCGGAGGGCGCGCAGGTGGCGCTCGGCACCCTGTACCGGTACTTCCCCTCCAAGGTCCATCTGCTGGTCGCGGTCATGCTGGAGCAGTTGCAGGGCCTCCAGGAGCAGGTCCGGCGGCACCCGCCGGCCGAGCGGGACGCGGCGTCGAGGGTCGCCGAGACGCTCACCCGGGCGTTCCACGCGCTCCAGCGCGAGCCGCTGCTGGCCGAGGCGATGGTCCGTGCGCTCTCGTTCGCGGACCGCTCGGTGAGCGCCGAGGTGGACCGGGTGAGCTCGGCCACCGGGCAGCTGATCCTGGACGCGCTCGGCCAGTCCGGGCCGCCGACCGAGAGCCAGCGCGCCGCCGTCCGGGTGATCGAGCACACCTGGCACTCGGCCCTGGTCTCCTGGCTCTCCGGACGCGCCTCGATCGCCGAGGTCCGCGCCGACCTGCACACCGCCGCGCGGCTGCTCACCCTGCCCTGAGCGCCCTGCCGCGGGCGGGCCGGGGCGAAGTGGAACCTGTTCTCGACGGCTCGGGGTCCGGGCGGCTCGGGGTCCGGGCGGCTCGGGGGCGACCGGACCGCCCGGGCGCGGCGACCGCGGCTCGGCGGCTCGGCGGCCGGAGGGCTCGGCGGCCGGAGTCACGGAGGCCGCAGTCGCGGCGGCTAAAGTCGACGGGCAGGACAACTCCATCCCGCTTCTCCTCCGGGGAAAGCCGGTGCGAATCCGGCACTGACCCGCAACCGTGAGCCCGGCGCTGGACGGCCGGGGCAGTCGGAATGCCCGGGAGAGGCGAGCGGCCAGACCGGGCACACCCGTACCCGGCACCGTCGAGGTCTACGGAACGGCCCACCCGGGCCACCACACCGCTCATCGAAAGGCTCATCTCCACCATGCTCACCGCCGCCCGCCTGGGCGCCGCCGCCCTGTCCGCCGCCCTGCTGGCCGGCGCCGCCGCCGCACCGGCCCTCGCCGACAGCCCCTCGACCGGCGCCACCGCGCCCGTCCCCGAGGGCCTCTACGGCAAGGGCGACCCGACGTACGACGGCGTGTGGCGCCAGTCCCTCGCCCTCACCGCGCTGACGGGTGCCAAGGTGACCCCGGCCGACTCCGCCGTCTCCTGGCTGACCGGCCAGCAGTGCGCCGACGGCGGCTGGCCCTCGTACCGCGCGGACACCTCGGCCGCGTGCGACGCCAAGAACGAGGACAGCAACGCGACCGCCGTCGCCGTCCAGGCCCTGGTCGCGCTCGGCGGCCACCAGGACGCCGTCGACAAGGGCGTCCAGTGGCTCAAGGCCAACCAGAACGCGGACGGCAGCTGGGCCTACACCCCCGGCACCCCCGGTGACGCCAACTCCACGGGCCTGGCCGTGAACGCCCTGCTCGCCGCCAAGCTGGACCCGGCGGGCGTCGCCAAGTCGGGCCGCAGCGCCTTCGACGGGCTCGCGCTCTTCCAGCTCGGCTGCGCCGCCCCCGCCGACCAGCGCGGGGCCTTCGCCTACCAGCCCGACCCGACCGGCGCGCTCGCCCCGAACGCCCTGGCCAGCGGCCAGGCCTCGCTCGCCGCGGCGGGCGGGAAGCTGCCGGTCACCAACACCAACCGGACGGATGCCGCGCCCAAGGCGCTGCCCTGCGCGGACGGCGCCACCGAGCCGCTCGTGCCGCGCGCCGACTCCGCCGAGGCGGCCGGTGCCTACCTCACCGCCCAGCTCGCGGCCGGCGGCCAGCACCTGACCCTGAGCCTGCCCGGCGCCACCCCCACCCCCGACTACACCGCCACCGCCTGGGCGGCGCTCGGCCTGATCCAGGGCGGCCACCCGCAGCAGGCCGCCGGCGCGGTGGACTGGCTGGCCAAGGAGGGCGGCACCTGGACGAAGAGCGGCACCGACGCCTCCGCCACCGCCACCCTGCTGCTGGTCGCCCAGGCCGCCCAGCGCGACCCCGCCGCGTTCGGCGGCGACCTGGTCGCGCAGCTGACCGCGCTCGGCCCGGCGCCCAAGGCGACCGCCCCGGCTTCGGCTTCGGCCTCCGCCTCCTCGGCGCCTGCGAAGAAGAAGGACGACGGCCTCGGCCAGTGGTGGCCGATCGGCATCGGTCTGCTGATCGGCGTCGGCGGCGGCCTGGTGCTGAGCCTGCAGCGCAAGCGGGGCCTGAAGCGGTGACCGGCCCCGGCACCCCCCGGGCAGCCGTGCCCGGGCGGCCGGCCGACCCCGGGGGTCGGGCGGAGGACGCCGCCGGTCGTTCCGGTGTGGCCGATCGTTCCGGTGTGGCTGGTGGTTCCGGTGCCGCCGGTCGGCCCCCTGCGGCCGGTCGACTGTGCGTGGCCGGGCGGCTCTGCGCCGACCCGCAGCGGCGCCGGCGGGCAATGGCCGCGGCTGCCCGGTTCGTCGCCGGACTGATCGCCGGGGTGCTGATCCTGCTGGTGCTGGGAGCGGCGCCCGCACAGGCCGCCGGGTACCGGTACTGGTCGTTCTGGAAGTGGTCCGACGGCGCCTGGGCCTACCAGCAGCAGGGGCCCGCCGTGTTCGTGCCGCAGGACGGCAGCGTGGACGGCTGGCGCTTCGCCGTCAGCCCAGACGGCGGCCGGGACGCCGCGCGGCCCGGCGCCGCCGGGGACTTCGCCGCCGTCTGCGGCGGCACCGCCGAGCAGCCGGGGCGCAAGCGCGTCGCGGTGGTCCTGGACTTCGGCACCGCCGCCGACTCGCCCGGCGAGACTCCGCCCGCGCCCCGTACCGCCTGCGCGGTCGTGCCCGGCAACGCCAACTCGGCCGAGGTACTGGCCGCCGTCGCCCCGCCGCTGCGGTACGACACCAACGGCCTGCTCTGCGCCATCGCCGGTTACCCGAAGGCGGGTTGCGGTGACCAGCTCGGCGCGGCGAACCGGCCGGCCACGAGCGGCTCCGGCGACGGCGACGGCGGCGACCGCAGTAGCAGTCCCGACATCGGACTGATCGCGGGGGGCGCCCTGGTCGCCGTCCTGGCTGCGGGCGCCGTCTGGCAGGCCCGCCGTCGCCGCTGAGCCGAGCCGAATATGTAGACCGGTCCACCTATGTAGACCGGTCTGCATATTCCTGGCACGGGCCACGGGGCGGCCGACGGGCGGTGCACGGTTCCGTCCACAGTCCGCCGTCGGCCCCACCGCTGGCCCGGTCCACCGAGGGCCGAGCCCTCTATACCGACCGGTCTACTTATACAGATCGGTCTACTTATACCGACCGGTCTACAGAGAACGCGCCCTCGAAGCAGGAACAGAACGCAGGGCCGGGACCGGAACCAGGACCAGGACCGGGAGTGGGAAGTCGGCCCACCCGACTTCCCACTCCCGACCGCCCGCCTCCAGCCACCCACCCCGCACCTCTCGCCCCACCCCCGCACCTCCCAGCCCACCCCACCCCCACCCGCCCCGACCTGGACCCCCACCCCCGTGACCACACCCCGCGCCCCCGGCCCGCCCCGAACCCCGCGCTCCCGCCGCCCCCCGCTCGGCCCCCGCCAACTGCACCCCGGGGCCTGGTGGCTGTGGGCGCTCGGCCTCGGCGCGGCAGCGACCCGCACCACCAACCCGTTGCTGCTGCTCCTGCTCGCCGCCGTCGCCGGCTACGTGGTGGCCGCCCGCCGGGGCGACGCGCCGTGGTCACGCTCGTACGGCGCGTTCCTCCGCCTCGGCCTGCTGGTGCTCGGCATCCGCCTGGTCTTCGCGGTGCTGCTCGGTTCGCCGATCCCCGGCACCCACGTCCTCTTCACCCTCCCCGAAGTACCGCTGCCCGCCTGGGCGCAGGGCGTACGGATCGGCGGCCGGGTCACCGTCGAGGGCCTGCTCGCCGCGTTCTACGACGGGCTTCGGCTGGCCACCCTGCTGGTCTGCGTCGGCGCCGCGAACGCCCTCGCCAGCCCGTCCCGCCTGCTGCGCGCGCTGCCCGGCGCGCTCTACGAGGCGGGCGTGGCCGTGGTGGTGGCGATGACCTTCGCGCCCAACCTGGTCGCCGACGTGCAGCGGCTGCGCGCCGCCCGCCGTCTGCGCGGGCGCACCGACCGGGGCGTGGCCGCCGTGCTGAGCGTCGGACTGCCGGTCCTGGAGGGCGCGTTGGAGCGTTCGGTGGCGCTCGCCGCCGCGATGGACACCCGCGGCTTCGGCCGCACCGCCGACGTCCCGCCGCGGCTCGCCCGCACCACCGCCGCGCTCACCCTGGCCGGCCTGCTCGGGATCTGCCTCGCCGCGTACGGGCTGCTCACCGCGGGCGGCGCCGGCTGGGCCCTGCCGGTCCTGCTGCTCGGTCTGGCCGCGGCCTTCGCCGGCCTGCTGCTCGGCGGCCGGCGCTCCCCCCGGACGCGCTACCGCCCCGACCCGTGGGCCCTGCCCGAGTGGCTGACCGCAGGATCGGGCGCCGCCGTGGCCGCGTTGACGATCTGGCTCTCCGCCCGCGATCCCGCCGCCTTCGCCCCGACCGTCGTCCCGCCGACCGCCCCCGCCCTGCCGCTGACCGCCGTCCTCGCGGTGCTGATCGGCCTGGTACCGGCGTTCGCCACCCCGCTCCCGCCCCGGAGGGCCTCGTGATCACCTTCGAGCAGGTCTCCGTCCAGTACGCCGACACCGAGGCCCCGGCGCTCAGCGGCGTCGACCTGACCGTCCCCGAGGGGGAACTCTGCCTGCTGGTGGGCCCGTCCGGCTCCGGCAAGTCCACCCTGCTCGGCACCGTCAGCGGCCTCGTCCCGCACTTCACCGGCGGCGTGCTGCACGGCCGGGTCACCGTCGGCGGGCGGGACACCCGGGAGCACCGCCCGCGCGAACTCGCCGACCTGGTCGGCACGGTGGGCCAGGACCCGCTCGCCCACTTCGTCACCGACACGGTCGAGGACGAACTCGCCTACGGCATGGAGTCGCTGGGCCTGGCGCCGGACGTGATGCGGCGCCGGGTCGAGGAGACGCTCGACCTGCTCGGCCTCGCCGACCTGCGGGACCGCGCGCTCGGCTCGCTCTCCGGCGGCCAGCAGCAGCGCGTCGCCATCGGCTCCGTGCTCACCGTCCACCCGCGCGTACTCGTCCTGGACGAGCCCACCTCGGCACTCGACCCGGGCGCCGCCGAAGAGGTGCTGGCCGTCCTGCAACGCCTGGTCCACGACCTGGGCACCACCGTGCTGATGGCGGAGCACCGGCTGGAGCGGGTGGTCCAGTACGCCGACCAGGTCCTGCTGCTGACGCCGGGCGCGCCACCGGTCCTGGGCGAGCCCGCCGAGGTGATGGCGCACTCGCCGGTCCACCCGCCCGTGGTCGGGCTCGGCCGGCTCGCCGGCTGGCAGCCGCTGCCGCTCTCCGTCCGCGACGCCCGCCGCAAGGCCGCGCCGCTGCGCACCCGGCTGGACGGCCTCCGGCCCCCCGCCACCCCCAGCAGCACCGGCGCCCCGATCGCCACCGTCGACCGCCTCGCCGTGAAGCGCGGGCCCGTCCCGGCACTGCGCGGCGTGGACCTCGCCCTCCACCCCGGCGAGATCACCGCGCTGATGGGCCGCAACGGCGCCGGCAAGTCCACCCTGCTCGGCGCCCTGGTGGGCCTGCACGCACCCGCCGCCGGCAGCGTCCGGGTCGGCGGGCGGACCCCGCACCGCACCCGTCCCGCCGAGCTGATCCGCCAGGTCGGCCTCGTCCCGCAGGACCCGCGCGACCTGCTGTACGGGGAGAGCGTCACCGCCGAGTGCGCCGCCGCCGACGGCGACGCGGCCGCCGAACCCGGCACCTGCCGCGCCCTGGTGGAGCGACTCCTGCCCGGCATCGCCGGGGCCACCCACCCCCGCGACCTCTCCGAGGGCCAGCGGCTCACCCTGGCACTGGCCGTGGTGCTCAGCGCCCGGCCGCCGCTGGTGCTGCTCGACGAGCCCACCCGCGGCCTGGACTACGCCGCCAAGGCCCGCCTGGTGGAGATCCTGCGCGCGCTCGCCGCCGAGGGGCACGCCGTCCTGCTCGCCACCCACGACGTCGAGCTCGCCGCCGAACTCGCGCACCGCACGGTGATCCTGGCCGACGGCGAGATCGTCGCGGACGGCCCGACCCCGGAGGTGGTGGTCTCCTCCCCCGCCTTCGCCCCGCAGGTCTCCAAGATCCTCGCGCCCGGGCCCTGGCTCACCGTCCACCAGGTCGAGCGGGCCCTCGACGGGGGCGCCGGATGAGCCGCGCCCCACGGCAGGACAGCAGCCCCGCCGCCCCCGACCACCGCGCCCTCCTCGACCGCGGACCGTCCCTCGGCCGCCCCGTCTCCCTCGGCCGCCGCTCGATCGCGGCCCTGCTGCTCACCTCGTTCGTCGGCGTGGCCGCGTTCGGCTGGCCGCTGCTCGCCTCGACCGAGTCCGCCCTGGTCGGCCACTCCACCGACGCCCCCTGGCTGTTCGCCCTGCTCCTGCCGCTCCTGCTCGCCGTGGTGATCGCCCAGATCTCCGAGGGCCGCACGGCCGGCGGCGGCGCACCCGGCCTGGACGCCAAGGCGGTCGCCCTGCTCGGCGTCCTGGCCGCGGCGGGCGCGGCACTGCGCCCGCTCGGCGCGGGCACGGCCGGGCTGGAGCCGATGTTCTTCCTGATGGTGCTCGCCGGGCGGGTCCTCGGCCCGGGCTTCGGCTTCGTCCTCGGCTCGCTCTCGATGTTCGCCTCCGCGCTGCTGACCGGCGGGGTCGGCCCCTGGCTGCCGTTCCAGATGCTCGCCATGGGCTGGGTCTGCCTGGGCGCCGGCCTGCTCCCGGGCGCGGCCACCCTGCGCGGCCGCCGCGAACTCGTGCTGCTCGCCGGCTACGGCGCCGTCGCCTCACTGCTCTACGGCACGATCATGAACCTCCAGGGCTGGCCCTACATCGCCGGCCTGTCCGGCTCGATCTCCTTCGTCCCGGGGGACGACGTGAGCGCCAACCTGGTCCGCTTCGCCGCCTACTGCCTCACCACCTCCCTCGGCTGGGACCTCCCCCGCGCGGCCCTCACCGTCGTCCTCTGCCTGACGCTGGGCACCACCGTGCTGCGCGCCCTGCGCCGCGCCACCCGCCGCGCCGCCTTCGCCGCCCCGGTGGAGTTCAACCCGCCGAAGGACTGACCCCGGCGCGCCCCCGGGACGGTTCCGGGGGCGCGCCGGGCATCGACCATGCGGCGGCGAACGCCGTCATTCCGGGTGAACCGCGCGCCTGCGGGCGTGACCGCCGCCCTCCACCGTCCGTCCGTACACAAAGATCTCGACCGCACACCCACCGTGCCTTCCAGGAAGTGGAGTCGAGTTCGTGAGTTCCCTCAAGCGAGGCCTTGCCCGCGCGGCCACCGTGGCCGTCGCGTCCCTGACGCTCGCCGGCGCGTTCGCCTCGCCGGCCGCCGCCGTGACCTTCATCGGACGCGACGCACCGACCACCGTGACGATCGCCCCCGGCGCGACGGCGGCAGTGCCGTGGACGTACCAGAACACCGGCGGCCCCGGCCTCCTTCCCCCCTCCGGCATGACCGCCGTGTTCACCGCACCGGGCAACACCACCTTCGCCCCGCAGAGCACCGTCCCCACCGAGTACAGCAGCAACGGCTCGGCCTGGACCGGCAACAACGTGGGCCTGCGGAACTGCACGCTCGGCAACGCCAACCGGACCCTGACCTGCGAGGGGTACGGACTCAACGGCGGCCGCAGCGGCTGGCCGTCCAACGGGTACTTCCGCTTCTCCCCGCAGGTCACCGTGGACGCCGACGCGCCCGCCGACACCACCCTCCCGCGCGGCAACGGCAGCTTCCGCTACCGCAACCCCAACAACGGCACGGAGTACACGATCACGGACGGCACCCTGAACGTCGCCACCCCGCCCCGGGTCCCGACCGGGATGTGCCTGGACATCGGCAACACCCGCTTCAACGCCGACAACGCCAGGATCTGGCAGTGCCTCGACCACACCAACCAGCGCTTCGTCCTCGACGAGGGCCGGGTCAAGGTCGCCGACACCGTCGGCGCCGACCCGCAGATGTGCCTCGACGCCGACAACACCGGCTTCGACGGCGACAACGTCCGCATCTGGGCCTGCGAGTACTCCGAGGCGGCCACCGCCAACCAGACCTGGCAGCTGCGCCGGGGCGCATTCGTCCTGGAGTCGACCCTCGGCACCGCCCACGAGAAGTGCCTGGACATCGGCGGAACCCGCAACAACGGCGACAACGCCGTCATCCACCGCTGCGGGGCGGGCAACCCCAACCAGCAGTTCCTCGTCGAGGCGGGCTACATCAAGGTCCGCGACACCGTCTGACCCACCCCGGTACCGACCCCGCCCGCACTACGCCGCCCCGCGAAGGGCGGGCGGTCCACTCAGCCACATCCGCCGATCGAGGCCGCCCCGCCGCAATCAGGCGGTGCGCTGCTTGGGCGCGTACCGCAGAAGGACGACGTCTCCGACCGTCGTGGCGTCGAGCAGCTTCATCCGGCTGGAGCTGCCGCCGGGGTACTCGGCGGAATGGATGAAGCGCGGAGCCTGGGCCTGACCGACCAGCAGCGGAGCGATGGCGAGGTGCACCTCGTCGGCAAGGTCCTGGGCGAGGAACTGCGTGTGGATCTGTCCGCCGCCCTCGACCATGAGGCGCTCGACGCCACGGCCGCCGAGGTCGTCGAGCACAGCCCCGAAGTCGACGGTAGTGCCGGTGCTCACCACGTCGGCCAGGCCATCGAGTTCCTCCCGGAGCTTCGCGACCGCACCGTCGGTGGTGTAGACGACCATTTGGTCCCCGAAGTGCCAGAACTTGAGGTCCCGACCGAGGTCACCGCTGGCGGTGATCGTCACCTTGAGCGGGTACTCCGACTTGCCGGCGGCGACACGGTCGGCACGGCGCTTCTCACTGTTGACGAGAAGCCGCGGGTTGTCACTGCGGAGCGTGTTGCCGCCGATCAGGATGGCGTCGGACTCCGCCCGAACCTGGTCGACCCGGTCGAAGTCCTCGGCGTTCGACAACAGCAGCCGCTGGGGTGACGCATCGTCAATGTGACCGTCCACGGAGGTGGCGACACTCAGGAGGACATACGGGCGCTCGGCCATCTCAGGTTCCTTCTCAATGGTGGGACGGGTGGGACGTCTGCCTGATGTGATCAGACGTCATGGAGCATGACGTTGTCGCAAACTTCCCGAATCTCCGCGAGCTCGGCAAAGATCCGAGCCGAGCCGGTTGCCGCTATCCGATGAGGCGGGCCGGGCTGTCCAGCCACGGACGGTGCTCCCCAGCGGCGGTCACGGTCATGCCGAACCGCGTGAGATCCGGCCTGCCTTGGCGGACCCACCAGGCGTGAGCAGCCGTCACCTCGCCCCACAGGGAACGCGGGCCGGATTGCGACACCGCGTGCTTGCCATCCCAATCGGCAAAGCGGCAATGGGCGTACGACACCCCGTCCCAGACCTCGAAGCGGCCCGTGCCGTACCGGTCATAGCCGGCCAACACCTCCTGTCGGAACAGGTCCGGCAGCCGCAGGCCGATGGCGAATGCGGCGTGCGACTGCTCGGCCACCTCGACGGGGTCGATGCCGGAGGCGCTGTACCGCACGTCCTCGATGTCGAACTCGCCGCTCTCGGGTCGCTGGTCGCGCACCCACATGAACGACACGTCCTCGACGAACGGGCCGCTCGCCGACCGGCCGTCCTCGGCCACGGTGAGTCGCAACAGCCCCCCGTTGCAGAACGGAGTGCCGTACGGCGCCACGATCACGCCACCGGGCCCCACCTGTTCGATCACCGCAGAGGGCACCCGCTGCACAGCCGCAGTGAGGTGGGCCCGCTGGAACGGCGCACCCTCGGGGTGACCGAGCGTGCCGTCTCCCGCGATGACCTCAGGGCGCAACCCGGTAGCGTCCAGCCGAGCCCGGGCCAACCTGGCAAGCTCGGGGTCCAACTCGATGCTGGTCACGTTGTCGGCGCCGAGCCGGCGCGACAGCAGCCCAGCCGTCCATCCTGTGCCGGTGCCCAGCTCCAGGACCCGCACGCCGTCGGTGACGTCCAGGTGCCGGAGCATCTGCGCGACGACGGTCGGCATGGAGCTGGACGACGACGGGGTCTCCCCGTCGTCGTAGACCTGTGTCACGAGCGCCAGGTCCGTGGCGACCAACTCTGCCCAGCGATCAGGCTGTTCCGCCCGGTCGATCCACCCGCCGGCGTGAAGGATCCGGTTCGGGGTGAACAAGTCACGCGGGGTACTGCGGAACGTCTTCTCCCAGTCGGCCGACAGCGCCCCGGACTCCCGGAGCGCGTCGACCAGCTTGTCCCAGTCCATGGTGTCCTTTACCGCTCGTCGGGCTTGGGCAGGTTGGTCGGCGGCGCATCGCGCTTGCCGTCGAGTGGGGCGGTGTCCGGCTTCCCCGAGTGGCCGCCACCCTGGCCGCCTCCCGCAGTCCCCTTCCCGTCGTCGCCCGATCCTCCGCCGTGCTTCCCCACGGGTGTTCCCTTCTACGAATTCAGTCCTGGCGATGAGTCCGAGGGCCTGCCGCCACACGCGGGACCTGCCCTCGGGGTGGCGCTGAATGGCCCCCGGCATGGAGGGTCAGCTACTTGACCGACAGAGCGTCAGCAGCATCGCGGCGACGACCACGAGTCCCGCCAGCGACACCGCGAAAGCGGCCGTGAGATGCCGCGGATCCCGGATCTCCTGACGGCGCCGCTCGGCAGCATCCCGGTAGTCGCCGAGGCCGTCATCCGTCACGGATGGGCCTGGTGGTGGTGACGACGCATCCGTACGCGGGCGTCCACGGCGGCCGAGTGGTCGAAGGCGTCCTCCGCTTCGCGGGCCAGCGTCGTGAACCGCGCGCACTCGGCGCACTCCGCGACCGGATCCGGTACGGGCGAGGGCTCGTGGAACAGCGGGCTCGCCCGGTGGTGTGCGGTAGCCATCAGTTCGGCTCCTCCTCGGGCTCCATCACCCACGGCGTCACCATGACATGTTCGTAACTCCGGTGGTCCTGATGCTCGCGCAGGTGTGCGGCGGGCCAGCGCTGCGCGGTCTCGAAGTCCGCAACCAACTGCCCCTCCGCTCCGCACGGTCGACCGTCCTCGTACTCCCCGGCGCACCGGTAGCGGTGCAGCGCCGGCGGCCGGTCGCACGCGAGGTCGATCCGGAGGGTCCAATTCAGGAACTTGAACAATCCTCTGGCAGGTCGAACCGGAGGGGGTTCACTGCTGGCCCGCTGCACATCAAGACCGAGCTTGACAGCCCGCGCCAGACCGCGACGGGGAGTTTGGAGGAGACGGTCCCACGGATCCACGGGCTCCAACTTGTCGGCCGCGCTCACTCCGTCGCCTCCAGCGCTCTCCGCGACCGACAGTCGCCGCACGCGCAATGCGCGAGGATCGCCGCTTTGCTCAGCGTCTCGACGGCGCTCGGGGGCCCAGGGGTCGACTTGGCGGCCAGGTAGTCGCTCAGGGGGCTACCTGCGGGCGGCGGCTTCTCGGCGCCGGCCATTGAGCGAGCAGTGGGTCCCCCGGGGCCGATGTGCGCGGGCAATGACGCCACGGGTCACCCCCTTTCGATCCGAGTGGTCTCTGGATGGGCAGGACAAATCCTCCTCTGCCGAACGATGGCTACGTAATGTCACTAAGGCGTCACTCTGGCCAGTTGCGAGGCGTCATTTCGGTGTCATATGGCCGCGTCGCGTCCTACATTTGGAGACATGACGACACCGAACGAGGCATTCCGCGCCATGCGCATCGGTCTGCGCCTCAGTCAGGACGAGATGGCCCGTCGTCTGCGGGATGCGGGCGATGCCCTGGGCGAGCCCAATGACGCGAACAAGCGGCTCGTGCAGCGCTGGGAGTCGGGGGAGGTCCGCGCACCGCGCCCCGTGTACCTTCGGGCATTGGAAGTCGTGACTCAAGTCCCCGCTGACCGCCTGGGGTTCCAGTCCATCCTGCCGCCTCATGTCACGAACGACGGAACCGGAGGGCACGACATGACCGTTCACCGATCGATCCCATCCACGCAGCCCGCTCCGGCCCCGTCAGGCGACGACTACAGCGGAGTATGGGTGAGTCACTACGAGTTCTTCAGCAGCAGTCGCGAGAACACGTACTCCGGGCTGCACCACGTCGTTCTGACGCACCACGGCAACCGCATTTCCGCAGAGTCGCTCCCGGGGGCCTCGTCCAACCCCGACTCTCCGTTGACGCTTGACCTCACCGTGGACCGCAACGTCGTCACGGGCACGTGGACCGAACAGACGGCAGAGAACGGCTACTACCAGGGGGCCCGCTACCACGGCGCAATTCAGCTTCTCGTAGACCCCACAGGCCGGCGCATGTCCGGAAAGTGGGTTGGCTTCGGGAAGGAGTTCGACGTCAACACGGGCCCCTGGGAGCTGAGGCTGCTGGACCGGTCGACGGCTGCCGACGTGCTGCGCAGGTACAGCACGGTGCCGCGTGAGCCAGAGGCTGAGCGTCAGTCCTGACTCTGACGCCAGGCCTTCAGTGCTGCGATTCCTCGGACACCGCCGTCGGCACCCTCACCCTCCGCATTCCGACACTTCCGGCACACCCCGGGCCGCGTCTTGCCCGGGGCCCGGCAGACGTCGCAGTCGTAGGTGACGTGGGGAGTCGGAGCAGGATCAGCTGCTTCGACCTGCCGCCGGGCGGGCGGGAACGGCGGCACCGTCGACAGCCGGCCCGCGAGGATCGCGCCCACGCTTCGGGTGATCGTCGACGGGAGCGGGGCAGCGAGGATGCCCGTCAGCGCCTCCCACGTCCAGCCACCGGCCAGCAGGCCCTCCACGCGGGCGGCCTGGTCCGTCAGCGGCTTGCCGGCGAGGGCCATGCGCGGGTCATGGCGGCCCAGTTCGAGCAGGAGCGCCATGCCTTCGGTCATGCGCGTCGGGCTCAGCGCCTGAGCCTGCGCAGCCGGCTCCCCGGACGGATGGACGGAAGGTCCTTCAACTTCCTTCTCCATCACACTCCTTACCCTCAGGGAGGGGCTTCCCGCCTTCCCGGCGCCTGCCGCTCCGACTCCAGGGCGACCGGCGGCCGGGGATACGGGAAGCGGCGGCAGTGTGTGAACCGCCTTGGCCGCCACGGGGACTTCGTGGACCGAGACCGCCGTCTGGACCTGGCCGGTGATCGGGTCGCGGGTGGTCCGGCGGACGTAGTGACCGGCCTCCTCCAGCTCGCGGAGCGCGCGGGCCACCGTGGTGCGCCCCTCAATGCTCTTCGCCGCCAAGGTCCGTACGTCCTCCCGAGCGCCGTCGGGCAGGCTCAGCAGGTAACTCAGCAACCCTCGGGCGGCCCACGACAGCGCGTGCTTCCGGATGACGTGGCCGTTGTCCAGGATCGTGTACCCGGGCCCGTGCTTGGGGATACGATGGATCTGCATTTGGAGTTTCTGTCTCCCAGTGCCAAACCCCGGGGTGTTTGCCGCACCGCCGGGGATCATCTTTTCTTCGGTACATGCACCAACAGGACAGCACTGCCATCCAGTTGATCGCAGGATCACCGTAGGTGCGGTCGGCGGGCCGACAAGCCCGAACCCCATCAGGATCACCCGAACAGGGGGCGCGCGAGCGCACAAGCGAGCGCAACACACAGCGGCGCGCCCCGGACGAATCCGGGGCGCGCCGTGCCGAAGTGAACGGCCCTCAGGCCTTCGGGCCCGTCGACTGCACGACCTCGAAGGACCACAGGGTCGAGCCGGACGCCGCCGGGCGCTTGGGCGCCTCGCCCTCGGCGGCCGGCGGGCCCTGACGGTGGGCGGCCTGCATCGGGCCCTCCATCCAGGCCTTGAACGCGTCCTCGTTGGCCCACCGCGTGTAGACGAGGTACTGGTCGGTCCCCTCGACCGGGCGCAGCAGCTCGAACCACTCGAAGCCGTCCGAGTTCTCCACGGACCCGGCCCGCGAGGCGAACCGCTTCTCCAGCTCCGCCCGCTGCTCGGCCGGAACCGTCAGCACATTGATCTTCACGACGGCCACGCCGCACCTCCTCGTCCGCCGGGGCCCGCCGAGGGCCCCGGCCCTGTTCGTTGCGAGCAGTCTGCTACACCTGACGCCCCGTACCCGCCCGAGGTCAGGCGATCCACGGCGGAACGATGCGGTCGGCGTCCCTCGGCGCCAGGCCGCAAGCGCCCTCCGGGGTGACGGCGTCCGGGTTGTAGGCCACCGAAGGGGTGGGCGAGGCCACCACGGCGGTGAATCCGGCGGCGGTGCGCACCTGGCGGGCCGTGTCCGCCGGCAGGACGAGGGTGTCGCCCGCCGCCACGGTGAGCACCTCGCCGGCGAGGTCGACGGTGGCGTCACCGGTCAGGAAGGTCCAGATCTGCTCGGTGCTCATGGCGTGCAGCGGGCCCTCGCGCCCCGGCACCATGTCGACGTGCCACATCGCGAGTCCGGTACCGCCCTGGGTGGGTGAGGCGAGGGTGGTCATGGCGGCGTTGGGCGTGTCGGTGCGACGGGCTTCGGTGCTGCGGATGACTGACATGTGCGGTGGCCCCCTAGAATGGTCAACGACGTTGTCTATATGGTCAATGAGGTTGTCTATCGTGTCAAGCGACTCCGCTCCCCCCGGCTTCGAGCTGCCCCTGCGCCTGCTGCTCGCCTTCCGCTTGATCATCGACGAGCTGCACGAGCGGATCGCCCGCGAGGGCCACCCCGACCTGCGGCCGATGCACGGCTTCGTCTTCCAGGCGATCGGCCCGGACGGCACCACCGCCGTCGAACTCGGCCGCCGCCTCGGCGTCTCCAAGCAGGCCGCGGGCAAGACCGTCGAACAGCTCGAACAGCTGGGCTACGTCGAGCGCGGCAGCGACCCCGCCGACGCCCGCCGCAAGGTCGTCCGGCTCACCGCGCGCGGCGTCGACTGCCTGGTGCGCTCCGCCCGGATCTTCGACGAGCTGCGCGCCCAGTGGTCCGACACCCTCGGCGAGGAGCGGCTGCGCGCCCTGGAGACGGACCTGCGCACGCTGGCGCCCGGCGACCCGTTCCGCCTCGACACCCCGCGCTGGTTCGGCACCCCCTGAGGGGGGCGCGGCACCAATGGGTTCGCCGGCCAGGACGGCTACACCGGCCGGCGCTCCCCGTACCGCTCCTGCTCCTCCGGCCCGGCCCGGTCCGGTCGGTCGCGCTCGTCCGCGCAGAGTGCGCCGGAGAGCTTGGTCAGCAGCTCGGCGAGGTCGGCGAACTGCTTCTCGTCCCAGTCGCCGAGCAGTTCGGACAGTTGCTCACGACGGGCGGCCACCAGCCGCAGCGCCGCCGCCTCCCCCGGTTCGGTGAGCCGCAGCGGGAGTCCGCCGGTGCGCGAGGCCAGGCCCCGACTCTCCACCTCCCGGGCGGCCTCCTCGATGACGGCGAGCGGCACGACCCGGCGCTCGGCCAGGTCGGCGGGCTCGGCCGAGCCGTGGTGGTGCATCTGCAGCAGCAGCCAGCTGGAGGCCGGCTTGAGGTCCAGCCCGGCCCCGGCGGTGATCCTGCGGAACAGGTCGCGCCGGGCCTCCCGGGTGCTCAGCACCGACAGGGCGCGGGCGATCTCGTCCAGCGAGGACCGCTCCACCGGGTTGACGCCGATCGACTCGCTCAGGTCGGGCGCGGTCACCGTCGAACGCAGCTTCTGCTCGCGCAGGAAGAGCGACAGCACGAAGGCGACCACCACCACCGGCACCGCGTACAGGAAGACCCGGGTGATCGACTCGGAGTACGCGTGGTGGACCGCGTCCTGCGTGACGGCCGGCAGCCCGGCGATCATGCGCGGGTCGGAGCTGATCGCCCCGAGGTCGAAGCCGGGCGGCACCGGCACCCCGGAGGCCAGGGCGTCGGCCAGCCGGCTGTTGAGCCCGGAGGCGAAGACGGTGCCGAAGATGGAGACGCCGAACGACGCCCCGATGGACCGGAAGAAGGTGGCGCCGGCGGTGGCCACCCCCAGGTCCTGGTAGCCGACGGAGTTCTGCACGATCAGCACCAGCACCTGCATCACCAGGCCCAGGCCGAGGCCGAAGACGAGGAAGTAGCAGCTCATCTCGAAGGTGCTGCTGTGCTCGTCCAGCCTGGAGAGCAGCAGCAGGCCCACCGTGGTGACGGCCGTCCCGGCGATCGGGAAGATCCGGTAGTGGCCGGTGCGGGCGACGATCTGGCCGGAGCCGATCGAGGTGAGCAGCATCCCGAGCACCATCGGCAGCATGTGGATGCCGGACATGGTCGGCGAGACCCCCATGACCACCTGGAGGAAGGTCGGCAGGTAGGTGAGCGCGCCGAACATCGCGAAGCCGACCACGAAGGAGATGACGGCGACCAGGCTGAACGTCTGCGAGCGGAACAGCCGCAGCGGCAGGACCGGTTCGGCCGCGGTCCGCTCGACCAGCACGAAGGCGACCAGCAGGACGAGGCCCAGCACGCCCAGTCCGACGATCTGCCAGGAGCTCCAGCCCCAGGTCGTCCCGCCGAGCGAGGTCATCAGCACCAGGCAGGTGGCCACCGAGGCGATCAGCACGGTGCCCAGGTAGTCGATCCGGTGCCGGCGCTTGACCTCCGACCCGTGCAGCACCGCGGCGATCACCACCAGGGCGACCACGCCGATCGGCAGGTTGATGTAGAAGACCCAGCGCCAGCTGAGGTTGTCCACGAAGAGGCCGCCGAGCAGCGGTCCGAGCACGCTGGTGACGCCGAAGACCGCACCGAACAGGCCCTGGTACTTGCCGCGGTCCCGGGGTGAGACCAGGTCACCGACGATGGCCTGGGAGAGCACCATCAACCCGCCGCCGCCGAGGCCCTGGAGGGCCCGGAAGGCGATCAGCTGGCCCATGTTCTGGGCGATGCCGCAGAGCACCGAACCCACCAGGAAGATCACGATCGAGGCCTGGAAGAAGCGCTTCCGGCCGTACATGTCGCCGAGCTTGCCCCAGAGCGGGGTGGCCGCCGTGGAGGCCAGCAGGTAGGCGGTGACCACCCAGGAGAGGTGCTCCAGGCCGCCGAGGTCGCTGACGATGGTGGGCAGCGCGGTGGAGACGATGGTCTGGTCGAGCGCGGCCAGCAGCATCGCCAGCAGCAGGGCGCCGATCGGCACCCAGAGGTTGGGGACGGTGACCTCCGGCGGGCCGGGCTCGCTCGCCGGGCTGCGGTCGGACGCGGCGATCGGATCCGTCATCGGGTCTCCGTAGGGGTCGCGGGCCCCGGTCGGCGGGGTCCGTGCGGATGATCACTCCCAGCTCACCATGCTGTCAGAAATGCCCTGGTTTGCGCCGTTCAGTTGAGCCGAACGTAAGAACGGCGGCCATTCGGGGGATCCCACCGGCCCGCCGACCGTTCACCGGGTCACAACCACCACCAACCGTCACAACACCCCCGCAGGCGTCCGGACCCCCCTGTCCACCCCTGGGACCGTCCTGCATAATCAGGCGCGTTCGCCCCCGGGAACACCCGTCCGGGGGGCACGCGAGAAACGATCCGAGACCGAGGAGGACCGGCCGATGCCGGACCAGCACTGCCCGACGTGCGGCACCGCACGCTCCGCCGGGTGCAGGTGCCTCCCGGATCCGAGCCTGACCGAGACCACCGTCCTCCCGCACCTCGAAGGCCCGCCGCTGGTCCGCCCGTACGTGCCGCAGGCCGTCGGCCGGATCGTGGACATGCCGCCGGCGGACGCTCCCGCGGACCCGTTCGCCACCACCGTGCTGCCGCCCGCCCAGGCACCCGGTGCGCCGCCGGCCGGGCCGGACGCGGACGCCTACGCGACCACCGTGCTGCCGCCGGTGATGTCGGTGCCGCCGCCGGGGCCCCGGCCGACGGTGGAACAGCCCCCGGCCGGGGGCACGGAGATCGGCTACTTCCCGTTCGACGGGGCGGCGCCCGGCGGCACCGGCGGCCGGGCCGCCCGCCGCGCGGCGGAACAGGCCGGGGAGGGCATGCCGGCCCGGCGCAAGGGCCTGCTGGTGGCGGCCGGCGCCGCCCTGCTGGCGTTCACCGTCGGCCTGGCGTACGCGGTGACGCCCTCCGCCGAGCCCGCCGACCGGGCGCAGCCCGCGCCCTCCACGACCCTGGCCCCCGCACCGGTCGACCCGACCACCCCGGCGGAGCCGAGCCCGAGCGCGCCGCCGTCCACCAGCGGGGCCCCGAGCCCGTCCCCGAGCAGAACGGCCAAGCCGAGCCCGAGCAGAACGGCGCCCCCGAGCGCCACGGCCACGACGCCCGCCCCGGCCGCGCCCGCTCCCCCGGCGCCGGCCACCACGCCGCCCGCGCCCACTCCGACGCCGACGCCGAGCGCGCCCCCCAGCCCGACGGCGACCACCCCGACGCCGACACCCACCTTCCAGGTGCTGCAGTACGGGATGAAGGGCCCGAACGTCATGGCCATGCAGCAGAAGCTGGCCGACATCCTGTGCTGGATGAGTGTCCCGACGAACGGCAACTTCGACCGCCGCACCGAGAGCTCGGTCGCGTACTTCCAGGTGGTGCAGGGGGTCCAGGGCGACGAGAGTGGCGTCTACGGCCCCAATACCGCCGCCGCCCTGGCGAAGCGCACCACCTGCTGACGGCTCACCAGCTGCTGGCCGCACGCCGGCCGGTGGTCGTGCACCACCGGCCGTCCGTACGGCGGGCGCTGACCCGGCGTCAGCCGGTGATCGCCTGGAAGATGCTGAACCCGGCCATCAGCACCATGATGCCGGCCGCCACCCGGATGATCATCTTCATCGGGACGTGCTTCAGCAGCTTCTGCCCGCCGAGGATCGCGATCCCGGCGACGGCGCACAGCGCCAGCCAGGCGCCGATGCCGACGGCGAGCGGGTCGGCGTACTTGGCGGCCAGGTTGGCGGTCATGATCTGGGTGAGGTCGCCGAACTCGGCGATCGCGACGACCACGAAGCTGGCCCCGGCGACCTTCCAGAAGCTGTTCGCGGACGGCTCCTTGGCCGCGTGGCCGTCCTCGTCGTCACCGCCGTGGAAGAGCAGCATCGCGGCCCCGGCCAGGAACAGCAGGCCGGTGACGCCCTCCACCCAGCGGTGCGGGAGCAGCGAGAGCAGGTGCCCGGCGACCAGGGCGATGCCGACCTGGAGGGCGAAGGCGGCGGCGATGCCCGCGAAGACATAGCTCGCCCGGTACTTGGCGCCGAGCATCAGGCTGGCCAGGGCGGTCTTGTCCGGCAGTTCGGACAGGAAGACGATGCCGAAGGTGATCGCGGCTACGGTCAGGCTCATCGGGGGTTCGGTATCCCTCGGGTCGGGCTGCCCGGCCTCGGCAGCTCCGTGAGGGGTCGCTCCGGCCCGACAGCGCTGGTCAGAACATCACAGCACTGCGGCCGAAGGTCTCGCCGGCACCCGCTTGCGGATGCCCCGGGCGCCGGGCCCCGAGGGGCCAGTATGTCGACGGTCCGGTGGAGGGCTACTCCCCTTCAACGCGCCAAGCCTACCCGATCCCGCCGGGCGCCGCGGTGCCCACCAGCCCCCGGGCGACCAGTTCCAGCACCGCCACGACCGCCACCGACTCCACCGCCAGCAGCCCGATCAGCACGAACAGCTGCACCGCGCCCGCCTGTACCGGGGAGGCGCCGCCGAGCAGCATGCCGACGAACGCGCCGGGCAGCGTGACCAGGCCCACCGTCCGGGTCTGGTCGAGGGCCGGGACGAGCGAGGTCGCGGCGGCCTTCCGGCAGATCTCCAGCCGGGCGTCGCGCTCCTCGAAGCCCAGCGCGAGCGCCGCCTCCACCTCGCCGTGCCGCTGGCGCAGCTCGTCCAGGGCGCGCCGGCCGGCCAGCGAGGTGGCGGTGAGCGCGCCGCCGATCAGGATGCCCGCCACCGGGATGATCGAGAGGCCCTTCGGCGGCAGCAGCCCGACGCCCAGCAGCAGCGCGAGCACCGGCAGCACCCCGGCGCCGATCGGCACGGCCGCCCGGATCCACTGCGGTCCGGTGGTCATCCGCCGGCCGGCCGTGCGCACCGCGACCGTGAACATCAGCAGGACGAACAGCGCGGACCACCAGAGCGAGCCGACCACCCAGGTGATCACCAGCGCGACGGCGGCCAGCTGCACCACCGCGCGCAGCCCGGCCCGCAGCACCGCGTGCCCCTGCCCGAGCAGGCCCCACCCGGCCACCGCCACGGCGGCGGCCAGCAGCACGGCGGTGATCACCCCCAGGACGGGGGTGACCGGCAGCAGCTGGTTCTGCGCGGCCGCCGCGAGCGCCACGCCTCAGATCCAGCTGGTGAACCACATCCGGTCCTGCCAGGACGTCATGGGGATCACCTCCGCCGTGTAGAGCGGGTAGAAGAAGGCGAAGCAGGCCACGATCGCCAGCACGATCAGTCCGGCCCCGGCCGCACCGATCCGGCGCCGCTCGGGCGAGCAGCCCGGCGGTCCGACCATCGCGCCGAGCATCTGCGCGACGGCCAGGCAGAGGAACGGCACCAGCACCACCATGTAGAAGGAGAAGACCGTCCGCTCCTGGTACTGGAACCAGGGCAGGTAGACGCCGGCGACGCCGCACAGCACCGCGCCCGAGCGCCAGTCCCGGCGGAAGAACCAGCGCCAGAGCAGGTAGACCAGGGCGAAGCAGGCCGTCCACCAGAGCAGCGGGGTGCCGAGGCCGAGGATCTGCGCGGCGCAGCCGCCGGAGGCCGTGCAGCCGTGCTGCCCGTTCGGCACCTGCTCCCAGTACATGGAGACCGGGCGGCCCTGGACCAGCCAGCTGAACGGGTTCGACTGGTAGGTGTGCGGGGTGCTCAGGCCGGTATTGAAGTCGTACATCTGCGCGTGGTAGTGCCAGAGGCTGCGCAGCGGGGCCGGCACCCAGCCCATCGGGACCTGCGGCAGCGGGACGCCGAGGAAGCTGTCGGCGGAGAGGCCGGCCCGGTTGTCGGCCCAGTGCCGGTCGTACCCCCCGGCGTTCCGGCCGCCGGCGGCGAGCCAGCCGGCCCAGGAGCCGACGTACACCACGAGGGCCGAGCCGACCATGGCGAGCAGGGCGGGCAGCGCGTCCCGGCGCAGCATCGAGCGCCAGGGGCGGCGGGCGCCGGCCCAGCGGCGTCCGGACTGGTCCCAGAGCACGGTGAGCAGGCCGAAGGCGGCGAGCACCATGACGCCGTTCCACTTGACCGCGCAGGCGGCGCCGAGGGCGACACCGGCGGCGATCCGCCAGGGGCGCAGGCCCAGGCGGATCCGGTCACCGTCCGGCTCTCCCCCCTCGCGGGCGGACGCCAGCCGGGCGCGGGTGCGGTCGCGGTCGATCAGCAGGCTGCCGAAGGCGGCGAGGACGAAGAACATCTGGACGCCGTCCAGCAGGCCGACCCGGCTCATCACCAGCTGGAGGCCGTCGACGGCCATCAGCAGGGCGGCGGTGCAGCCGATCAGGGTGGAGCCGAAGAGCCGGCGGCCGATCCGGGCCAGCATCAGCACGGTGACGGTGCCGAGCAGCGCGGTCATGAACCGCCAGCCGAAGGGGTGCAGGCCGAAGCCCCACTCGCCCAGCGAGATGACCCACTTGCCGAGCGGCGGGTGGGCGATGAACTCGGGCGCGGAGGTGAGCGGGATGCGCTGCGGCACGCCCAGGATGTCGGCGTTGGCGCTGTCCGGCCAGGTGCCCTCGTAGCCCTGCTCCAGCAGCGACCAGGCGTCCTTGGGGTAGTACGTCTCGTCGAAGACGAAGGCGTTGGGGTAGCCGAGGTTCCAGAACCTGAGCAGTCCGGCGAAGAGCGCCACGCCGATCGGCCCGAGCCAGCCGGCCCGTTCGGCCACCCACCGCGGCAGCCCCCGACGGGCCGGTGCGGGGGCTGCGGGGGCCGCTGGTGCGGGTGGGTGCGTGAGCGCCGCTTGCGTCATTGCCTCGCCGATTCGCCTGTCTCGCCTGTGCCGGCCGGGGCCGGGCAGTCAACAGCCACTGACACTATGTGCCGGTGGTCGCGAATCCAAGCGCGACGGGCGCCGTCCAGGTGACCTGGACGGCGCCCGTCGCCGCATGTCAGGGCGGGCGTCACGCGGCGGTCTGCAGCTCCCGGACCGGGAGCGGCGTGCGGACGACCGCCGGGGCGGCGTTGTCCTGGACGGCCGTGAGGTACGGCCGCAGCCGCAGCGCGAGGACCACGATCAGCACGGTGGACCCGGCCATCGCCGCCAGGTAGAGCGGCCAGGTGCCGGAGCCGACCAGCAGCACGCCGACCGCCGGGCCGACCGCGATCGCGACCTGCTTCACCAGGGCGTACCCGGAGTTGTAGGTGCCGAGCAGCCGGGCCGGGGCGAGATCGGCGACGATCGGGCCCAGGGTGGGGGCGAGCAGCGACTCGCCGACGCCGAACAGGGCGTAGATCGAGACGATCGCGACCGTGGCGGCCATGGTCTCGGTCCGGATCAGACCGGCCACCAGGGCCATCGCCCAGGCGCCGAGCCAGACCACGCCGGCCGCGGCCATCGCGGTGGTGCGCCGGCGGCGGGCGGTGATCCGCACCATGAACATCTGCAGCACCACGATGGTCAGCGCGTTGGCGCCGATGGCGATGCCCAGGGTGGAGGGCGCGGTGCCGACGGTGTCGGTGGCGAAGGCGGCGACGCCGGACTCGAACTGGCCGTAGCAGGTGAAGAAGATCAGCCCGGCGAGCACGCAGAGCCGCAGCATCGCCTTGTCGGCGACCAGCGCGCGCAGGCCCTGGGGCCCCTGCGCCGCACCCTGGAGCAGGACCGGGGCGGCGTTCGGGATCCGGGCGCTGCCGGTGACCAGGGCCAGGCCCAGGAAGGTGACGGCCTCGATGGTGAACAGCCGGGTCAGGCTGGCCGGGTCGGCGACGTTCACGATCTGGCCGCCGACCAGCGCGCCGATGCCCATGCCCAGGTTGATCAGGGTGAACTGCAGCGCGAAGGCGTGCGACCTGGTCGCGGCGGTCGAGCAGCGGACGATCATCGTGGCGAGCGCCGGCTGGCAGGTGGTGACACCCGCGCCGAACAGGAAGGAGGAGACCAGCAGCGCCGGGGTGCCGGTGGCGTGGCCGAAGGCGAACGCGCCGGTAGCGGCGAGCGCGGCGCCGGCGAGCAGCACCGGGCGCGGGCCGTACCGGTCGATGCCGCGGCCGGTGAAGGGGAGCACGGCGAGCGCGGCCAGCGCGAAGACGGTGAACACCATCCCGGCGGCCAGCGAGCCCAGGCCCCGCACCTGGTCCACGTACACGAACATGTACGGCATCGTGAATCCGCTGCCGAACGCACTGAGCGCGTTGCCGATCTGGACGCGGCGCAGCGGGCCGCCCGCCCCATGACGCCGCTGCCTCTGCTGCTTCACCGTGCCGGTCACCGTGCACACCCCTTCGCTGGTTTTCGCTGGATACTCTTAAGTCCAGAAGATTTAAGGCCTAAAGTCTGCCGATATAAAGTCTTAGCACCGGAAGAGTGTGGAGTCAAAGGCTTAAGGCGTGCACCCCACGTGCGACACTGGTCGGCATGACAGCAGACAAGCCCGCGACGGCCGCCCCCGACGAGCTGGGCATCGCCGAGCAGGTGGCCGTCTACCAGCGGGAATTCCCCACCGTGGACCCGCAGGTGGAGACCATCGTGCAGACCCTGTCCCGGGTCGCCCGGCGGATGGGGGTCGCCTACAGCCGGCAGCTGACTGTGCTCGGAATCACCTCCGCCGAGTGGGAGGTGCTGAAGGCCCTGGTGGTCGCCGGCAGCCCGTACCGGCTCGGACCGGGCGAGCTGGCCAAGCGGCTCGGGCTCACCCCGGCCGCGATGACGCACCGGATCGACCGGATGGTCGCCGAGGACCTCGTCACCCGGGAGCGGGACGAGACCAACCGGGTCCGGGTGATCATCGAGCTGACCGAGACCGGCCGCGACAAGTGGCTGGAGTCGATGCGGATGGCCGCCGTCTTCGAGGAGGAGCTGCTCCAGGACGTCGTCGGCGAGGACCGCACCGTGCTGTCCGCGATGCTGGCCCGCATGCTGCGCCGGATCGAGGAGAGCCAGCCCGACGCGCTCGGGCGCACCGACGACCTGGCCTGAGGCCGATCCGGGTCGGGCGGCCCGCAGACGTGGAAAGTCCGGCCTGCCGGGGGGTCGTCCCCCGGCAGGCCGGACTCGTCTGGCGCGAGGGTCCGTCAGGCCCTCGGATGGTTCAGGTGCTCAGGTGCTCGGGCACTCAGGTGCTCGGGTGCCGTGGTGTTCTGGTGTTCTGGTGCTCGGGTGTTCGAGCGGTACGGCCTCAGCAGGGGCCGTTGTCGGTCCAGACGCCCCACTGACCGGTGGTGGTGGGGTCCTCGCCCTTGGTCCACCACTTGTTGGTGTAGTAGTGGCCCTTCCAGGACACCTTGGTCGAGGTGGCGTAGGTGGTGGCCGCGTCCCAGCTCGGGGCGGCGGAGCAGCCGGCCGGAGTGGTCGGGGTGGCGGTCGCCGTCGGGGTGGCGGTCGGGGTCGCGGTGGCGGTGGCCGTCGCGGTCGGGGTCGGCGTGGGGGTCACCGTCTGGGTCGGGGTCGGGGTGGGGCTCGGCGCGGCCGGGCAGGCGGCGGCGGAGCCGTTGGTGGCCTCGACCATCTTGTCGAACAGCGCGGTCTTGGTGCCCAGGTCGTACAGCGAGAAGGCGAAGGAGCCGCCGAGGCCGTTGCAGTGGGCGTAGTCGACCTTGGCCTGGATCGACCGGGCGTCCTCGCCGCTCCAGAAGGTGGTGCCGTCGTAGAAGTACGTGGTCTTCGCCGTGTCGTCCCAGAAGGTCCTGGCCGGGTTGTCGACGAAGCCCGCGAGCTCCTTGTACATCTGGATGCCGGGGACGTTGCCGGACATCGCCGCGCCGGCGGCCGCGCCGGTGGCGGGCTGGAAGAGGCCGTTCTTGCCGTTGTTCTGGACGCCGGTCCAGCCGCGGTAGTAGAACGGGACGCCCACGTTGATCTTCTTGGCGGGGAAGCCGCCCGGGATGCCGTAGTCGGTGTCACCGGCGGTGTACGCCTTGATCGCGGCATCGACCGAGTACTTGCCGTTGCCCGGCTTGGCCGGGGTCATCGGGTCGTCCGGGCCGGAGTAGATCGGGGCCTGGTGGTTGGTCGGGCCCTTGGCGTCCCACGCACCGTGCATGTCGTAGGTCATGATGTCCAGGAACGTGAGGTACTGACCGATCTTGTCGGTCTCCACGTTGCGGATCTTGTCCTGGCCGGCGCCGACGGCCGCCGCGGTGGCGTAGGTCTTGCCGTCGATCTTGCCCTGGGCGTCCAGCTGCTCGCGCAGCTCCTTCAGCAGCAGGGTGAAGTTCTGCTTGTCGTTCGGGCTCTCCAGGTTGCCGGTGTGGCCACCGCCGCCCGGGTACTCCCAGTCGATGTCGACGCCGTCGAAGATGCCGGCCGCCGAGCCCGGGCCGCCGTAGCCGGCGTCCGTCGGCAGGTTGCCCTTGATGAACATGTCGATGCAGGACGAGACCAGCTTCTTGCGCGAGGCGTCCGTGGCGGCCGCCGCCGAGAAGTACTTGGAGTACGTCCAACCACCCAGCGAGATCAGGATCTTGAGGTTGGGGTTCTTCGCCTTCAGCTTCTTCAGCTGGTTGAAGTTGCCCGCGATCGGCTGGCCCCAGACGTCGCCGACGCCGTCGACCGAGATGTCCGGACCGAAGCTCTTCTGGTAGTCGGCGAACGCGTCACCCGCACCGTCACCCGCGTTCGGGTTGTTGTCGTCCTGGCTCGCGGCCTTGGTGGCCTCGAAACAGTTCAGGTTGGTGGGGTGGATGTTGGCGAACGAGTAGATCAGGTAGTCCAGCTTCCCGGCGACGCCGGTGTCCTGGATCGTCTTCGGGTAGTACGCGTTCGCGTAGATCGACCACTGGTCGAAGTAGGCGACCTTGATGCCACCGCTGGTGGCGGGCGCGCCGGTGGAGTTGGTGACGGCCGCGCTGGCCGAGGCGCCACCGGTGAGGGCGAGGCCCGCGCCGAGCAGCAGGGAGGCGGTCGTGCCGACCGCGAGGGCGGCCAGGCTCTTCGGGCGCCGGCGGCGGCCGCCCTCCTGAGCCGGGGTCCCGGCCCTTTCGATACGTGAACGGAGCATGGGTGCGTGACTCCTGGTTGTGGGGGATCCGCCGTGCCTGGCGGGCTCGCACGGGGTGGGGCCGCGCGACCAGGGCATGACAGAACGGGGGAAGGGAATCGAGCGGGAACATGCCTTTGACGGACACCGGGATATGCCGAACCGGCGCCCGCGGCCACAGACCGCTGACGCCGGTTCAGGGGCTCCCTGCACCTGTGGATTAAAATGGACTAGACCAACTCCCCCGTCAAGGGGTGATGTTGAGCCTTGAGTCGCCCTTAAGGTTGCGCCCCCGCCGCACCGACCCCGCTGACCTGCGGATCAGTACCGGACCGCGTTGGCCACCACGACCTTGACCGTGCCGGAGAGGTCGCGGTTGCTGCGCGCGGTGGCCTGCGCACTCTGCCCGGCGGCCACGTCCGGGACGGTCACCGCCGTCGCGTCCAGCACGTTGCCGGAGTCGTCGGTGAAGTTGACCTGGATCACGTACTTGTTGGACTGCTGCTCGTGGTTGCTGACGGTGAGCGTCGCCTCGGCCTTGCCGTCCGAGGCGATCGTCACCGAGCCCGCGGTGACGTCCCCCTTGGCGTCCAGCCCGCCCTTGACGCCCGCGATCGCGGAGGAGGCCGCCGCCTCCGCGGAGGAGGCCGCCGAGGCCACGGCCGAGGACGCCGCCGAGGCGAGCCCGCCCGCGGCGGAGGACACCGCCGAGACGGCGGCGGAGGCGGCGGCCGACACTCCCGACTGCACCGCGCCGGCGGCCGAGGAGACGGCCTTGCTCGCCGTGCTGTCGGAGGAGCAGCCGGCCAGCGCCGTCGCACCCAGGACGGCCGCGGCCAGCGCGCCGGCCACGGCCCGGCGCGGGCGGCGGACCACCGGGGCGGTGACGTCCCGGGCGGTGGTACGGGTGGGGCGGCTCGCCCCGGTCGACGGCTGGCGGTCCATGGTGTCCTCGTTTCTGCGCATCGTCTCCGCGCTCCGTTCCCGCGCTTCGGCGGCTCCGCGCTCCGGCTCGGCGCCGGGCTGCCCGGCACACCTCACGCCCACCCTCCGAGGCCCCGGCCGGGGCCGCCAACAGGGCTGATGCATCCGGGTGAGGACCGGCCCCGGGCCACGTCGCGGCGGTGCGGGCACCGGCTCCCGGTGCCCGCACCGCCGCAGGGCGGTTTCAGGACAGCCCCGAGCCCTCCTGCGTCTGCGCCTCCACGGCGGCCCGCTCCTCGCGCAGCCGCACCACGTGCCGGCGGCGGGCCACCACCCCGTACGCCGAGGCCGCGCTGGCGGCGAACGCCGCCAGGCCCACCCACGGCTGGTCGAAGGCGTGGCCGGTCAGGTGGTCGAGCGAGTACCGCCCCGGGCCCGCCAGGCCCAGGGCCAGCCCGGTCGCCCCCAGGAACGCCGGGTACTCGTAGCCGCCCGAGGTGACGAAGAAACCGGCCGGGGCGTGCACCGCGACCGCGCCCGCCATGGTGCCGGCCACCACCGCGCCGGCCGCCGGGGTGGCCAGCCCGGCCACCAGCAGGGCGCCGCCGCCCGCCTCGCCGATGCCCGCCGCCAGGGCGCTCCGGCGGGCCGGGTGGAAGCCCATGTGCTCCATCGCCTTGGTGGTGCCCTCCAGGCCGCCGCCACCGAACCAGCCGAACAGCTTCTGGGTGCCGTGCGCGATCAGCACCCCGCCGACGGCGCCGCGCAGGGCCAGCAGGCCGAGATCCTTACGGTTCAGACACATGTCGAGTCCTCGTTCCAGCGGAGGTGATCCGGCTTCCATAGGAGCCGAAAGGGCGACCCGGTTCGACCCGGGACCGCCAACCGGGCGAACCTCGGACCACCGAGGAATAAGGGCCCGACGGCCACCGCGATCCTCGACACGCCGCCGCACCGAGGGCGTGGCGGCCGAACCGCGCCGATCGCCCCGACCATGCTTGGCCCATGTTCGTCTTCAACCTGAGCAGCGCGTTCATCGCCTTCTTCGCCGTGGTCGGCCCGCCGAAGGTCCTGCTGTCCTTCGCCCGGCTCGCCGCCACCCGCAGCACCCACGAGCTGCGGCGGCTGGCGGCCTGGAGCTCGCTGATCTCCGCCCTCATCGGCCTGGTGCTCGCCTACAGCGCGGACTTCGTGACCTCGCTGTTCCACATCAGCGACCAGTCGCTGCAACTGGCCGGCGGGACGATCTTCTTCGTCTACGCCGTCGCGCTGGTCCTGGGCATCCACCTCGGCACCGGCTCCGGCGAGGACGACGACCACCTGCCGAACCCGATGGTGGACGGCCTCCGCGAACTGCTGCTCCCGTACGTCGCGAGCCCGCTCGCGGTCACGGCGGTGCTGGTGGGCTCGCTCAGCAAGGACGACTGGGGCTGGCGGACCACCATCGTCGGGGCGTACGTCGCCGTGGTGGTGATCAACTACATCTGTGTGGCGCTGCTCGCCCCGCTGATGCAGCGCACCCACCGGACGTCACTGGAGGTGCTCTCCCGGCTGCTCGGGCTGCTGCTGGCGGCGGTCGGCGTGGAGCTGTTCCTGAACGGTCTGGCGGAGCTGGGCCTGCACCTGCCCGAGGCGCACTGAGCCGGCGCGCCGCAGGAGGCGGGCGCGGGCATCAGGGGGCCGGGATCAGGAGGCCGGGGTCAGGAGGCCGGGGTCAGAGGGTCGGGCTCAGGGCGCCGGGGTCAGGGCGCGACCACCGGCCGCCAGGGCACCGGGCTGGAGAGGATCATCGAGCTGGCCGGCTGCCCGTACCCGCCGAGGCGGTCGATCAGCTCCTCGAAGGCGGCCATCGCGGGCACCGCGACCAGCAGCACGCAGCAGGCCCCGCCGGTCACCCGGTGCAGCTGGAGCACCTCCGGCCACCGGGCCACCTCCGGATCGCGCAGCACGCAGCGCGGGCCGTAGCACTGGAGCTGGACCAGCGCGGTGATCGGCAGCCCGGCCCGGGCGGGGTCGACATGGGCGTGGTAGCCGCTGATCACCCCGTCGGCCTCCAGTCGGCGCACCCGTTCGGCGACGGCGGGTGCGGAGAGGCTCACCCGGCGGGAGAGTTCGTTGTACGAGAGCCGGGCGTCGGCCTGCAGCTCGGCCAGCAGGCGGCGGTCCACTGCGTCCATGAGGGCTCCCGGCGGGGTTGATCGACTGGCTGGATCCCGCTCTTTTGCGATCGTAAAGAGATCGGCGGGAAGACCTCTCGATCGACAGGCCCGGATGCGGTTGCCGTGCCCGGTGCCCATTCAACCGGGGCCGGTGACCGCCGCACAATGGGGCCCCGGCCGCGACGATCCAGCAGACAGCCGGGTCATCGGGCGGGCGGGGCACCCGCCGTCCGGGTCTTCAGGAGGTAGCGGGATGGGGCACGACACGGTGGAGACACCCAACCTGTCGTTCGGTCGGGGCGGTGAGCCGGGCCGGGGCACCCCCTACGCCCGGTACGCGCGCCTGGAGGAGCTGCACAGCCTGCAGCAGCCGCTCAGCAAGGTGCCGGCCGAGCTGTCGTTCATCGTCACCACCCAGGTCATGGAGCTGCTCTTCGACCTGCTGCGGCAGGAGTGGACGCTGGCCCAGCAGGCGCTGCGCGAGGACGACCTGCCGGCCGCGCTGGCCGCGCTGCGGCGCGGCACCCACGTGCAGAACGTCCTGGTGGAGTCCTGGGACCTGCTGGCGACCATGACCCCGCAGGAGTTCAACGCCTTCCGCTCGGTGTTCGGCGAGGCCTCCGGGTTCCAGTCCTCGGCCTTCCTGCACCTGGAGTTCCTGCTGGGCAACAAGAACGCCGCCCTGCTGCGGATGTACGACGAGGCGCCGGACACGCGGGCCGAGCTGAGCGAGGCGCTGCGCGCCCCCGGCCTGTACGACGACGCCCTGGCGCTGCTCGCCCGCCGCGGGCTGGCGGTGCCGCACGAGCCCTCCGAGCAGCGGCACCGGGCCGATCCGGCGGTGGAGGCGGCCTGGCGGCAGGTCTACACCGACCCCGCGTACGCGGCCCTGCAGCCGCTCGCCGAGACGCTGCTGGACGTCGCCGAGCGGGTCACCCGCTGGCGCCAGCGACACCTGGCCTCGGTCAAGCGCGCGATGGGCGCCAAGCCCGGCTCGGGCGGCTCCAGCGGCCTCACCTGGCTGCGCAAGGCCGCCGAGCAGGACGTGTTCCCCGAGCTGTGGACCGTACGGGACGAAATGTGAGCGAGAGAGTGGGCAGGACGTTGGGCATGATCACGCGCGAGGACTGCGCGGCGCTGGACGCCGTCGACCCGCTGGCGGGTTTCCGCAAGGAGTTCACCCTGCCCGAGGGCGTCGTCTACCTGGACGGGAACTCGCTCGGCGCGCTCCCGGCCCGCACCCCGGAGCGGGTGCGGCAGGTGGTCGAGGAGGAGTGGGGCCGCGAGCTGATCCGCAGCTGGAACGAGGCCGGCTGGTTCGAGCAGCCGTACCGGCTGGGCCGGCGGATCGCGCCGCTGATCGGGGCCGGCCCGGACGAGGTCGTGGTCTGCGACACCACCTCGGTCAACCTGTTCAAGGTGCTGACGGCCGCGCTGCGGCTGCGCCCCGGGCGGCGCACGGTGCTCGGCGACGGCGCGGCCTTCCCGACCGACCTCTACATCGCCGAGGGCGTGACCGAGCTGTTCGAGGGCGCGCGCAGCGTGCTGGTCGCGCCCGAGGAGCTGGACCGGCACCTGGACGCGGACGTCGCCGTCGTCGTCCTCTCGCACGTCGACTACCGCACCGGCGAGCTGCTGGACATGCCCGGGATCACCGCCCGGGTGCAGGCCGCGGGCGCGCTGATGATCTGGGACGTCTGCCACTCGGTGGGCGCGCTGCCGGTCGAACTCGGCGCGAGCAACGCGGACTTCGCGGTCGGCTGCACCTACAAGTACCTCAACGGCGGCCCCGGCTCGCCGGCCTTCCTGTACGTGGCGCAGCGTCACCTCGCGGCCGGCCCGCGGCAGCCGCTGAGCGGCTGGTTCGGTCACGCCCGCCCGTTCGCCTTCGAGCCCGGGTACGACCCCAAGGGGGGCATCGGGCGGTTCCTGACCAGCTCGCCCTCGCTGCTCGGCCAGGCCGCGCTGGGCGCGAGCCTGGACGTCTGGGAGCGCGCCGACCTCGGCGCGGTACGGGCGAAGAGCCTGGCGCTGACCGACCTCTTCGTCTCGCTGGTGGAGGGGCTGGAGGGGATCGAGGTGGTCACCCCGCGCGAGCACGCCCGGCGCGGCAGCCAGGTCGCCCTGCGGCACGCCGACGGCTACCCGGTGGTGCAGGCGCTGATCGAGCGCGGGGTGATCGGGGACTTCCGGGCACCGGACCTCATGCGCTTCGGCTTCACCCCGCTGTACCTGTCCCACGTGGAGGTCTGGGACGCGGCGCGGCAGCTGGCCGAGGTGCTGGAGACCGGCGAGTGGCGGGCCGAGCGGTTCGGCCGGCGCGGCGAGGTCACCTGAGCTCCCCGCCACCGGGTGGTCACCGCGGCGCGGCTTGCCGTTAATAATGCCCAGCATTAAAGTCGTCGGTATGGCAAGGACGTCGGCGGGCCACGAGACCCGCGAGAAGCTGCTCCGGGCGGCGGAGGAACTCTTCGCCGCCCGAGGCGTGGAAGCCGCCCTGACCAGGGACATCACCCGGCTCGCCGGGCAGAGCAACCCCTCCGCCGTGCAGTACCACTTCGGCTCCCGCGAGGGCCTGCTCGACGCGATCATGGCCGGCCGCCAGGAGCGCACCGAGCAGGCCCTCGCGCCGTTGCTGCCCGGGCTCGACTCCGCCGGCCCGGCCGGACTGCTCGGCGCGCTGGTCGCGGCCGAGGCCACCGAGCTGCGCACCGAGCGGGGCCGGCACTGCCTGCGGATCTCCGCCCAGGTCAGCCACAGCAGCGGCGTCCGCACCCGGACGCCGCACCCGACGCTGGCCGGCGGCGGCTACTGGCGGCTGATCGAGCTGATCGAGGACCGGATCCGGTCCGTGCCGGAGCCGATCCGGCTGGAGCGGATCGACCTGACGCTCACCCTGATCGGAGCGGCCCTGGCCGACCGCGCCCGGCAGTACCTCACCGGGACCACCCCGCTGACCGACGAGGAGACCTTCCTCGCCGACCTGGTGACGATGTCCGCCGCCATGCTCTGCGCACCGATCCCCCCGAGGAGCACGTCATGAACGACCTGACCGGCAAGACCGTCATCATCACGGGCGGCGCCCGCGGCCTGGGCGCCGAGGCCGCCCGGCTCGCCGTCGCGGCCGGCGCCCAGGTGGTGATCACCGACGTGCTGGAGGCGGACGGCAAGGCCACCGCCGCCGCGCTCGGCGACCGGGCCAGGTTCGTGCGCCACGACGTGACCTCGGAGGAGGACTGGCAGCACGTGGTCGACTTCGCCGAGGCGGAGTTCGGCGCGGTGCACGGCCTGGTCAACAACGCCGGGATCGCCACCGGTTCGCTGCTCGTGGACGAGAGCGTCGACCACTTCCGCAAGGTGGTGGACATCAATCTGACCGGTGTCTTCATCGGGATGAAGACGATCGTCCCGGCGCTGCGTTCGGCCGGCGGCGGCTCGATCGTCAACATCTCCTCGGCGGCCGGCCTGATGGGCCTGGCCCTGACCGCCGGCTACGGCGCCTCCAAGTGGGGCGTCCGCGGCCTGTCCAAGATCGGCGCCGTGGAGCTGGGGGCCGAGCGGATCCGGGTCAACTCGGTCCACCCCGGCATGACCTACACCCCGATGACCGCCTCCGTCGGCATCCGCAGCGGCGAGGGCAACTACCCCAACACCCCGATGGCCCGGGTCGGGGAGGCCCCCGAGATCGCCACCGCCGTCGTCTACCTGCTCTCGGACGACGCCTCCTACGTCAACGGCGCCGAACTCGCCGTCGACGGCGGCTGGACCACCGGCCCGACGGTCAAGTACGTCATGGGGCAGTAGCCCCCCGGTGGTGGGCGCAGTAGCCCCGGTGGTGGGCGCAGTAGCCCCCGACGGCGGGCGCAGTGGCCCGGCGCCGAGCGGCCCCGCACCCGGCGGGCGGGCGCGGGCCGTTCGGCGCCGGCGGTCACCGCACGGGTCACCGCACGGTCAGCTCCCCGACCAGCCGCCGGTAGACCTCGAAGGCCGGCTTGCGGGTGTAGTCGTCCCGGAGCAGGCCGAACCCGTCGAAGGCGCCGGTGCCCGCGCTGTCCGCGTCGCGCAGGCTGAAGAAGGCATAGCCGTCGATGGCCAGTTCGCCCGCGAGCCCGACCACCGTCCGGACCACCTCCTCGACCACCTCGGCCTGCCGCGCCTCCGTCCGGTCCGGCCCGGTGGGCCAGCCGTGCTCGCAGATCCTGATCGGCACACCGGGGCCGATGCCCGCCTTCGCGACGCTCTCCCGCCGGAAGCCGGTGAGCACCGCGCCGACCACCTCGGCGAGGCGGTCCGGCGGGACGGGCCGGAAGACGTCGGGGAAGAAGTCCAGGCCGACGTAGTCGAGCGCCCGGTGGAAGCGCTCGTCCGCGAGCGCGCCGAGCTCCGCCCAGAAGGTGTCGGCGGGATCGAAGCTCAGCACCGCGTTGAACCCGACCGCGAGGTCGAGGCCACGGGCGAGCGCCTCCTCCTTGGCCGCCACCACCCCCTGGACCAGCGCCCGGCGGACGTTGGGCGTACTGCCGTCGAGCGCCGGGCGGTCGGCGTTGGGCTCCTCGCAGATCTGCAGGGTCGCCACCCGGTGCCCCTCCTCCCGCACGGTCCGCCGGACGAAGTCCAGCCAGCCGTCGAGGCTCCCGGTCGGGTCGCGGAACTGGAGCACCAGGTCGAGCCGGCGGCCCTCGACGGCGTAGCGCTCCGGTTCGGCCGGGGTGCCGGGACCCTCGGGGTACGGGCGGTAGGCCCGCACCAGCAAGGTGGGTGCCTCGCCCTGGAGTTCACGCAGGGCCGCCTCGATCAGCGCCGGGTCGTCGGGGCTGACGGGTTCGATCACGCCGATGTCGTCGCCGAGCAGACCGCCGGGATAGATGCCGAAGGTGAAAGTCATGCGGTTACCGTAGCCCAGATTTTTGGTGTCACTGCAAATTTGGTGCGGCACTATGATTCCCTCATGGGACTTCGCGAAGCCAAGAAGCAGCAGACCCGGACCCTGCTGGCCGACACGGCGATGGGGCTGTTCGTCGACCGCGGGTTCGAGCAGGTCACCGTCGCCGAGGTGGCCAGGGCCGCCGGGGTCTCGGCCAACACGGTGTTCAACTACTTCCCGACCAAGGAGGACCTCTTCTTCGACCGGCAGGACGCGGTGATCGCCCACCTGGCGACGGTGGTACGGGAACGGCCGGCGGGGGTCTCGGCCGTCGAGGCGGTCCGGGCCGACCTGCTGGCCGGGCTCGCGGTGGGCGAGCCCACCTTCGGGCTGAGCGCCGAGGCGGCGGTGTTCTGGCGGGTGGTCGCGGAGAGCCCCGCGCTCCGGGCCCGGCTGCTGGAGCTGGGCGAACGCGCCGAGGCGGCGCTCGCGGCGGCCCTGGCCGAGGAGTCGGGAGCCGGCCCGGACGACCCGCTGCCCCGGATCCTGGCGGGCGCCGTCGCGGGGGCGCACCGGGCGGTCATGGCGGAGATCCGGCGGGGCATCGTGGCGGGCGTGCCGGCCGAGACCGTCCGGGCCCGCGTCGAGGCGGCGGCCGAGGAGGCCTTCGGCCTGCTGGGGTCGGGGCTGGACCGGCTCCCGGCCGGGCCGGCGACGCGCTGAGCGCACCCGACCGGGGCGGCGGCTCGCGGGCGGCGAGGCGCCGGCAGCGGCGGGCGGACACGACGGCGGCGCGCGGCGAGCGGGAACGGCGGCTGGACGGCTGCCGGACACGGGCAGGCCGCCCGGTCGGGTGACCGGGCGGCCTGACGGAGGTTCGGCGCCAGGGCGCCGCCCGCCCGGGCTAGCTGTGGCGTCCGCGACGGCGGGCGGCCAGGACCGCGAGACCGCCGAGACCGAGCAGGCCGACACCGGCCAGGCCGAGCACGACCGGCCCGTTGCCCGCGCCGGTCGACGGCAGCGAACCGCCGCCGCCGGTCGACGAGCCGGGGGCCGGCAGGTGGCTGGTGGGCCGGTGACTGGTGGGCCGGTGGCTGGTCGGGTGCTTGGTCGGCCCGGTCGGCGCGGGGCTCGACGAACTGGGGGCCGGGGTGCTGGGCGACGCGGTCGGCGACGGGGAGGTCGGCGACGGTGAGGTCGGCGACGGGGACGTGGGCGTCGGGGACGGCGAGGTCGGCGTGGGGCTCGGCGAGGTCGGCGACGGCGACGTGGGCGTCGGGCTGGGCGTCACGGCGCAGTCCGGCAGGTCCCCGTCGAACGGGTAGCTGTGGATCTCGTAGCCGCCGCTGCCGGTCTGGATCAGGTTGCCCGCGAGGTACACCCGGCCGTTCATGCCGGGCTGGGCGATGGTCGTGGTGCCGCCCACGTTGCCCGCCATGACCGAGCCCTGGAACTGCGCGCTCCCGAGGATCCGCGCGTCGGTCGACGTGGGGAAGTTCCACATCAGCTTGGAGCGCATCTCGGTGGTCTGGTCCCCCGGCAGTCCGGTACCGGTGTAGGTGTTGATGATCGGGGCGGCCCCCAGCATGTTGACAACCACGGTGGCGCCGGCCGGGATGTTGGCGAAGACCAGTCCGATCTGCTGGGTGGCCGAGCCCAGGTTCCGGTCGACGTTGAAGACCTGCTTCATGCTGGTCCCGTCGCCGGTGAAGGTGGCCTCGCTGTTGGTCACCGCGACGGTGCCGGTGGCGGTCGCCGTGGCGACGCAGGCGGAGACCTCCTCGATCTGGGTCAGCACCGACTGGTAGGGAGCGGCGGCGTCGGGATCCTTGATCGCCTGACCGGTGGGGTCGATGTTGACGGTGCCGGTGAGCGTGCCCGCGTAGCGCAGGTTGCCGAAGGCCGGGCCCTTGGAGTCGCTGCCGCCGATGAGGATCTGGTCCCCGGTCTTCACGTCCACGTTGCCGCCGACGGTGACGAAGTCGCTCCCGTTGGGCGGCACCACCCGCGAACCGACCCCGACCACGCCCATGTTGAAGGCGCCGCCCCCGTTCTTGTCCACCGTGAGGTCGCCCAGGGTGACGACCTTGCCCTCCACCTCGGCGGCCCGGCCGTTCACGGTGTAGTCGCCGCCGGTGAAGACGTTGATCGAGGCGTCCCGCCCGGGAAAGTCCCCGTTGTGCGGCGGCGACGGCCAGACGGCCGGGCAGTCGGGCCCGGAGCAGGCGCCCAGCGGCGGAGCCAGCGGTGCGGCCGAACCCACCGTCAGCACCGCGGCCATCGGGAGCGCCGCGACCGCGGTCGCCACCGCCAGCCGGACGGCCCGGCGCCCGCGGACGGACGGCGGCCTCTTCATGGCGGTTGTTCTGCGACCCGGCGAACCCATGCCCTGATCCATCGACACATTCCTCCGCACAGAGAGAACGCGGCAGGTCGCACAACCTGCCGCGTTTCAGTTGATCCCAGCCGATATCCGATACATCCGGTACATCCAACACCAAATCGGACGATCCATACCCTACAGACCATCAGGACCGATCCCAAGCAGTCCGGGCGGCCGAGCGACCACGGCTCCCGCCGGCCCCCGCTAGGTTGGGTCCATGACTTCCGAGGACCAGGACCCGCACGCTCCGCTCGCCGCCGTCTCGGCCAGCGCCGACGTCCTGCGGCACCCCGAGGCCGGCGAACACCTGCTCACCGTCGTCGAGCGCGAGCGCGCCGCGCGGTTCCGGCACGCGTCGGGGCGGGTCGACTTCACCGCCGCGCACATCCTGGTCCGGCTCTGCGCCGCCCGCCTGCTCGGCGTGCCCGCCACCGAGATCACGCTGGCCCAGAACTGCCCCGACTGCGGCAAGGGCGACCACGGCCGGCCCTACCTGCCGGACCACCCGGACGTCCAGGTGAGCCTCTCGCACACCCGGGGGGTCGTCGCGGCCGCCGCCGGGCTCGTACCGGTCGGCGTCGACGTCGAGCTGACGGCCCGCAGCGGCTCGCTCCTCGACGTCGCCCCGCGCGTGCTCAGCCCGGCCGAGCTGCGGCAGGTCGAGGCGCACCCGGAGCCCGGGCGGGCCTTCCTGCGGCTCTGGGTGCGGAAGGAGTCGCTGATCAAGCTCGGGCGGGCCAGCCTGGACACCCTCGCCGGCGTCGACCTCTCCGCGCTGCCGCTCGACGTGCCGCCGGGGCAGCCGCTGCGCAGCCGCTACCAGGACCTGTACCTGCTCGACTGGGCGGACGTCCGGCAGGGGGCGGCCGTCTCGGTGGCGAGCACCGCCGCGCCGCGGGTCGTGGTGCTGACGCCGCCGGCCGGCTGAGCGCTCGGTCGGGGCCGCGGGTGGGACGGTCGTGGCCGCGGGTGGGACGGTCGTGGCCGCGCGCGGGTCGGTCGCGGGTCGGGCGGGCGGGCCGGTGAAGGCGGTGTCTCACCCGCGCGGCAGGGGCCCGGATAAGCGGTGTTAGCGTGCCTGCTCGGGGCTCGGAAACCGGACGCCCCGGCTGCCCGCGCCGCGTCCCCGGCGCGCAGCCCCCGTTGGATCAAAGGGTGTCCCCGCCATGGCCAAGTTCCTGCTGAGCCTGCACGTCCTCGCCTCGGTGCTGTTCATCGGCCCGGTGGCGGTGGCCGTGAGCATGTTCCCGCGCCGGGCGCAGGCCGCGCTGGCCGGCGGGCCGGACCGGGCCGCCGAGGCCGGCACCCTGCGCCTGCTGCACCGGATCACCCAGGTCTACGCGCTGCTCGGGATAGCCGTCCCGGTGATGGGCATCGGCGTCGCCCAGGTGATGGACGTGCTGGGGCAGTCCTGGCTGATCGTCTCGATGGTGCTCACCGCGCTCGCGGCGCTCTCGCTGCTGCTGTTCGTCCTGCCCGCGCAGCAGGCCGCGGTGGACGCGCTCGACCTCGACGCCGAGGCGCCCGAGCACGGCAAGGCCGTCCAGGGCCTGCGGCTGCTGCCGATGACGGCCGGGGTGTTCAACCTGCTCTGGGCCGTGGTCGTCGTCCTGATGATCATCCGACCCGGTTCCACCACCGGCGCCTGACCGGCCGGCCGCGCCCGGAGTACCGTCCAGTCATGACGACAGCGGGGATCGACACCGGTACGGGAACGGGCGTGGGGGCGCTGCTGCGCGGCTGGCGCGAGCGGCGACAGCTCAGCCAGCTGCAACTGGCGCTGCGGGCCGACTCCTCCGCCCGGCACATCAGCTTCGTCGAGACCGGGCGCTCCCGGCCCAGTCAGGAGATGGTGCTGCGGCTCGCCGAGCAGCTGGACATCCCCGTCCGCGAACGCAACTCCCTGCTGCTGGCCGCCGGTTACGCCCCGCACTACCCCGAGACGCCGCTGGACGACCCGGCGATGGACGCGCTGCGGGCCGGGATGGAACGGCTGCTGGCCTCGCACGACCCGTACCCGGCCGTGGTGGTCGACGGCACCTTCCGGGTGCTGGCGGCCAACCGCTCGCTCGGCCTGCTGCTCTCCGGCGTGGCCCCGCACCTGCTGGAGCCGCCGCTCAACGCGATGCGGATCACCCTGCACCCGGAGGGGCTGGCGCCGCGCATCGTCAACTTCCGGCAGTGGCGGCGGCACCTGCTGGAGCGGATGGGCCATCAGATCTCGCTGGTCCGCTCGGAGCCGCTGCGGGAGCTGTTCGACGAGGTCAGCGCCTACCCCGAGCCGGAGTCGGCCTTCGACGAGCCCGAGGAGGACATCACCGAGCTGTTCCCGTTCGCCCTGCCCATGCGGGTGGCGGTCGACGGGCAGGTGCTGTCCTTCCTCTCCACCATCGCGACCTTCAACACACCCATGGACGTGACCGTCTCCGAGCTGGCCATGGAGACCTTCCTCCCGGCCGACGCGCAGACGGTCGCGTTCCTGCAGGCGGCGGTACCCGCCGATCGTTAGCGGCTCACCCGGGCCGGGCGCCCGGCCCGGGCGCCCGGTCCGAGCGCCGGCGGGTCGCCCCGGTCCGCCGTCAGCGGTCCGCCCGGCCGAGCCCGCGCAGGGCGGTGAACTGGAGGGCGGCGAACAGCAGCACGGTGCCGGCCTGCAGCGGGATCCAGACCAGCCCGGCGGTGCTCGGCTCCAGCCAGACCTCCATCGCCACCAGGCTGAGCACCGCCCAGGCCACGTTGACGTCGATCACCACCTGTACGGCGAGGCGGGCCGGGCGGCGGCGGGCGGCCAGGAGGCCGACCGCGAGGCCGAACACCGCGAGGACGGCGCCCAGCTCGACCAGGGTGGCACCGCCGACACCGAGCAGGTCGCCGAGCGGGCCGGAGAAGGCCAGGTAGGCGAGGCCGTTGCCGCCGCTCACCAGCCCGTCGAGGGCGAGGAAACGGCGCAGGTTCTGCTGGGCCTTCCGGTCGGCGGCGGCGGTGGGGCGGGCGGCGGTGAGGGTGTTCGCGGACATGGCGGATCAGCCTCCGGAAGAGTGGTCGGATCCCGGTGCGGTCGGCGCGACCGGGTGCTCCACACTCTGCCCGGCGGGGCCCGGGGCGTCGATTACCTCCGAGGTCATGGCCCAGGTCAGGGGCACTGTCGGGGCAGGGCCGGGGGCTGATCAGGCCGGATCAGGCCGGACCAGGCCGGACCAGGGCCGTGGTCGCGGGCGCTGCAACGGGGCTCGCCGGTGCAGCGCCCGCGCGGGTACGGAGGTGCTGCTGGAGGTGTTGCGACCGGCCGGGGCGGTGGTCAGCCCGCCGGGTCGAGCCCGAAGAGCGCGGCGGCATTGTCGTGGCAGACCGCCCGCAGCCAGTCCTCCCCCAGCCCCAGAGCGGCCAGCGCCTCCAGCTGATGGAGGTACGGGTAGGGGATGTTGGGGAAGTCGCTGCCGAGCAGGACACGGTCCTGGAGCGCGCGCAGGCGCGGCAGTTCGGTGCGCGGGAACGGGTCGTCGGCCTCGACGAAGTCGGTGAACGCCATGGTGGTGTCCAGCCGGACGGACGGGTGGCGCTCGGCGAGGTCGAGGAAGTCGCGGTACTCGGACATGCCGAGATGGGCGACCACCAGGGGAAGCCCCGGGTGCCGGTCCAGCACCTCGCCGATCGGGCCGGGACCGGTGAACTTGCCCGCCACCGGCCCCGATCCGCAGTGGACGACCACCGGGGTGCCGGTCTGCGCGAGCAGCCCCCAGACCTCGTCCAGCCGAGCGTCCGTCGGGTCGTAGCCGCCGACCTGGAGGTGCGCCTTGAACACCCGGGCGCCGTCCTCGATCGCCCGCGCCACGTAGGCGGGCGCCTCCGCCTCGGCGAAGAAGGTCGCGGTGTGCAGGCAGTCCGGGGTGCGGGCGGCGAAGTCGGCGGCCCAGGCGTTCAGCCAGGAGGCCATCCCGGCCTTGTGCGGGTACAGCATGGACGTGAACGCCCGGACGCCGAACTCCCGCAGCCGACCGACGCGTTCGTCCTCGGTGACGCGGTAGGTGATCGGCCAGGGGCGGTTGACCAGCGGGCCGGCCACGTCGAAGTACGCCCACACCTTGTCCAGGACGTTCTTCGGCATGAAGTGGGTGTGCACGTCGATCAGGCCGGGCAGGCCGAGGGCCTGCCAGAACCCGCGGACCTCCGCCGCCTCGTCCGTGCTCACGCGGGCACCGGGCGGGCGCGGTCGATGATCGCCCCGGCGTCGAGGCCGGCGGGCAGGGTCCCGAAGGCGGCGCCGTGGTCGCCGCCGAGGCGGGAGGCGCAGAAGGCGTCGGCCACCGCCGGGTCCCCGTGGCGGACCAGCAGGGACCCCTGGAAGGCCAGCGCCATCGCCTCGACCAGCCGGCGCGTCCGGTACTCCAGATCACTCGGGTCGGTGAGCTGCTTGCGGAGCTCGGCGACGGCGGCGTCCAGCCGGCGGTCCGCGCCGGCGGCGGCGTCCAGCTCGCCGAGGAAGGCCTCGACGGTCTCGGGGTGCTTGGCCATGGCACGCAGCGCGTCCAGGGCGGCGACGTTGCCGGAGCCCTCCCAGATCGACACCAGCGGCGCCTCGCGGTAGAGCCGGGGCATGCCGGACTCCTCGACGTAGCCGTTCCCGCCGAGGCACTCCAGCGCCTCGGCGGCGTGCGCCGGACCGCGCTTGCAGACCCAGTACTTGGCGACGGCCAGCCCCAGCCGGCGCAGCAGCGCCTCGGTCTCGTCCCCGGCGAGCGCCCGGTCGGTGGCCTCGGCGAGGCGCATCGCCACGGTGGTGGCCGCCTCGGACTCCACGACCAGGTCGGCGAGCACGTTGCGCATCAGCGGCTGGTCGACCAGTGCCTTGCCGAACGCCCGCCGGTGCAGGGCGTGCTGGACGGCCCGGGTGGCCCCGAGCCGCATGCCGGACGCGGCGCCGACGGTGCAGTCGAGGCGGGTCATGTTGACCATCTCGATGATGGTCCGGACCCCACGGCCCTCCTCGCCCACCAGCCGGCCGACCGCGCCGTCGTACTCGACCTCGGCGGAGGCGTTGGACTTGTTGCCCAGCTTGTCCTTGAGCCGCTGGAGGTGGAGGCGGTTGCGGGTGCCGTCCGGGAGGACGCGGGGCAGCATGAAGCAGCTGAGCCCGCCCGGCGCCTGGGCCAGCGTCAGGAAGAGGTCCGACATCGGCGCCGAGGTGAACCACTTGTGGCCGGTCAGCCGGTAGGTGCCGTCCGCCTGCGGGGTGGCGGTGGTGGTGTTGGTGCGGACGTCCGAGCCGCCCTGCTTCTCGGTCATCGACATGCCCGCGATCAGCCCGCGCTTGCCGTGCGGCTCGCGCAGCCCGAAGTCGTACTCGGTGGCGGCCAGCAACGGCTCCAACTCGGCGGCCAGGGCCGGGTTCGCGCGCAGGGCGGGGACGGCGGCGTAGGTCATCGAGATCGGGCAGGTGTGGCCGGCCTCGACCTGGCTCCAGACGAAGAACTTGGCGGCGCGGGCGGCGTGCGCGCCCGGCCGGTCGTCCCGCCAGGGCGTGGCGTGCAGGCCGTGGCCGACGGCGGTGCGCATCAGTTCGTGCCAGTACGGGTGGAACTCGACCTCGTCGATCCGGTGGCCGAAGCGGTCGTGGGTGCGCAGGACGGGCGGGTGCTCGTTGGCCAACCGCCCCCACTCGGCGGCCTGTTCGGAGCCGGCCAGACAGCCCAGCTCGTGCAGCTCGGTCTCGGCCCAGCCGGCGCCGGCCCGGTGCAGGGCAGCGAGCAGGGCCGGGTCGGCGGCGGTGTCGTGCCCGTACGGCAGCGGCACCTGGTTGGTGACCTCGTGCGTCCTGGAGGCCGCGTACGCCGCCCCGGAGGCGGGGGCCGCTGCCTCGGGGGTCGCTGCCTCGGAGGCGGCCGGCGTGGGTTCGGCCGATGCGGACGTCGTCGTTGTGGGCGTGGCCGTTGCGGGCGCCGTCGCGTCGGGCGTGGGGGTGTCGGGCGTGGTGGTGTCAGGCGTCGCTGTCATCGCGTCCTCCCAGGGCACGCAGGGTGAAGGAGACCAGGGCGGGGACCACCTCGGGCGGGGTGTCCCCGGAAACGGGTGCGTGGGCCGCGGCGAGCGGGCCGGCCAGCGCCTCGCCGACCGCGCCGACCAGTGCGGCCGCGGTCAGCTCCGGGTCCTGCCGGGGCAGTTGGCCGGCCGCCACGGCGGCGGCGATCTCGGTGGCGATCACATCGCGGAACGCCCGCCGGAACACCAGGCGCTCGGCGTCCACCACGGCGTCGGCCGGCTCGACCAGCAGCACATGGGCGAGCCTGGGCGCACGCAGGGCGCGGGCGGCGAAGGTCTCGACCACGGCGGCGATCCGCTGCTGCGGGGTCTCGCGGCGGGCCACCGCCTCGGTGACGGCGGCGATCTCACGGGTGACCACCCGGCGGAACAGTTCCACGGACAGCTCGGCCTTGTTGGCGAAGTGCTGGTAGAGGCTGCCGGTGGCGATTCCGGCGCGGTCCGCCACGGCGGCCATCGAGCAGCCGCCGTAGCCGCGCTCGGCGAGCAACCCGACCGCGGCCTGCAGGACCGCCTCACGCTGGGCGTCCAGGCGGGCTTGTACGGCGGGGGTGCGTCGGTAGGCCATGAAAGTATTGAAGCACTGATTCATTGCTTCGGGGAGGGGGCGCGCCACGTTCCCGCACTCCGCCCCCGCCCCCACCCCCGCGCTCGGTGCGCGTGTACGCCGAAGGGCCACCCGTCGCGCCTGCGACGGGTGGCCCCGGGTGGTGCTCACCTGCGGCTCCGGCGGTGCCGGGCTTCGCGGTGCCGGCTCTGCGGTGCGGCCCTGGCGGTGCGGCCGGGTCGGACCGTCCGACAGGGCCGTCCGACCGGGCCGTCCGCGTGAGGGCCGGTGGCTGGAGGCGGCGGCTAGAGCCGGTGGTGCTCCAGCTTGAGGCCTTCCTCGTCCAGCGGCCCGAACGGCGGGATCTGGTGGGACTGGGCGAGCGAGCGGGCGCCGGCCGGGTCGGCCAGGCCGGCCCACTCCAGCACCTTGGCGGTGGCCTCGGCCGACTCGTCGGCCTCCAGCTTGCCGATGTTGGAGCCGTGGTTGCCCCCGGCCACGGTGTAGACGTAGCTGTCGTCACTGCCCCAGCCCAGCCGGAACGGCTCGGCACCCCACGGGTCGTTCTGGCCGTAGACGAAGATCATCCGCTCGGCGGAGTGCTTCACCCAGCGGTCGACGTCGCGCATCGCGGACGGGTCGAAGCGCATCGGGATGTTCTTCGGCACGTAGGTCCGCGGCGAGTACAGCTCCTTGTAGTCGTAGTGCTGCAGGCCCTTCAGGTACGAGACGTCGAAGGAGGGCGAACCCAGCTGCGTGCCCGCCTGGTAGTAGTACGCGGTGTACTGGGCGAGCGACTGGTCGCTGTTGCCGGTGATGCCGGACTGGGTGTCGAACCACGCGTACAGCTGGTCGTCGGTGGCGGTGGCCGCCACCGGGACGGTGGCGCAGTCCGCCTCGGTGCTGTACTGCCAGAACGCCCACACGACGTCGAGCACGCCCGCCTCGTACGCCCGGTCGGCACTGCCGGTGGTGGTGAAGGTCGAGCCGGCCGCCGCGTTGTCGGCCACGTAGCGGGCCTCCAGGCGGTCGCGGCGGACGAGCAGCTCACGCTGCGCGGCGGCGAGCGTGGCCCGGCACTCCGGCGTGCCGACGGTCCGGAAGAAGTCGGTGTAGGCGGAGTCCTCGCGGTTGTCGACGTCGTTCGGCGCGACGTAGGCGATGGTGCCGACCACGTCGTCCGGGAAGAAGCGGCGGTGGTAGGTCGAGGACATGCCGCCCTTGCTGGCCCCGGTCGAGAGCCACGCGCGCTGGTAGATCCGCTTCAGCGCGGTGATGATCCGGTGCGAGTCGGTGGCGGCCTGCTCGATGCCGGCCTTGGTCCAGTCGGCGGGCTCCGGGCGGGACGGCGTGAAGTAGCGGTACTCGATCGAGACCTGGTTGCCGTCGGTCAGCCGGGTCGGCTCGGTGCGCGAGGGGTTGGTGCCGAGCGTGTAGCCGTTGGTGTAGAAGACGGTCGGGCGGTCGTAGCCCCGGTGCAGCACGCTCAGCCGCTGCTGGAAGGTGCCCAGCCAGGGCCGGAAGTGGTCGATCGGCTGGGTGTAGGTGAGCAGGAAGTAGCGGTGGCCGGTGGTGGTGGGCTTCTCCTCGGTGACGGTCATCCCCGGGATGGCCGCCAGGCGGTCCTTGATGTCGGCCGCGGGGTTGTCCGCCGCGGAGGATCCGGCCGCGGCCGCCCCCGCTTCGGCACCGCCCGCCAGCGCGGGCGTCGCCAGGCCGAGGCCGAGCAGCGGTATCAGCAGTACGGCGACCAGCAGCCTTCTGAGCTTGGTGGACATCAACTCTCCATCGGGTCAACGGAACTGTTCGACACTTTCCGGCAATCGGGGCCCGACCGCCGGACAATCGGCCGTCCGGTAGACGGCCGAGTGGGCCACCCGCGGATCGCGGATGGCCCACCGGGGAAAGATGTGCTGGTCAGGGGCGCGGCAGGGTGCAGCCGGACCGGGTGAGGTCGAGGCGGTTGCCGGCGGCGAAGCAGGCCGGGATGCCGTAGGTCTCCTGGGCGTAGTTGATGCCCTTCCGGACGGTCACCACACCGCTCTGGTCGACCTCGCACGGGTTGTTGTCCGTGCAGCGCTGCCCGTCCTCGTTCCCCGTGTTGTTCACGGCGACGACCTGGCCGGTGTTGGCGTCGACCACCGGCGAGCCGGAGGTGCCGCCGATGGTGTTGCAGCTGGAGGTGTAGCGGACCGAGTCCTTCCAGGTCCAGGAGCCCTCCTTCAGCCGGTAGACGAAGCCGTCGACCGAGCAGGAGTAGATCTTCTTCCAGTACCCGGAGACGACCTTGATCGAGGTGCCCTGCACCGGGTGGCTCGCGGAGATGGTCAGCGGGGCGATCCCGTAGCTGGACTGGATCGCGGCGTAGGTGGTGTTCAGCTGGTAGATCGACACATCGGTGTCGGTCATCGTCCCGTAGACCACCTTGGTCGCGCGCAGCGTGGCGACCTTGGAACCGGCGCCGTTGAGCAGCGAGAACGTACGGCTGGAGGACTGGTTGACGACCACCTCGCCGGGGCCGGGGAACCCGGTCTCCAGGCAGTGGCCGTTCGAGAGGACGAGCGCCGGGTCCGTCGCGGCGGAGGCGGGGAGCCGGACGAGCGAACCGGAACAGTTGCTGAGCGCCACCGTCCCGGCGAAGTTCACGGCGGCGACGGCCTGGGCCTGCTGATCCTGGGACGGGGCCAGGAGCTGGGTGTCGGCCTGGGTCTGGGCCTGGGTCTGGGCCTGGGCGCCCGCCGGCGACGAGGCGACTGCGGCGGGGGCACCGGCGAGGGCGGTGGCCCCGGCGAACAGGAGCGCGGCGAACATGCCTATGAGCGGCTTCTTCATGAGAGACCTCTCGTTGTGGGGGTGCACCAAAGCTGGCGCGGACATGACGAGATGTCAAGAGTCCGACCACGAGGAGGAGGTCAGGCGCGGGAGGGCGCCCCCGGGCCGGGCGCCGGGCCGGGCAGGTCCGGCGGGGCGGGTCCGGCGGGGCAGGTCCGGCGGGGCGGGCGCCGGCCCGGGTCCGGCGGGGAGGGTCCGGCGAGGCGGGGTGGAGCAGGCCGGGGTGGATCGGGGCTGGGCGTGGCGGGCCGGGCGCGGCGACCGGGTGCGGCGCGCCGGTCAGGCCCGGGGGGCCGTCAGCCGCCCTGCCAGTGACGGCGGCCGAGGCTGATCAGGCGCAGCTGGAGCCTGGCGGTGGCGGCGATGTGCCGTTCGCGGGCCGGGTCGGCACCCTGCGCCTCCAGGAGGGCGGCGGCCGTGGAGACCATGTGGTCGACGTAGAGCTCGGCCAGCATCCGCAGATCCTCGTCGCTCCACCCGCGCGACACCGGCTGGAGCGCGAGCGCCGCGCCGACCTCCATGGCGAAGCGCCCGAGCTCGACGTCGATCGCCTCCCGCACCTGCCGCACACCCCCGTGCCGCTCGCGCGCCAGAAAGCGTACGTGCGACTGGTGTTCGCGCACATGCCGCTCGATGACGTCCACCGTCCGGTCGATCAGCTCTTCGGCCCCGCCCGCCCCGGCCAACACGGATCGGATCATCACATGGAGGCTGGCGAGCGACTCCTCGACCAGGGCCACCCCGAGGGCGGCGAGGTCCGGGAAGTGCCGGTAGAACGCGGCCGGGGACAGCCCGGCGGCCCGGGTGACCTCGCGGACGCCGAGGCTCGCGAGGTTCTGATCGGCCAGCAGGCCCAGCCCCGCATCCAGCAATGCGCGCCGACTCTGCTGCTTCTGGGCCTGTCTGGCCCCAACGGTGTGACTCACGCCATTCAGTAAACAAGTGTTTGCCGAAAATGGCCAGCCCGGCGTAGAGTGACGGAGGATTCAGCGAACACTTGTAAACCCAAGGCGGTGAAGCCGCCGGAAGGGCCCGCCATGATCCTGCTCACCGCCCTGGTCGCCATGGGCGTCCTCGTCGGCGCCGCCGCGCACACCTCACTCCCGGTCTTCCTCGCCGCCTCCGCCGCCATCACCGCCTGGCTGCTCGCGTTCGGCGCCCGTGAGGGCATCGCCCGCCTGCGGCAGCGCTGACCTCCGGACCTCCAGACCTCCTGACTTCCTGTCTTCCCCGACCGTCCTGCTGTCCTGCTGTCCCGCTGCCCCGCCGTCCCGGAAGGACCTGCCGTCATGAGCACCGCCACGAGCACTGCCACGAGCAACGCCACCGGCGCCGCCACCCGGCGTCACCGCACCGCCGAGGCCGACAACCTGGCCGTGGCCTCCTTCCTCCTCGGCCTGCCGGGCCTGCTGCTCTTCAACATCGTCCTGGGCCCCCTCGCCATCACCCTCGCCACGCTCGCCCTGGTCCGGGGCACCCGTCGCCGCGGACGCGCCGTGCTCGGCCTCGCCCTCGGCGTCGCCGCGCTGGTCATCCTCGCCGTCACCACGGTCGCCGGCCACGGCGTGCTCTGGCAGATCGGCGACTGAACCGGCGTCGGGCATCCGGTGTCGGGCATCCGGCCCCTCGCGGCCCCGTCGGCTCCCGAAGGACCCGGCACGCCGGTCCAACGGCGGAAGCGAGCCGCTCGAACGACTGATCCAGCCAACCTGAGGCGCGAAGCCCGTCCGCCCCCGTACTGTGGCGGTATCGGCCGGGTGACAACATGGGGGCTGGAGTGACGACCGAGTACCAGAGTGACGCGCAGTCGGGGCGGACGGGAGGCCCCGGACGGGCAGGCCGACTGCTCGCCGTCAGCGACCTGCACGTCTCCTACCAGGAGAACCGCGACCTGGTGGAGAAGCTGCAACCCGACTCCCCCGACGACTGGCTGATCGTCGCCGGTGACATCGCCGAGATCAGCACCACCATCGAGTGGTCCCTGAGCCTGCTCGCCGAGCGCTTCGCCCGGGTCATCTGGGCCCCCGGCAACCACGAGCTGTGGACCCACCCCGACGACCCCGTCCAACTGCGCGGCGTCGCCCGCTACGAGTACCTGGTGGAGCTCTGCCGCCGCCTCGGTGTCATCACCCCCGAGGACCCGTACCCGGTCTGGGAGGGCGCCGGCGGACCGGTCGCCGTCGCACCGCTGTTCCTGCTGTACGACTACACCTTCCGGGCGCCTGGCACGACCACCAAGAAGGAGTCCCTGGAGGCCGCGTACAACAGCGGTGTGGTCTGCTCGGACGAGCGACTGCTCCACCCGGACCCGTTCCCCGACCGCGACTCCTGGTGCCGCGAGCGCGTCCGGCTCACCGAGAAGCGGCTGGCGGCCTGCGACCCGGAGCTGCCGCTGGTCCTGGTCAACCACTATCCGCTGGTCCGCCACCCCACCGAGATCCTCTGGTACCCGGAGTTCGCCCAGTGGTGCGGCACCGAGCTGACGGCCGATTGGCACCGACGCTTCAACACCGCCGCGATGATCTACGGCCATCTGCACATCCCCCGGGTGACCAGCTACGACGGCGTCCGCTTCGAAGAGGTCTCGCTCGGCTACCCGCGTGAGTGGCACCGCCGCGGCCTGCCGGACCCACTGCTCCGGCAGGTCTTCCCCCAGGACGGCTGAGCACCGAGCGCGGCCGAGCACCGGTCCCGGCCGGGTGGAGGCACCCGGCCGGGTGGCCGAATCCAGCCGGGTGGGCGCACCCGGCCAGGTGCCGGGGAGGCCGGGTGCTGGAGGGCTCGCACCCGAGGGCGGCGGGGCCGGGGAGGATCCACGACGGGTGGCGCCCCGCCGGCACACCCGCCCCGCCCCACGCTCGTCCGTTCGCTCTGCCACCTCCTCACTCCGTCGCGATCGCCCGGAGTACGTCCAGCCGCGCCGCCCGGCCCGCCGGGCGCAGACCCGCGACCGCACCTGCCGCCAGCCCGGCCACCAGCACGATCGCGAGTTGCCCCGGCGGGATCGCGAACGAGCCCGTCCCCGCGCTGTCCGAGGCCCGCACCAGCGCCCAGCCGAGGAACGCCCCGAGGCCGAGCCCGCCGACCGTCCCGAAAGCGGCCACCAGGACCGACTCCCAGCGCACCATGCCCCGCAGCTGCGCCCTGGTCTGACCGACCGCCCGCAGCAGCCCCAGCTCCCTGGTCCGCTCGTGCACGGCCAGCGTCAGCGTGTTGGCGATACCGAGCAGCGCGATCAGCACGGCCAGCGCCAGCAGCGCGTAGACCACCGAGAGCATCATGTCGACCCCGCCGGCAGCGCTCTCCGCGTACTGGTCCCGGTCCTGCACCTGCGGGTTCCCGAACGGCGCGGCGGCCTTCTCGACGGCGGCCCGGCCCACGCCGAGCGGCACCGAGTCCTTGAGCCCGACCGCGACCATGGTGTCCGCGTCCTGCCCACGGTGCGGAGCCCAGGCCTGGCGAGTGATCAGATAGTCACCGGCCAGGCCCCCGTCCTCGTAGAGGGCGCGGATCGTGAACGGACCGCTCGTGCCGTCCGTGAAGGCGACACTCACGCTCTGCCCGAGCCGCCAGCCCCGCTGCTCCGCCTCGCTGCGCGTGACCGCCAGGCCGTCGGTGCCGAGCGTGTCGAGAGCGCCGTCGACGCGGCCGAGGTCGACTATCCCGGCCAGCCGCGCCGGGTCGGTGACGTCCAGCATCCGCCCGTGACCGTCGATCCGCGCGACACCGCGGCCGAGGCCCACCGTCTGCTGCACCTCCGGCAGTTGGGCGAGCGCGTCCGCCAGCTTGGGGCTGACCCCGCTGCCGCCCGCGCCGAACGAGGGCGCGGTGACGGCGAGATCCCCGGCGAAGGACGAGTTCACCGTGGAATCCAGGGTGGCCTTCACGGAGGCGCCGAACACCGTGAACAGCGTGACCACGGCGACGCCGATCATCAGGGCGCTCGCCGTGGCCGCCGTGCGGCGCGGATTGCGGGCCGCGTTGCGGCGGGCCAGCGTGCCGGACACTCCCCGCAGCCGGGACAGCGGTGCGCCCAGCACCCGGACGGCCAGGGCGGCGGCGACGGGACCGAGCACCACCACGCCGGCCAGAACGGCCAACGCACCCCCGGCGGTCAGCATGACCGACGGCCCGTCCGTCGCGCCGAGGACGGTGACCGGGACGCCCGCCGCGACCAGCAGCCCGCCGAGCACCACCCGGGCCCTGCCGGACCGCCCCACGGCGGCCCGGTCCACCCCGGTCTCGCGCAGCGCCGCCAGCGGCGCGGTGCGCCCGGCCCGGACGGCCGGCAGCAGCGCCGAGCCCACCGCGACCAACGTGCCGACGAGCAGCGGCAACACGACCGCGGCCGCACTGATCACCATCCCGCCCGTCGGCAGCGAGAAACCGAGCGCCGAGAACAGTGCCTTGAGCCCGGCAGCCACGCCGATCCCGGCGAGCAGCCCGCCGAGCGAGGCCAGCGCGCCGACGGCCAGCGCCTCCGCCAGCGTCGCCCCGAGTACCTGGCCGCGCACCGCACCGAGCGCCCGCAGCAGGGCGTTCTCCCTGGTCCGCTGCGCAACCACGATCGCGAAGGTGTTGTGGATGGTGAAAGTCGCGACCAGCAGCGCGATCCCGGCGAAGACCAGCAGCAGCGTGGTGAACATGGTCAGGAACCGCCCCGACACCATCGCGGTGCTCTCCTGGGTGGCCGCCGAGCCGGTGATCGCCTCCACTCCGTTCGGCAGCTCCGGGGCGACCCTCTTCACCAGCTCCTGCTGGGAGATCCCGTCCACCGCCCGGATCTGGATCGAGCCGGCCTGGCCGGTGCCCTTGGGCGTGAGGTACCGCTCGGCGTCCCCGAGGGTCAACGCGGTGAAGGTGCTCGGCCCCATCCCGTCCGCACTGTCCCCGAAGGTGGCGATACCGACGACGGTGACGGCCACCGGGTCGGGGGTGCGCAGCACGGTGGTGGAGCCGACGTGCAGCCCGCCGGCCTTCGCCGCGCCGCGGTTGACCACGGCCTCGCCGGGCGCCTGCGGCGCGCGCCCCTCGGCGAGCCGGTACGGGTTGAGCCGGCCGTCGGTGAGCCAGTTGCCGGCGAGGGTCGGCGGCCCCTGCCCGCCGACCGGTTTGCCGTCGCTGCCGACCAGCTGGCCGGCGCCCTGGACGGACGCCTCGGCGGCGGCCACCCCGGGGACGGCCCGCAGCCGCTCGGTGAGCGCCGTGTCGACGGGCGCCCGCACGCCGCCGGGCGTGCCCGGGGAGTCCAGCACGTCGGCGCTGCGGACCACCACGTCGGTACCGGCGTTTGCGTCGGCGAACAGGGTGTCGAAGTTGGAGCGCAGGGTGTCGCCGAGCACCATCGTCCCGGCCAGGAAGGCGACCCCGAGCAGGATCGAGAGGAAGGTGCCGGCCAGGCGCCGTTTGTGCGCTCCGAGCGAGCGCAGGCTGAGCCGGGCGGCGGCGGTCGCGGAGTTCATGACCGCCCCCGTTCGAAGGCCTTCATCCGGTCCAGCACCCGACCTGCGGTCGGCTGCTCCATCCGGTCCACCAGCCGGCCGTCGGCCAGGAACAGGGCCTGGTCGGCGTACCCGGCCGCCATCGGGTCGTGGGTGACCATGACCACGGCCTGCCCCATCTCGTCGACGGCACGGCGCAGCAGGCCGAGCACCTCGCCGCCGGTGCGGGAGTCGAGGTTGCCCGTGGGCTCGTCGGCGAAGACCACCTGCGGCCGTCCGGCGAGCGCCCGGGCCACCGCGACGCGCTGCTGCTGGCCGCCGGAGAGCTCGCTCGGACGGTGGTGCAGCCGGTCGCCGAGGCCGACGACGTCGATCAGCGCGTCCAGCCAGGCCCGGTCGGGCGCGGCGCCGGCCAGGTCGAGCGGGAGGGTGATGTTCTCCCGGACGGTCAGCGTGGGCACCAGGTTGAACGCCTGGAACACGAAGCCGATCCGCTCCCGGCGCAGCAGGGTGAGGCGCCGGTCGCCGAGCGGGCCGAGCTCGGTGCCGCCGATGTAGGCCCGGCCGGCGGTGAGGGTGTCGAGACCCGCCGCACAGTGCATCAGGGTGGACTTGCCCGAACCGGACGGCCCCATGATCGCGGTGAACCCCCCGGCCGGGAAGTCGACCGTGACGTGGTCCAGCGCCCGGACCACGGTGTCGCCGACGCCGTAGACCTTCACGGCGTCGACGACCCGGGCGGCGGTGTCGCGTACGACGTCGAGCGTGCTCACTTTCCCGCGCCCCCTCGACCCTGCTCGCGCCGCGTCTCGGTGAGGACGGCCCGCTTGTCGCGGTACTCCTCCGCGTCGATGTCGCCCTCGGCGTAGCGGCGGCCCAGGACGGCCAGCGGATGGTCCGCCCCGGCTCCGCAGCCCCTGCGCCAGACCGTCCGGCGCAGGACGACGATCACAAGGAACACCACGGCGGCCCAGGCCAGCGGGATCAGCAGGATCCAGGGACCGGGCCAATGCCCGTCATGGTCGGCCAGCAGTGTGTACATGGTGGTTCATCTCCTCGGCGGTGGGCTTCAGCCGCTTCGGGGTTCGCCCCGAAACACCTTGAGCCTCCCGCCGGGTGGCCTGCTCGCGCGTCCTCCGCCGAGCGGCCGTTGGGCTACTCCCGCGGGAGTACGGCCGGCCCCGGAGCAGCGCCCGGGAAGTACGCGCCGAACACCGGGCACGCCATACCGAGGCCTCCCTGCACGCGCGCGGGCCTCAGCCCAGCCAGCCGGGCCGGACCAGCCCCGACTCATAGGCGAACACGACGAGTTGGGCCCGGTCCCGCACACCGAGCTTCACCATGGCCCGGCTGACGTGCGTCTTCGCGGTCAGCGGGCTGACCACCAGGCGGCGGGCGATGTCCTCGTTGGAGAGCCCCATGCCCACCAGAGCCAGCACCTCCCGCTCCCGCTCGGTGAGCGCCGAGATGTCCGAGAGCCCCGCCGGGGTCTGCTCCGGCGCCTTGGAGCGGGCGGCGAACTCGCCGATCAGACGGCGCGTCACCCCCGGTGAGAGCAGCGCGTCCCGCCGCCGCGACCCGGACGGCACGCAACAGCTCGGCCGGCTCGGTGTCCTTGACCAGGAAGCCGGCCGCCCCCGAGCGCAGCGCCTCGAAGACGTACTCGTCCAGCTCGAAAGTCGTCAGGACGACCACCCGCACCTCGCCCAGGGCCGGATCCGCGGCGATCCGGCGGGTCGCCTCCAGCCCGTCCGTCCGGGGCATCCGGATGTCCATCAGGACGACGTCCGGGCGCAGTTCGCGGGTGAGGCGGACGGCAGCCTCGCCGTCGTCCGCCTCACCGACCACGGTGAGGTCGTCCTGCTGGTCGAGCAGCGCCCGGAAGCCCGCCCGCACCAGCAGCTGGTCGTCCGCCAGCAGGACCCTGATCACTCGTCCTCCGCCCCGGTCGTGGGCAGCGTCGCCCGGACCCGGAATCCGCCGCCCGCCAGCGGCCCCGCCGTGATGGTCCCGCCGAACGCGGCGACCCGCTCCCGCATCCCGGTCAGCCCGCTGCCGGTGCCACCCGCGTCGCCGGTGGCGGCCGGGCCCGGGTCGTCGACCGTGACGACCAGGGCGGCCGGATCCGTCCAGTCCAGGCCGACGGTCGCCTGCCGGGCGACCGAGTGCCGGATCACATTGGTCAACGCCTCCTGGACGATCCGGAAGGCCGTCAGGTCGACGCCGGCGGCCGGCGTTCGCCGCCCACCCGTCTCGCGCACCTCCACCGCCAGCCCGACCCGCTGCGCCTGCTCGGTCAGCTCGTCGAGCCGGGCCAGCCCGGGCGCCGGGCCGCGCGGCGCCGCCGCTCCCGGTCCGCGCAGCGTCCCGAGCACCTGGCGGACCTCGCCGAGGGCCTCCTTGCTGGTCGCCTTGATCGTCGCCAGCGCCGTCCGGGCCTGCTCCGGCCTGCTGTCGATCAGTTCGAGCGCGACCCCGGCCTGGACGGTGATCAGCGACAGGCTGTGCGCCAGGATGTCGTGCAACTCCCGTGCCATCCGCAGCCGCTCCTCGTCCGCCCGGCGCTGCTCCTGCTGCTGGCGGTACTCCCGGTGGGCGGCGATCTGCTCCCGCCGGAACCGTACGATCTCCGCGACCGACAGCACCAGCAGCAGCCAGGCCACCAGCCCCAGCTCCTGCCACCACGCGATCGTCGGCGGCGCCGTGCGCAGCCAGCCGGTCGGCACCACGAAGGTGATCAGCACATGGGCGAGGTAGACCCCGCCGAGGCCGGCCCAGGCGGCCCGCCGGTGGCCGGAGGCGACCGCCACGCAGCAGGCGATCACCCAGCTGACGAAGACCGGCCCGTACGGATACCCGGCGAACAGGTACAACGCGGTGACGGCCGAACTGCCCGCCACCGCCGCCACCGGCCACCGGCGGCGCAGCACCAGCAGGGCCGGCCCGAGCAGCAACAGCAGGTAGCCGAACGCGTCCAGCGGGACCCGCCCGCTCTGGTGCTGCGCGGCCGCCGTGGACCCCACCACCTGGACCGCCGCGATGACCAGCGCCGCGGCCACCGGCCAGCCCGCCTTCGCGGCCCGTACCCACGGCGGGCGCCAGGGCTCGGCCTGCCCGTCCGCAGGCGTCACGAGCCCGTGCGCGGGCACGGCACGCCCGCCGGCGCCGGGCAGCTCCTCCGACGCGGGGTGCTCCCCCGACACGGACGGCTCCTGGGACGACGGCCCGGAATGCCCCAGCGACACGGGCGGCTCCTCCCACGACGGGCCGGGGCGCGCCCGCGGCGACTGAGGTGTACGCGGCGTCATGCCCGGAAGGCTAGACCCCGGGTACGCCCCACCGCGTCACCCAGGAGTCGGCTTCGGGGGTCGGGGGCCGAGGTCACGTCCAGCCGGACCTGGTAGCTGTCCACGGCCAGGATGCTGGCCCGCTGCTGGGCTTCGTCGCGGCTCAGGT
>NZ_JBSFNM010000049.1:0-69074 GCF_053587085.1 Kitasatospora sp. NPDC003701
GCGGTTCTCTGGCTTGACCCACCCCTCAGAACATGGTTTAATTAATCATGTCGGAAGGGGAGGGCAACACCCCGCCGGCCTCCGGAGGGCTGACCAGCCCCCGGCACCCACTCTCACCAGGAGAACGCAGTGACCCAGTGGTCGCCCACCGTCGCAGACCTCGTCCACCCGATCGCCCTCGCACTCGGCGAGGACTGGCGACCGCAGCAGGCACTCCACGGCGTCCAGGAACTGGCCCACGCCGCCAACCTCACCCACCCCGACGGCCGACAGCTCCACCTCTCCGAGCGCTACGACGACCCCGGACACCTCCACGCCCGGGGCGCGTTCCCCGCCACCGACTACCCGTTCCGCACCGGCGAGCGCGACAGCGTCCGCGTCGCCAAGGGCGAAGACCCCGCGCGGATCGCGGCCCTGATCTCGGAACGCCTCATCCCTGCGCACCGCACCGTTCACCAGCGCGTGAAGGACCACAACCGCGAACAGGCCGCGATGCGCCGCCAGACCGAGGACGCCGCCCGCGAAATCGCCGCCCGGCTCCCCGGGGCCCGAACCCGGATCGACGGGACGAGCGCCTACATCCACTTGAACCTTGAGCCCGGAGAAGTCCGAATCGGACTGGAGTCGGGCGCGGTGAACATCGTTCTCCAGGATGCGCCCCTGATCATCGCCGAGGCCGTCGTATTCGCCGTCAGCCGATTCCTGCCCCACATCCAGACGCCCGAGGACGAGCGCGGCCAGAACGCCGACGAATTCGACCTCTGATCCCCCAAGAATTCCGGCGGCGCGCTCCCGGAGCGCGCCGCCCCATCCCCGCCCCGGAGAAGCCGCCATGAGCGCCGACCTATTCGCCATCCGCCCGCAATGGACCGTCCAGGCCCCGCACCTTCGATGCACCCTCAGAAGGGCTCTTGCCGTCCGGCCCGGACACAACGTGTGGTCCGGCACCGAACACATCAACAACGCGCTAGCGATGGCCTACAGCGGAGAACTCCCCGATTCCGGATCGTGGTACCTCACCCGCTCCCAGCTCCGCACGCTCAAAATCGCCATCGAATGGCGCAGGGCCAGCCGCGAGGCCAGTCCGCAGAAAACCGCCCCGGACATCCTCCAGCACTGGACGGAAATCGAGGACGAGATTATTTCGGCATACCGGGCCGCGTGCCACAAAGAGGGGCTGTATTGGATGTAAAGGCTTGCCGAACACCTCAGAACATGGTTTAATTAGTGATGTCGGAAGGGGGAGGGCAACACCCCCGACCGACACCACCGGCCAGCCGGCCGGGGGCCGAAATTTCTCACCAGGGAGACCAGGAAATGCCCAGCAAGCCGAAGATGACCGACGATGAGCGCCGCGCCTACAGTGCCCAGATGCGCGGTGAGCTCGAAGGCGTGATGGACCGCGCGTACGGCGCGATGGTCACCGACGAAGGTTTCTGGGCCGCCGTCATGCGCACCGCCGCGACCCTGGACGACCGCAGTCCCGTCAACTGCATCGCCATCGCCGCCCAGCACCCCAATGCGACCCGCGTACTCAGCTCCGGTGACTGGCGCAAGGCCGGACGCTTCCCGGCCAAGGGCTCCACCTCCCTCCGCATCTGGACCCCGATCCGGCGGCGGACCGACGACGCCCAGGCCGCCCCCGAGGCCGGGCCCCGGGAAGCCGCCGCCGACGCTGCCGCGCAGGGGGAGGGCCGCAGGGTCTCCGGCTACAAGGCCGGTCCGGTGTTCGACATCAGCCAGACCGACGGCGACGCCTACGAGATGCCCGCCGCCGCCCCGCTCGCCGCCGAGGCCGCCCGGGACATCCTGCTCACCCAGTACCGCGACTGGTACCACGAGGACCCCGAGCAGGCCGGAGGCTACGACTTCACCCGCGAGACCCCCGACAACGCCGCCCGCATCCTGCTGTACGGCCACGCCTGGCGACGCCTCCCTGAGACGGACGCCCCGCTCCCCGGCCAGCACGCGGCCGAGGTCGCCTCAGCCGCCCACGTCGCCGCCCTGATCCTCGGAATCGCCCCCGGCCCGGCCGTCATGCCCCCGCTCGCGGGCATCATCACCCAGGACAAGAAGCCCCCCGTGCACGAGTCCGCCGTCCGGGCCATCGAGGCGGGCCGCCTCGTCGCGCGGGCCGTCACCGCCGCCGCCGAGCGCCGCCGCGAACTCGCCCCCGTCGGTTGACCCAGACCTAGAAACATGGTTTAATTAATGATGTCGGAAGGGGGAGGGCAACACCCCCGACCGACACCCCCGCCGGGGCCCACCGGCCCCGGCGGAACCTCTCACCAGACAGGACACGACATGCTCAACACCACCAAGGCCCCCACCGTCCAGGACTTCCCCACCGCCACCCTCGTGACCGCCTCACCCTGGTTCCGGGGCCACCAGCTCGACCCCCGCCCGGCCATCGTCGTCGGCCCCTTCGGCGGCCCCGAGTTCGCCGACACGGCCATCACGGTCCTGGTCTGGTACTTCACCACCGGTATCCCGACGCCCGGGGACAGCGTCCAGGCGATGTTCCCCCACGAGCTGACGCCGCTTGACGACACGCTGACCACCATGGACCCGGGCGCGTTCTGCGACATCGCCACCAGCTTGCCGCTGGGCCGGTTCGCCTACAGCGACGGGGACGACCTCATCGCCGCCGTGAACCGAGCGGTCCGCGAGCGGATCGAAGCCGCCCCGGCCACCCGCCGCAGCTGACGAAGGCCCCGCCGGTCCGGGGGAGGGCAACACCTCCGGACCGGCGGGCCCCCACACCCGAGCGGACACCCCTTCGGGGCGGCAGCAGGCACGGTCCGGTGCGTTCACCGCCGCCGGCCGACTCCGCCTAGCGGCTCCGCCGACCGACGGCGGGCACCGGACCGCGAAGGACGCGCCCCGCGGGGGCGCGGCTGCCCCTGCCGTCGCGCGGGGCGCGACGGCGGCGGACCGCTCGTCCCTCACGGCCCGCCCCCGGTGGTGCTCACCGCTTCCAGCACCCCGTCCGCCCTCCGGGCGGACCAAAGACTCTCACCAGAAAAGACCAGTTCGATGACCATCGAGATCACCCACACCCGCCGGGAAGGCACCCTGGTCAACGGCAGCGCGCGGGGCGACGGATCGGCCGAGATCCTGAAACTCCGCGAGTACGGCCGCACCCTGCGCCAGGGCTTCCGCTGGAGCAGGAACCTCGACTGCTGGTACCTCCCGCACAGCCGTGACCGCGCCGCCTACACCCCCAACCTCGAACTCCTCGCCCAGCGGCTGCGGGACGCCGGCCTCGACGCCACGCTGACCGTCGACAACGCCGACCGCCGGAGCTTCGCCGAGGCCGAGCAGGACCGGGAGGAGCGCGCCGCCGACCGCGCCGACCGCTTCGGCGGGTACGCCGACAATGCAGCCCGGAACTCCACAGCTGCGTGGAAGTCGGCCCACGCGATATCGGAGCGGTTCGAGTTCGGCCAGCCGATCCTTGTCGGTCACCATTCGGAGGGCCGCGCCCGCCGCGACCGCGAGCGCATGGACACGTCGATGCGCAAGAGCATCAGCGAAGGCGACCGCGCCCAGCACTGGGCCGACCGGCAGAAGGCCGCCGCCAACTACGAGCGGTTCCGCAAGGACCCCGGCCGCACCCTCCGGCGCCTGGACAAGCTGCGGGCCGACCTGCGAGCGGTCGAGAAGTGGCAGCGCGGCGAGTCGGCGAAGGGGTACCGCCGCAACCCGGACAACCCGGAGCTGACCATCGAGCACGAGGAGCTGACCGAGGAAATCGAGCTCTGGGAACAGGTCATCAAGGACGCCGAGGCCAAGGGCTTCAAGGTGTGGACGAAGGCCGACTTCAAGCGCGGTGACTTCGCACTCCACCGAGGCACCTGGTACGAGGTCCTGCGCGTCAACCCGAAGTCGCTCACCATCCGGCACATCTTCAACGGCACCGGCAAGACCATCGTCCGCGCCACCGACGACGGTTACGACGGCTGGACCTCCACCGCCCCCTACGACGACGTCGCGGGCCGCAAGAGCGCCGACGAGATGCAGCCCGCCGCACCCGCCCAGGCCGCGTAGGACCGCCGTACCCGCCCCGGCGGCCGAGCGCCCCGGGGCGGGCCCCCTCTCACCAGAACAGGGCCCCACCATGACCACCCAGAACCTCGAACGAACCGTCGTCCTCACCGCCATGCCCTTCCGCGTCGGCACCCCCGATCTCGAATCCCGGTACCCCGTGATCATCGGGCCGGACCTGGTCATCGGGCACGCCTACCGGTGGAACCGGGACTGGTGGGTCGTGACCAGCGCGGGGGAGCGCAACATCGGCCGCCCCAAGGTCGGCGTCCCCGGCATCGAGAAGGCGGCCGTCCACCTCACGCAGGAGTACGCCGCCGGTCGGATCACCGCCGTCCCCCTGGGCCAGATCCGCGCCGAAGTGCTCCGGCCGCTGACCGGCCCCGTGCCGCTGCTGCACCCGCGGATGCCCGTCAGCGACCGCAACACCAAGAGCGCCGAGACCGCGTTCGCCGGACTCGCGAACCTCCGGTGGCGGGCGGTCCTCACCGGGTTCCCCGGCAGTGACAACCACTGGGTCCTGCTCTGCGAGCTGTGCGGGTGGGTGGGGCCGAAGTTCTGGAGCCACCTGCGCGGGAGGAACGGCGGACTGCCCAGCCTCCACCGCCACGAGGGCGGATGCGTCGGCCCGGACCGCGTCCGCGAACTGATCCCCGCCTACCAGCAGTAGACCGACCAACCCGGGGGCGGCGGCGCCGCCCCCGGGCACCACCGAGACGGGCACCACCATGCTGATCCGCTACACCCCCGAGAGCATCGTCATCGCCGACAACCCGGCCGCCATCCTGGAGTGGGCCGCGCACCACATCGAGCACGTCGGCATCCACCAGGGCCCGCGCCTGTTCGCCGGCCCCGGCCGTACCGCCCTCCTGCCGTGCTGGCCGCGCGGCGCCCTCGAAGTCGCCGCCGGACAAGGACGTGGAGCCGCAGGCCGCACCTACGACTGGGCCCGCATCCACCAGGCCCGGGACGAGGCGTTCGCCCTGCTCGCCGAAACCCTCACCGGCCGCCCCGCGGAAGCCGCCGACCCCGCAGCAGCGAAGGACCAGCACCGGGACGTCATCGACCGGTGGAGCGCCGAGCCCGGCCGCACCGCCGCCGACGCCGCCCGCGCCTTCCGCGAAGCCGCCGTCCGCGCCGACACCCTGTTCTGACCGGGCCTGCCCCGCCCCCGACTCTCCGAGAGCCAGCACGATGGACCAGACGACCACACTCCGCAGCACCACCGGGGCCCCCGGCCGACGAGGAGCCGCCACCCCGAGCAAGGACGGCGTCCACCGAATCGGGATACCCCTCCAGCCCCGGCTCAGCGCGACCGACCTGATCCGCGTACTCCTCGCGGCCCCGGCGGAGACCGACCTCCGCACCCTCGACCCCGTGCAGGTCCGCGCGCTCATCGCCGACGTGCTCACCCGGTACGGCTACGAGGTACTCGACCGGTCGCCGTACGACCCCGGCCTCAGCCGCCACCAGGACGCCCGCCGCGCGATCCGCCGCGCCTACGGCCCGCGCTTCCAGAGCTCCCCGGCAGAGCAGGCCGCACTCGCCGACCCCCTGCGCGAAGTGCTCGCCGCCACCCCGGACGGTCGGCCGTGACCACGACCCTCACCGAGCCGGCCGGGGCCCGGGCGCGGCAGACGCACTACTGGCGGGTGCGCAACGGGCGGACGGGGGAACCCACGGACAGCGCCCCGCGGACGTGGCACATCCGCCACGGCCACCCCGGCGGCGAGTACAGCGACCTCGGACACGAACTCGACCCGCCCGAGCACCACACCCCGACACTGCTCACCCGCAGCCGCCGGACCGGCCGCCGGGAGACGGAGGAGTTCCGGGGCGGGTGCCTGGCCTGCGGATGGGAGGGCCCCGTCCACCAGGGCGACGGGTACGGCGACGGCGACAACCCGGCCGTGGAGGAGGCGCACGACCACGCCTTCCCCGAGTGGCGCGAGCTGCCGCCCCTCGCCACCACCACGGACCGGTGGGCACTCCCGCGCGACCGGGCACGGTGGGCACAGCTGACCTCCCGCTACCCGCCCGGGTGGCTGGACCAGGGTGCCCCGCTGGTGGCGTGGAGCCGTCACCACCGCGAGGAGCACGCACCCCCGCACAACGGACGCCCCCGCTACGAACTCCGCGTTCCCCGGCCGCCCGCCGCCCCGGGCCCCGGCCCCACCAACCAGGAAGCCCTGTTCTGGTGAGCGCCGCACCCCGGGCCAGAGCCCCGCCGTCTCAGGTCAAAGATGGTTCAATTACTCCGCCGTCGGCGGAGCGGGCAACCTTCGCCCCGGCGGGTGCCGAACCGGCACCCGCGCCACCAAGACAACAAAGGACGGCCAGCGCACATGGGCAACACGGCGCTGGCCGTCCGGGTGTTCTCTCACCAGAAAGAACCACACCATGCTATGCGATCGGCACGCCGACTGTCCCCAGCCGGGGGACACCGTCCAGCTCAGGAGCGGTAACAGCATCGGCGCCAAGGCCACCGACAGCTACGTCCTCGTGGAGGACTTCCCCCGCACCGGCCGGCACCTCGTGCTCAACCTCCCCGTGGGCCACCCCGCCCACGACGACTGGGCCGCCGCCGTCCCCCTGGCAGAGATAGCCACCCTCACCCGGCTCGAACCCACCGGCAGCCGCACCTGGACGCCCGTCCCCGAGCCGGACGATACCCAGTGACCACCCCGACCGACCGCGACCACCAACAGGAGGCGACCGTGCCCGCCAAGACCGGCCGCACGCGCTACTCACGCACGGACCTGCGCAGGGTCCACGGCCTCAGCGAATCCACCCTCCAGAACCTCTGGGTGAACAGGGAGAGCAACGGGCACCCGGCCGCCGAGATCATCGACGGCGTCATGCACTGGGACGGCGTCGAGTGGGCGACGTGGCACCACGAGCTCCAGCGCAGCCGCGCCGCCGCGAACACCACCAACGCGCCGAAGCTGGACGGCGACCCGGAGGAACTGGTGTCCCCGGCCGAAGCCGCGAAGATCTGCGGGTTCGCCGACTCCACCACCGTCTCCCACTACGTCAAGAACCCGCCGGAGGGCTGGCCCGACCCCGACGACTGGGACGAGCTGCCCACCCGCCGCCGCCCGAAGTGGAAGCGCTGGCGGCTGTGGCAGTACCTCGCCGACCGCAAGGGCCGCGGCCACGCCGGCGGACGCCCCACCGGCACCGGCTCCCGGGTGGCCTACCCGTACCAGGGGGACGAACGACTCACCCTTGCCCGGCAGGCCCTCGCCGCCAACCCCAAGGCCACGAACGCCGAGCTGATCCCCCTGCTCCAGGAGCAAGGGGCGAAGCCCTACTCCCGGCCGACCTGGAACAACATCCTCAAGTCGGCCCGGAACAACCCCGAGGAGGACTGACCTTGACCGACCCCCGCTGTCCGCGCTGCGGCGGCCCGCTCGGCGAACGGCCCGCCACCTCCCGGGTGACCACCGGCCGGGACGTCCCGATCTGCACCACGTGCGGCACCGACGAGGCCGTGCGCGAAGCCCAACGCCAGGCACCCGTACCGCCCGGCGAGTGGCCGCTGACCTAGTTCAGCCGGCCCCTGCCCACCCGGTGGCACCGGAAGGTCCCCCGCTCCAGCCGATGGAGCGGGGGACCTTCCCGTATCCCCGGGCGGCTCCGCAGACCCGCCGGACCCGCTCCTCCGGCGGGGTCGGACCCGGCCCTCCGGCCCAGGCCGACCGCCCGTGCCCGGAGCGCCGAACCGGCCCCGCCGCTCCGACCCTCCCCGTCACTCCGGAGCCGCCCACCGCGTCAGAGCCCGCGAAGCCCGACCGCCCGCAGGATTCCGCCGCCGCCTCCCTACGCACACCGCCTCACCGAGCACGAAATCCCAGCACCCCGGACCCGCTCCCGAGGTAACAGTCCGACAGCACCCCGGCCTCGACCGAGCCCGATCCGCAGCAGCGACCAGGCCCCCACGAGTGCCCGACCTTCCCCAAGCTGATCATGATCTTGAATTTTGAGGACCAAGGTATCGTCACTTCGTGACGATACAATCCTCAAAGATGACCGGATCTGACCGGAAGAGCACGGGGGGTGAGCGGGCCGATGGCTTGGGTGACCATGATCGGCCCCTCCGACGAGCAGATTGAGTACCGCCTCACCGGCGGCCACGGCTGCGGGAAGCCGGTGCTGGTCGACGCCGCGCCGCTCATCGCCGCCATCGAGGCCAGGGCCGAGGCGGCTGGGACCACCGTCGCCGCACTGCTCGGCACCACCGAGGCCAAGAAGGCGTTCTTCCGGGCCCGCACCCAACTGCGGAACGCGCAGAACCCGAGGTTCACCGGCTTCGACGCCGTCGAGCTCGCCGCCGCCGCCGGCCTCAACGCCCGCGACCTGTACGACGACCAAGACCTCCCGCGCCCGGCCGCCGACGGACAGGTGGACTACCACCTTGACGCCAGCGAACGGCCCCTCGTGTGGATCGGCGGCGGCCTCAACGAATTCGGCATCACCCCCGGCAGCATCCTCGCCCCCGCGGACTTCAACGCCGCCCGCAGGCTCATGCACGGCGAGGACCCAAACACCGGCAAGACCCTCGTGGAACCCAAGCTCGCCATCGCCCCCGCCGCGAAGCTGCCCGCCGCCCCGCTGGTCCGCGCCATCCGCCGCACCGCCGCCGAACGAGGTCTCACCCCCGCCAGCCTGCTGGACTCCGAGCGGAAGAAAGACGCCTTCCGCAGGATGGAGAACCAGCTCCAGCGGTTCGGCGAATCCCACCGCGTCCCGGCCTCCACCCTGCTCAAGCTCGCCGGTGCGGTCGGAGTCGACGCCGTCGACCTCTACGGCGAAGACGCCTTGCAGAAGGCCATGGCCGCCGAAGCCGGTGGCCGCCTGGACGCCCGCCCGCTCCTGCGTGCCGTCCAGGCCCGGGCCGCCGAGACCGGGCAGCAGCCCGCCGACCTGTTCACCGCCGCCTCCATGCAGCGCCGGTACACCCAGACCGCGGGCGAAGGCCGCCGCCGCCTCCGCGACCTGCCCATGGACGTCCGCGAAGCCGTCGCCATGGCCAAGGCCGCCGGGCTCGCACCCGAAGAGGTGTGGGACGCCGAGGAGATCAGGGCCGCCCTGCTCGAAGGGCGGGTGCAGGTCGGCCGGTTCGGCGCGGACGTCACCCTCGACCTCGCCAAGTCCAAGTCCGCGTTCCTCGCCTACGCGCCCGAGGAGATCGCCGCCCAGGTCGAGGGCATCTACACCGCAGCCGGCCGCGAGTCCATCAGCGCGCTGGAACGGTGGACCGCCTACGCGATGCGCGGTCGGCATGGTGACGGCGCCGAGGCCGAGACCGTGCCCACCAGCGGCTTCTCTGGGTGGATGATGGTGCACCGCGCCGCCCGGCCCGTGGACGGCGCCCCGTTCGGCGACCCCCACTTCCACCTGCACTTCACCCTGGCCAACATGGTCAAGAGCACCGAGGACGGCCAGTGGTCCACCGTGGCCGGCGGGGGCCGTGACCTGCACCGGCACGCCCGCGCGACGCAGTCCCTCATGAACGCCCGCATCCGCCGCGAGCTGACCGACACCTTCGGCATCAGCTTCCGTCGGGAGGAGCGGACCGGCGCGTGGGAGATCGCGGCGATCCCCGAAGCGACCATCCGCCTGTTCAGCAAGCGCGACAGCCAGGTGCGGGACCTGCTCAGCAAGTTGGGCATCGACTACGACAGCGCCACCACCCGCGAGCGCACCGCCGCCTCCGCCGCGTCCAAGGCCGCGAAGAACGGCGAAGCAGCTGGAGTCGAGGACGACGTCCTGCGCGCCTACTGGCAGGCCGAGGGCCGCGCCACCGGTGACGACCCCGAGGCCATCACGGCCAGCGCCATCGAACAGGACCGGACGGGCCAGAACCCGGACCTGGACCAGCTGTGCGCCCAGGTCTTCGACCCCAAGACCGGCTTGACCAGCCACAGCAAGGACTTCACCCACGCCGCCGCCATCGCCGCCGTCCTGGACGCCCTCCCGTACGGCGTCGCCGACGCGGACGAAGCCGAGCAGCTCACCACCTCCGTCCTGCTGCACGCCGGGTACGCGGTCAAGTTGAAGCCGAAGGGCGCCCAGCACTTCACCCACGCCGACCGCTACACCACGGCCGACGTGGTCGCTGCCGAAGCGCTCATCGCGAGCGAGACCACCAACCGCCTGAACGAGCAGGCAGCCGTCGTCACCGGCGACACCGTCGCCATGACTCTGTCCGCCGTCGAAGCCCAGCACGGCGGCGAGTTCGAGTTCTCCGCCGAACAGCGCGCCGTCCTCGAACGGCTGCTGACCGCAGGCCACGGCATCGACGGCGTCGAAGGCATCGCAGGCGCGGGCAAGACCACCATCATGAACACCGCGAGAGTCGCGTGGGAGGCCAACGGACTCGTCATCGCCGGGGCCAGCACCGCCGCCGTCGCCTGCGCGAACCTCAAGGCCGAAGCGGGCATCACCTCCCGCACTCTCGCCTCCTGGCTCACCGGTATCCGCACCGGCGGCCCCGGCCTCACCGGCGTTGACGTGCTGGTCGTGGACGAGGCCGCGATGTGCGATGACCGCGACATCGCCGAACTGCTGGCCCACGCCGCCACGACCGGCACAAAGATCGTCGCCGTCGGTGACCCCAAGCAGCTGCACTCGCCGGGCATCGGCGGGTCCTTCGCCGCCATCCACAAGATCGTGGGCGGGCTCAGCCTCACGGAGAACTTCCGGCAACGGGACACGATCGAGCGCCGGGCGCTCGCCCTGTGGCGCGACGACAACCGTACGGACGCGCTCCGCACCTTCGCCGGGACCGGCCGCGTGCACGCCCTCGCCGACAAGGACGAGGCGCTCGCCGCGATGCTCACCGTCTGGGCCGACAAGCGCGCCGCGCACACCGACGACCACACCGCCGTGCAGCAGCTGCTCATGCTCGCGGCCACCAACGAGATCGTGGAGGAACTCAACGTCGGGGCCCGAGCCCTGCGAAAGGCCAGCGGCGCTCTCACCGGCCCGGAACACCTCTTCGCCCTGGCCGGCGGCGGTGAACTCGCCCTGTCCGTAGGCGACCAGGTCCTCCTGCGGTCCAACGACTACCGCAGCAAGCGGAGCCGGGGAGCACACGAGGACGTCCTGAACGGGCTCCGCGGACTGGTGGTCGCGGTGGACGAGGACCGCCGGGTCCTGGTCGAGTGGAGGGCGAAGACCGAGGACGGCCACCGCGACGTCGCCGAATGGGTGGACGCCGACTACATCGCCCACGGCGGCCTCAGCCTCGGATACGCCATCACCGGCCACAAGAGCCAGGGCCTCAGCGTGCAGGAAGCCCTGGTCTACGGTCCCGGAGCGCAGGCCAACGCCCTCTACACGATGATGAGCCGCGACAAGAAGGAGACGCACCTCTTCCTCCCGCTGTCCGTCTACGAGACCGACGCCGACCGCGCCCGCGCAGGCGAAGCGCTCACCGACCAGGAACAGCTTGACCGGGCGGTCGCGGGCCTCATCCGTGAGATCGAGACCGGCACCGAGGAACGCATGATCCTCACCGAACTCCCGACGGCCGCCGTCCCCGCCCACGTCCGGCACATCGTCCCCGACCTGCCGATCCCGCGCGCCCCCGGCACCGGCGACACCGTCGAGCAGGACGACATCGAGGAGACCGCTCCGCAGCCCGGGCCCCGGCGGACGACCGGCGCCGCCAACCGAGCTGCGACGCCGCCCGCAGCCCCCGAACCCCGGCAGCCGGCCGCCGCCCGTCCCTACGCCCACCTCACCAGCGAGGGCCTGCGCGACGCCGCGCGCAAGGCCGCAGCAGCAGCACGTGCCACCAGGACGGCCGCTGAGAAGGCAGAGGCCGCCGCAGACCGCGCCGAGCAGAGCGCGACCGCCGGGACGGGCCCCGACGTGCTCGCGCTCAGCCGCCGGCATGAAGAAGTCGCCGAACGCGCCGAGGCGATCCGCGACGTGCGCGACCTGGAACAGGTCATCGCCGAACACACCGCCCGGCTGCACGGCACCCAGGCCCGCATCGGCGGGATCGAGCAGCAGTTGGCCGCCACCGGACGGTTCGGTCGTCCCGTCCTGCGCGGTGACCAGCGGACCGCCGCCGAGACAGAACGCGAAGACCTCGTCCGCACGCGCCACACGACCGAACAGGAGCTGGAGAGAGCGAAGGAGCGGCTCCGCGTCGTCGCGCCCCAGGCCGGACCCGCCGGTGAGCACGAAGCCGTGCTCACCGAAGCCGACCTGCCGCAGGAGACGAAGGCCGCCCTGCTGCGACGAGCCAAGGACAAGGACGCCGAGGCGGCCAAGGCCCTCCGAACCGAGGCGACCAAGGCACGCCGCACCGCGCGCAACGCCGACGGCCGGGCGTCCGGCCTCCGGGAGGAACTGACTTGGCGAGCCGACCGGAGCCGTCAGAACACCGACACCGAAGAGGCAGCGGCGCCAGCCGCGCCGCCCGCGGAGTCCCCGTACGCCAAGTACACGAGGACGGAAGCTCCAGACCTACACGATGCACCCGAGCCTCAGGTGGCTGAACCGATGCCGTAGGGATGCTGACAGGTGTGGCGTCGTGTTCCTATGGCTTCGCGGGTGCCGGGCCGGGCTCCGACAACGGCGCGTTGCTGCGTCTAGGCCCAGGGTTGACTTGTAGAGTGCGGACCGCCTTGTAAGCCACGCACCTTGTGGGAGTCGACTGTGTTAGCGCTCGTAGCTCGCTTCCGATTGATCAATCACCGGGAGCCCTGCTCTCGGGATGGCGTGGAGGTGCGCCGTGGCGATCAGTGACTCGGATATCGTGAGCGCCCTCGATGCCTACCTTGAGCGCTACCCGGACGAGGCCGAGCAGCTGTCCGAACCTTTGCGACTTCTAGGTGAGGGCCGGGACTTCGCTTCGCGGCGGAGCTTTCCCATGCACGTGACCGTTGGCGCGCTCCTTGTTCGGGAGGATGCCGAGATCTTGCTCATCGAGCATCTGGCGTACGGCATCACCCTGCAGCCCGGCGGCCATCTTGAGCCCACCGACGTCGACCTGCTCACTGCCGCAGTGCGCGAGCTGACGGAGGAGACTGGGCTTGACCCTGCTGATGTGCTCCCCGTGTCGCAGACGCCGGTCTACATCGAGTACGGGCAGGTTCCGGCTCGGCCGGAGAAGGACGAGCCGGCTCACCACCATCTTGACCTCGGATTTGCTTTCAGGACCGCTCGCGCGAACGTGGACGTGGGTGCCCTCCAGGAGTCCGAGGTGACGGGCGCGGCCTGGTACCCGCTCGCTACGGCCGAGCGTCTGGTCGGGCAGCGCATCGGCCGGGCGGTCAGTACGCCGGCTCGGCTCGGCTGACCACTCCGTGGTCGGCCCGCCGGTTGGCTGGCCGACCACGGGTTCACTCGGTCGGGTGTCGATGCGATGCGTCGGCCGCGCTCAGTCGAAGGTCGGCTTGCGGTCCCGGCTCCGCTTGACCTCGAAGAAGCCGTCCGTCTCAGCGACGGCGACCAAGCCGTCCCAGAGTCGTGCGGCAGCCGCACCACGGGGAGCCGGCGTGACGACGGGGCCGAACAAGGCCGTGCCGCGGATGCGCAGGACGGGCGTCCCGACGTCAAGGCCGACCTCGTCGAACGCCTCGTGGTGCGAGTCCTTGATGAACTGGTCGAACTCCGTGCTGGTGGCAGCTGCTGCAAGCGACCCGGGGAGACCAACCTCCGTCAGGGCCTCGGTGATGACCGTGGGGTCGTCGCGGCGCCGCTGGTTGTGGAGCCGCGTGCCGATGGCCGTGTACAGGTCTCCGAGTACGGCGGGGGTGCCGTGCGCGGCGGCTGCGGCGCAGACCCGCACCGGGCCCCACGCCTTCGTCATCAGCTCCCGGTACTCGTCGCTGAGCCCCTTGCCCTCGCGCTGGACGAGGTTCAGGTAGGACAGCGACATGATCCGCCAGTCGGCCTGAACGGGCCGCAGTTGCTCAACCTCCAGCAACCAGCGCGAGGTGATCCACGCCCAGGGGCACAGCGGGTCGAACCAGAAGGGGACCAACTCGCGGTCCGGTTGTGCGTCGGGCATCAAGATCCGCACCCTCTTCCTACTCTCGGAGTTGTCGGGCAGCGTCTTCGACTCCGGGCATCACAGGTCGAAGAGCCCGCTTTGAACGGGCAGGTTGCACTTGGCCGTGCGCCCCGCGGTCTTCACGAGAGCCGCAAGATCGTTAAGATCCCCGCTCTCGTGCGCGAGGGCGATCAGCCGCTGGAACAGTTGAGCGGTGACGTCGACGTCGGCGAAAGCCCTGTGGCGGTCCGCCGGCTGCGGGATGGCGAAGTGCGCGAGCAGGGTGTCGAGCTTGTAGTTCACCAGCCCCGGGACCAGGTGCTTGGCCAGGGGGATCGTGTCGAGCAAGTCGACGCGGGCCAGCGCGGGGCAGTGCTCGCGTTGGGTGTAGATCACGTTGGCCTCGGTGGCAGCGTGCTGGGCCACCAGCAGGTACGGGGTGCCGGGGGTGAACCGCCTGTCCAACGCGCCCAGAGCCTCCGCGGGAGTGGGAGCCTGCCGCAGTTGCTCGGCCGTCAGCCCGGTCTGAGCGGTGTCGGCCGGCGTCACCGGAGCGAAGTCGGGCGGCCGGATCAGGGACGCGCTTGTTCCCCTCTGCGCCCAGCCGCCCTCCTCGTGCCGCAGGGCGCGAGCAGCAACCTCGATCGGCTGGGGCGGGTGGCCGGTCGGCGTCGTTGTCTCGAAGTCGATGATCACGAAGGTCATCGCCTGGAAGGCGGGGTCCTTGGTCAGGAGTCCCATGTCTCCACCGTTCTCGCGCGGCCCGTACCGATGCAGGCCGGTACCCGGCATGCCCGTATGAGCATGCCGGAGTACCAACTTGCCTGATGCACCGTCACGAGAGGATGACCTCGGTGACGGCACGGGTGGCAGCCTCCAAGCCGGACGCGTTCCACAGCTGCTCGCCCGTCCACGCCTCGCTCAGGGACTGGTACAGGTCCGTCATCACCGGCACGAATGCGGGCGGGAGCGGCGTCGGCTTCGGCCACTCGGTCCTCGGCACGCCCTCCGCGATCAGCCTGCTGACCGGGATCTCGTGCCCGGACCTGACGTACCAGTCCCGCAGGACCTGCTTACCGCAGTGCACGCCGTTGAACATCAGGCGGCTCTCGTCCGGCGTGCCGGGACTGTCGGCGAGCAGCAGCTCATGGTCGCCCGTCAGCAGGTACTCGACCTTGCCGTCAGCGTGGCTCAGCCCGATCTTGGCCGCGTGCGCGCTCAGCACCTCGTTGACCTTGAGAGTGGTCTCGCACATGGCCAAGAACTGCACGTCATCCAAGCCGGCGAGGCGCTGTGCCTCGCCGGGGGCGATGAACCGGTTGACGTCGTCGCGGGTGGTCGCGTACTCGATGAGCGGTCGCTCCAGCTTCTCGCCGACCGCAGGGACCTCGCGCAGGCCGACATCGGCCGGGGTCAGGTCACCGGCGGCCAGTCTCCGGTGGACAGAGCTTCCTGGCGGCAGTTCGTTGCGGAAGAGGATCTGGAGCGGGACGAGGTAGTTGCCTTGCCTCACGGTGAGGTGGCCAGCGTCGAGGTCCGGGAGGCGCGCGAGGGTGAACTCGATCCGGTTCGGGGCGATGAAACGGCGGAAGTGGGTCCGCACACCGGCCGCCTCCAGCATCGTGAAGTTGGCGACGGCCATTCGGCACACTGCCTCGCCCTTGCCGGGGATCGCGTCCGGCATCCGGCCGTAGTGGAAGACGGTGTAGTGGTCCGTGTACTCGAAGACGCCGACGCCTTCCCTGGCGGCGGTGGGCGGTTCGACGACTCGCAGATTTTTGGTCGAGTGGAGGACGGGCATCATGCTCCTCGTGTTCGACGGCATCGTGCCGTCACCGGGCAGGGTCTGCGGACTGGGGTAGTGCGGTGGCCGACGCTGCCGTGTCAGCGCGGCCCCCAGCAGGCGTGCTGACGGGCCCGGCCCTCCCCGCAGGTTCGGCGGGGGCCATGTGGCCGCCGATCACCGTGAACACCCGCATGCCGGCCGCCCGGGCGGAGGCGATGCCGTCCGGAGCGTCATCTACCGCGAGGCAGTCGCCCGCTGAGACCCCGAGGCGCCGGGCCGCCACGAGGAACAACTCCGGGTCCGGCTTGCCGTGCGTCGCGTCTTCGCGTGCGACGACGGCAGCGAACTCGTGTGCCAGGCCCAGAACGGCGAGACCTGGATCGACGAGCAACCGGCTCGCACCCGACGCGACGGCGCAGGGCAGCCCGGCCCGGCGCGCCGCGCGCAGGAGCGTGACGACGCACGCGATCGGCGTGATCGTGTGCAGCGTGGCCAACAGGTGGGCACGGCTCCGCGCGATGACCTCGTTGTGGGGCAGCGCCGATCCGCTGGGCAGGGCCGTCAAGAGTTCACGGATCGAGAGCCCGACGTGCTGGCGGTACCAGTCGTGATCCAGCGGGACGCCGTACGGCAGAAGAGCCGTACGCAGGGCCTCCTCATGGGTTCCGGTTGTGTCGGCGAGGGTTCCGTCGAAGTCGAGGATCAGGGCCTCGACATCGGAGGGGATGGCGGGAACGCAACTCTCCGGACAGGGCTGCCCGGTCGAGGACGGGTGCCGAAGCTCTGCGCTCATGCCAGCTGAATCTCCGCGAGTCGGCCGCAGCAGATGCACGCGGCCCCCGGGCCTTGCCACGGCTCGACCATGCAGCCCAGGTCACCGCCGGCGCCTTCGATCCACGCCCGGATCTGCTCGGCCGCCTCGTACTCGTCAACGTGGCGCCGGTCCACGAGCCGGTAGCGGGCCGGATCGGTGGCGGCCAGCCGCTCGAAGAGCGTGCACGCCTCGGCCATGAACGTGGCCTGCTCGGTGGTGAAGACACACTGGTCCCGCTGTTGTGCGCGCTCCAGGGCCTTCGAGGCGTCGTCGGTGACCAGGATCGTGAGATCCGGCAGCGGCCGGTAGGAGGCGGCGAGGCCCAGCAGGGCGACTGCCGTCTGGAGCGCGGCGTCGAGGTCGCCGGGGTGCAGCAGCAACGCCTGGCATACCGCGGTGGTGTCCACGCTGCGGCCCTCAACGACGGATCGGCCACTGGACAGCTCGGGCAGGACGGTGTCCAGGTCGTGCCGCTTGATGGCCATGAGGATCAGCGCCTCGGCCATGGGGGTGCCGCCGCGCAGGAATGGGTCGCCCACGCTCGCCTCGCGCAGTGAGTGCAGCAGGGCTTCGCCGAGACCCGGGCGCCCGTTGGCCCGCTGGGAGAACTCGTCCAGCATCAGCGGCTTGGTGTCGAGCCCTTCGACGGCACGGTTGGTGAGGTACGTCTTGCCGACTCCGTTGAGACCCTCGGCGGAGATCAGCGGGCCGCGGGTGCAGGCCGGGGGGTGCGATGTGATCGTCATGCGGCGGCATCCGTTCGGTGACGAAGGCGGGGAAGTGCCGGAAGCAGCGTTCCGGTCGGCGCGGAGTTCGGTGCGTCGGTCACGTGCACCATGCGGCGGCCTCCCGGGTGACGACCGCGGCGTAGTGGTCGAGTGCCGCTTCGTCGTCGCGTTCGGTGAGGACGAGCGCGAGGGTGCGGTCCAGGATCTGCGCGGCGCCGCGGCAGGGCTTCTGGTCCGCCCCGGTGAACATGGGCCGGGTGTCGCAGGGCACCAGCCGGAAGGTGCCAGTCGAGTTCGGCACTTCCTGCTGGGCCAGGTGCTCGGCGAACGCCCGGGGGTTCGGCAGCCCGATGTGGAAGAGCGGGGCGTAGTGGTTCCAGGTCTCGTCGGTGGCCGGCAGGAGCGGCGTGAGTCCGCGCGCGTCGCCCAGGGCACGGATCAGGTACGCGGTCTGGGCCCGGCGGTGGTCCAGCAACACCGGGAATCTGCACAGGTTGGCGTGGGCGAGTGCGGCGAGCGGTTCGGCCAGACGGCCGTTGAGGGCGATCTGTTCCTGTGGGCGACTGCCGGGCGGAGGCGTCAGCCAGTGGCTCCGGAAAGCCCGGGTGTGGGCGGCAAGTTGGTCATCGTCGGTCAGGACGAAGCCGCCCTCGCCGCTCCAGAGGATCTTGCCGTCTTTCAGGCTGAAACACCCGGCCGTGCCGACCGTTCCGGCCATGGCACCGGCGCGCGATGTTCCCGCAGCCTGGGCGGCGTCCTCGACAACAGCGATTCCGTGCTCGGCCGCGAACGCGAGCAGGCTGGCTGGGTCGCCCATCCTGCCCCACAGGTGTACCGGAATGATCGCCCTGGTTCGGGCCGTGACCTTGGCAGCGGCGTCGGCGAAGTCAAGGTCGAGCGTTGCGGGATCACTGTCGACGAACACCGGTGTGGCACCGAGCAGGACGACCGGCGCGGCAGTCATGACGACGGTGAGCGCCGGCACCAGAACCTCGTCGCCCGGCCCGACCCCGATCGCGGACAGCGCGGCGTGCAGCGCCATCGTGCCGGACGACACCGCGACGGCGTGCTCGGTGGAGAACACGTCGGCGAGGTCGTGCTCCAACCCGTTGGTGAACTCGGCTCCGGCCGGGTCAGGCATGCTGGCCAGCGCAGCCAGCATGCCGTCGCCGAGGCCCTGCACCGACGGCAGCGGTGGCAGGCCGGTCACGTTGCCTCCCGAGCGAGGAGGCGGGGCATGCCGAGCACGAGCGGGCCCATGTTCACGCAGTCCCGGGAGAAGTGGGAGCAGTCCGTGCACGCCGGGCGGTCAGCGAACAGGACCCGCGCGTCCGCGCCGACGATCGTGCGGTGCTCCTGGGACGGCGTGGCGGCGATCCGCCGGTCAGACGGGCAGTCCCACACCGAGCCATCGGGCTGGATGAAGAAGAGCTGGGCTCCACCAAAGCAGTCCTCGACCCGGCCGCTGTCCTGGGTGGAGATCGAGGCGGCGAACTGCCGAATGTACGCCGGGTCGGGGATCGTGAGTCCGCCGGCCTCCTGCTGGAGGCGGCGCAGTTCGTCCTCCACAGCAGGCACGTCACTGGGGGTGTGGCAGCGCTCGGCGAAGAGCTTGTGGTCGGGCGGGAGGGAGATGGGCTGCGGAACGTAGTAGTCGACGCCGATCTCCCGCGCGAGGTGGGCGACCTTGGTGATCTCGTGGGGACGGTCGCGGATGACCACGGTGTAGATGCCAACCCGAGGGCTCGGCCCGGAACCGCGCTCGCTCAGCAGGGTACGGATGCCGTCCAGGACTTCGCGGTGACCGACCCGGCCGGACCGAGAGGGCCGCAGCCGGTCGTTGACGGTCGCGTCCGCGCTGTCGAGGGACACCGAGACTCCGTCGACACCGAGGTCCACCAGCTGCCGGGCGATGCCGGGGCGGGTGAGCGGCACGCCATTGGTCGCCACGACGACCTCGCACCCGGCTTCCTTGATCGTCTTGATCAGGCTGAGGGTGGGCAGCCAGTCCAGCGGCTCACCGCCGGCCAGGATGACCCGCTCCACCGGCGAGTCGGCCAGGGTCCGGGCGAACGCCTCCATGACGGTGCGGTCGATGTCACGGACCGGGATGTGGGACAGCAACCCGGGGCCCTCCGGGAGCGCTTCCTTGTGCTCCTCCAACTCCCCGAAGTAGCAGTGCGGGCAGCCGAACGAGCAGGGGGATCGCAAGGCCCACAGCAGGGTGATGTCACGACGCACGGTCGACCTCCCGGTGGGTCAGGAGGGCGCGGACGGCATCCTCGACGGCCTTGCCGGTCTCTTCCCGGCCGTAGCCGGTCACGTCGATCACGGTGTATCGGTCCGGTTCGGCGGCGGCCAGCTCCTGGTACAGCTGCTCGGTCTGCTCGATCACCTCCAGGGCGCTCGCCGGGATGATGCGGCCGATCCGGGTGGCGAACCGGGTCGTGCACACTTCGCGGTCGCCGGTCAGCAGGAGGGTTGCGTCCGGCATCGACCGCCACCGGCGGGCGGTGGCCAGGATCTGTTCAGCCACCGCCCTTGCGGGCGTTGCCCGGTGCTCGGCGTGCAGGATCGCTCCCTGGCACACGGCCACGCTGTCCACGCCGCGGTCCTCCAGGATCACGTCGACGCCGTTCAGCAGCTCGGGGGTCAGGCGCTCGACCTCACGGAACTTGAGCGCCAGCAGCGCCAGCGTCTCCACGACCGGATGCCCAGTCCGCAGGCAGACGTCCCCCTCCGCCGAAAGGGCGGCGATCACCCGGCCGGGCAGAGTGTCGGCGGCCTGGTCGGTCAACTCGTCCAGCTGCAGACACCGGGAGCCCAGCGAGGCGGCCGTAGCGCGGACCGCAGTGGTCTTCCCGACTCCGTTGACGCCCTCCACGCTTACCCACAGCGGCCGGGCAGAGCTGTCCGAAGCGCGGCGGGGAGCGGGAACGGTGATGACGGTCATGCCGGCCTCCGGCACACGAACAGCAGCTCGGTCGCCCGGTCGGGAACGGCGACGGACGACACCGTGTCCAGCAGAGCCTTCGGCACCCGGGCGGCCAGGTCGCGGTACCAGTCGACCGCGCCGGTCCCGTACCGCTCCGCCAACTCGGCCACCACCTCGTCCGGTTCGGGCGGCAGCACACCCATCACGTCGTCCACGACCAGGCCAGCGGCCTCGACGGCGTGGACGACCTCCTCGCGCGACCACTCGTACACGTGAACCCGGTACTGCAACGGGCGCGGCGGCGGCCCGAACGCCTGCGGCGTGGACAGGTACAGCACTCCTCCCGGGGCGAGCGCGTTACCCGTTTCGAGCAGGCTCTGCACACCCAACTCGTACGGCAGGTGCTCCAGCGCCGAGGTGTACAGGGCGACGTCGAACTTCGGAAGCTCGGGCCACGGGTTGGAGACGTCGTGCTCAACGAACTCGACGGGGAACGGGTTGCCGTACTCCCCCCGCAGCGCGGTCAGCCGCGTGCGGGCCTCGCCGAGGTTGTCCGGGCTGATGTCGAGCCCGACGTAGCGGGCGATCTTCGGCGCGTACCGGTGCAGCAGCGGCAGGGCCAGCCCACGGCCGCAGCACACGTCGAGCACGTTCGCCCCGTCCGCGCAGCGCTCGGCGACGATGAGGTGCTGCATCAGGTTCATCAGACCGGACGGCTTCGCTTCCCCAACCGCGAGCGCGGAGTAGAAGTCGTCCATCTGGTTGGTGCTGTACGGGCCGACCATCGGCGTGCCCGGTCGGGTGCGGTACTGCTCGTCCTGTTCAGCGCTCATGCTGTTGTCCCTCCCAGGGGAAGACGATCCAGGTGTGGTTCAGCGATGCGATGTAGTCGATGACCTGCTGGGGCTCGGCATCCCTCGCCCAGTTGGCCCGGTTCACGGTGAGGACCGCGGTGCGCACCTGGGCGGCGCCCAGGTCGCGGAGCATGTCCTCCGTGTGGGCCAGGGTCGCGCCGCTGCCGGCGATGTCGTCGACGAGCAGAACGTCCAGGCCCGACAGGTCGCCGAGCGAGGCCGGGTTGCGGGTGGTCGGCAGCGTTGTCTTCGCCGCGTTGATGCCGTCGCTGGTGGTGCGGGTGACCTCGATGCTCCGCACGTCCCGGACACCGAGACGATGGGCGAGCCACACCGCCGGGATCATGCCTCCGCGCACGATGCCCACCACAACCTGCGGCACCCCCGCAGCAGCTACCTGTTCGGAGAGGGTTCGCGTTGCGGTGCCAACGTCGTCCCACGTCAGGTACAAGGGACCGAACCCATCGGCGGCGTCCGGTGTCGGCGGCGTCGGTGACGTGCTCATGGGCTTCACCTCCTTCTTGATCTGCCTGCCGATCGGAGATCAGGCCGTGTTCTGCTGGACGGCGGCGAGGGTGAGGAACTGCTGTGTGAGCACCGGGTCGGTGGCGAACCGGCCGCCGGTGTGAACCGTGGTGGTCCGGGCCTCCTCCATCCGCACGCCGCGCATGCTCATGCACAGGTGCAACCCGCGTACGGCCACCGCGACGTCCTCGCATCCGATCAAGCCGGTCAGGTGCTCGGCGAACTGCCGCGTGAAGCGCTCCTGGACCTGGAGCCGACCCGCGAAGTGCTGGGCGATCCGCCCGAACTTCGACAGGCCCACCACCTCCCCGTCCGGCACGTACCCGGCACTGACCTGGAGGTTCATGGGCAGCATGTGGTGCTCGCACAGCGACCACACGCTCATGCCGCCCACGATGACCAACTGCCCACTCAGCTGGGACTCGGCGAAGCAGGTGGCCACCGCGCTCTCGTCCGGCGACAGGAAGGTGCGCCACCAGGCGGCGACACGGTTCGGCGTGTCAGCCAGGCCGGCGCGGGTGGGGTCCTCGCCCAGCTCGACCAGGAGCTGGGCCACGAGATCGGCGACCCGACCGGTGTCGATGCTCGGCGTCGGTAACGGGGTGTTCAGCGCCTGCGTGGTGCTGGCGGTGGTGGTCGTCATGGGCCTCTCTTGTCTCCGGGGCGTGAGGATCAGGTCGGGGTGCGCTTGGTCAGCGGCCACGGGTGTCCGCGAAGGCCAGCACGTGGAGCCGGGTGGTGAAGTGCCAGTGGCGGGCCGCAACGGCGTCGGCAAGGAGCCGGGTCGTCTCGGTGATCGCCTCTGTGGTGGTGCCCTCCGGCATCACCCACACCGGCGCGAGCTGGTGGGTGTCGGCCAGTTCGGCGATCCGCTCCAGGTCGGCCACCGAGGACGCGACGAACTTGAACGCCGCGCGCCCAGACGCCGCGAACGCCTCCAGCACGGCGGGCACGATGCTCTTGGCCTCGTTGATGCCGAAGCTGGCGAGCTTGGGCGAGACGTTGAACCGGACTCCGTTGAGCAGGAGTTCGGGGGCAGGAGCGATGGTGCCGTTCGTCTCGAACTCCACCCGCTTCCCGGCGGCCAGCAGCTCACGAACAAGAGGCACCAGGCGTTCCTGCTGGAGCAACGGCTCACCGCCGGTGATCACGACCAGCTCGACCGGCGAGGACGCGGCCCAGCCCGCGAGGTCCGCCACCGTCCGCTTCGTCGACTCCTTGCGCGGGTCGAACCGGGTCCAGTCCCAGGTGTACTTGGTGTCGCATCGAGTGCAGGTCAGGTTGCATCGGGACAGGCGGATGAACAGCGCAGGGTGGCCGCAGCTCGGGCCCTCGCCCTGGAAGGTCGGCACCTCGACACCGAAGCACTCAGCAACGATCAGACTGAACGCGACGAGGCTCGTACCCGGCCCGAGGGCACTCGACTCGGCTATGGTCACTCCCCCTCCACATCGAAACGGGCCCAACTGCTGCCGGTCTCGCGGACGGTGACCGCGCGCAGGCGACCGGGGACCTCCGGCTGGAGGTTCTGCATGAACCAGCCGGCCAGGAAGCGGGCCAGGTGCTCCGAGGTCGGCTCGAACGGCAGGATCTCGTGCAGGTTCTGGTGGTCCAGCTCGGCATCGAGGAACGCCTTGAACGGGCTGAGCGCGCCGAAGTCCGTGACGAAGCCGGGCTCCTCCAGGGCGGGGGCGGTGAGGACGACCTCCACCTCGTAGCTGTGCCCGTGCTGTCGGGAGCACTTGTGCTCGGCCGGGAGCCCGGGAAGCCGGTGCCCGGCCTCGAAGGCGAACCTCTTGCCGATGGTGAAGGCCCCGGTAGGCATCGGAACGGAGCTCAGGTCCATGTTCTTCCTCACTGAGTCGGGCCGAGGCAACCGCCTCGGTCATCGGGTGACTTCTCTCCTTGGGTGGGTGGAGCGCCCCGGCTGCCCCGCCTCGCTGGCCGGGGACGTCGCTCGGCTGCCCCACCCCGGCCGGGGGTCTCGCCATCCCGCGGGGCCAGCATCAGGTCAAACAGCAGCGGCAGTATGAACCGCCTTCTAGCACTGCCGAGTTCGAGCCCATTCGCCAGAAGGCGACATGCCCAGCGCAGGCACTCCTCAACACTGAGATCAGAGCCGCAGCTCCGAACGGAACACCTCCGGCGCGTCCTCGGTCGACTCCAGCAGCGCCACGAGGGCCATCTGCGCAACCGCGACCAGCGACGCCTGGAACTCCCTGGTGGCGTGCCCCTTGCGCCCCGGGTGCATCTTGCGCAGTTTCAGCATGTTGAGCGCCACGTTGCCCATGTCCTCCTGGAGGTAGAGCAGCAGGAGGTTGATGAGGTCCGGCGCGTCGTTCGAGTAGTTCTTCAACTTCGCGTGCTGATCGCGGATGTGGGACCAGAGCTGATCGGTGGTCAACTCGACCTTCGGAGCAGGCGGAACGGCTTCCTTGCTCACCGCTTCGCGCGCGTCGAGCGGAGCCTCTTCTTGTCCGGTGCTCATCGAACCCCCTCCTTGATGCGCTGCTCGCCGGAAAGCAGAGCGGCCGGGCTGGCGGGCAGCCCCCAGCCGGGCCTCTCCACGCTGCGCATGATCTTTAAGGCGGCCATTCCCTGGGTGATGGGTTGGCCATCGACGGTGATCTCTGCGCCGATCTGCTCACCGAGACGGAGCATCAGGCGCTTGAGGTGCTGCGGGTCCATAAGGTCAAGCAGGCGCGTCGCCGCGTCCAACGCCTCGTCCGGGGAGGGCTTGACGTTGCCGATCGCGATCGAGACGCAGACCACCTTCCCGCCGGGGATGGGGGAGATCTCGAACGACTCGGACAGCGCCTTCGCCAACCCGATTCCTCGGCCGCTCTCGTCCTCCGGGCCGGCCTCCCGGGGTGCGGGAGGCACGGAGCTGGTGTCCGCGACCTCGATGCGGACCAAGCCCCGTGCGGGCGTGAACAGGGTTACGCGTACGGGCCGCTTGGTGTGCCGGACGCCGTTGGTGACGAGTTCACTGACGACGAGTTCGGCGGTGTCTGTCTCCACCTCGAAGCACCGGTAGGCGTTCTTGACGAACTGGCGAGCCTCGGGGACGGACAGGTCTAACGCTGGGAACTGGCTAGTCGCGAACACGTGAGGGTGTTTGTCTTCCAAGGCCAGCACGACTGCCTCCAACGCGAGGGGGTGCAGCTGTCGGGGTGCACGACATGATCACCAACGGTGGGGCGATGACCGCGCTGCGTGGCGCTATCGAGTGTGGACCCGGTCACAGTACGTGCGCAACCCCAATGGGTAACCCAATGGGTCTATCTTCGAATCTTGCAACGCGTCCGTCGGCGCAGGAGACTGACGGTCAGCCAGGAAGGAGGAACCGAGTGGCTGCACACTTCTCACCGATCGCGGCCGGAGCCCTGGGTGTTGAGCTGGGAGCCCTCCGCGACACACGCCTGCTGCGGGAGGTGGCCAAGGGGACCGGGCTCGATGCCAGCGACATCAGCAAGTTCGAGAACGGCGTCAAGCTCATCCCAGAGCGATCCCTTGAGCGCATGCTCGACTTCTACGACGTTCAGGGGGAGCGCCGCCAAGGCTTGCTGAACCTGCGGGAGAGTGCGGCCAAGGTCCACTGGTGGGCGTCTTTCCGCGAGATCCTTGATCATCAGATGGTCGGAGAGATCGAGGTCGAGGCCAAGGCGGCTCTCCTGGAGGAGATCGACGACGACTGCTTCGGCTACCTGCTCCAGCATCCGAGCGCCCGCGAAGAGAACGCCAAGTACTACTGGAAGCAGCCAAGCCCCGATGAGGCGGAACTCTGGCTTGAGGTCCACCGTCGCCGGCAGCAGCGGCTTTTCGATAGCCCGCCGTTGCAAGTGCACTCACTTGTCCACGAGTCGGCGTTCGAACGCTCGACCGACCCAAATGTCATGGTTCCGCAGCTGACCCTCCTCAGGGACCTGACTGCTAAAGGCCATGTCGTCCTGCATGTCATCCCCAAGTCGGCGGGTGCAGCAGGCAGGGTATTCTTCCGAGTCAAGCGGTACAGCTTCGACGAGGAAGACGCGCCAACGTATGTGTTCTCCGAGGCACTTACCGCGGGGACCGTGCAAGAGTCGGAGCGCGAAGAGATCCGCTTCAAGCGAGCCTGGGCTCGCCTGTCTGAGCTCGCGCTCTCGCCCGAAGAGTCCAACGATCTCCTGCACCGACGTCTGAAAGACTGGCTGTGACGATGTCCCACGACCCCTACGCCCATGATGGCACCGAGAGCATCACGGCCCGGGTGAAGTCGTTCGCTTCCAACGGAAACACTGGATGCTTGACGATCAAGCGGTTCAGTGACGGCTGTGTGGAACTCGGCGATGACAAGCCCGGACACGAGAACGACCAGATCCGCCTGATCCCGCACACGTGGTCGGCTGTCCACCGCGCCTTCGAGACGAAGGAGCCGCCGTTCGCCGAGTTCTACGACGCCGGCACTGCTGCGGGCGCCGCGCTCAACCTGACGATCAAGCGGCTGCCGGACGGCGGAGTGGAACTCGGGGACAGCACCGAGGGCCGCGAGGACGACAAGATCGTCCTTAACCAGGACGAGTGGTCCGCTGTGTACCGCGCTTGGGAGAACGGCCAGCCGGAGTTCGCTGAGTCCTACGACCCCGAGCACACCGAAGGCACGGCAGCCCTGTAAATCCCGCGCGCTGCCACTGTCACAGTGCGCGGAACACGGCGTCGCCCCCGCACCGTTCGACTTCGGTGCGGAGGCGAACCTCGCCGGCCTAGTGGAGAGTGGCGTGCCCTCCGTCGGCTGCCGAAGCCCTAGATCGGCGGTGCAGACGGCATTGCTGGCGAGTCTGCGGTAGCCGCGTGGCTGTCTGCGGCATATCGGCGCCTTGCAGTCTCGGTTGGAGCAGTCTGGGTCCTTGCGTCTGGCCGAGGCCCAGAGGTATCCGGAGCCACGGCTCTCGTGAGCACCTGCTCCGCGCGGTCCAGGGTCAGCCTCATGATGCCGTAGGGTCCCGCCGCGTATCCCGCCAGGTACCCGTGCAGGTGCAGCTGCTCGACTGCCTGAACCCCGGCGTCAGCATCCGGTGTGTCGGCAGGCGGGACCAGAGCATGCAGTTCCTCCTGCCACTCCCACCCGAGATCGCGGAGCACAGTTCGGGCCTCTTCTTGCTCCCAGCCGCTTCGAGCCACCAGGCCGTGACGCGGGTCGGCGCCGAAGACTATGTGCGGGTACGGCATGATCATTCGGAGCCTCCGGCAGTAGAGATGGCTGCCCGGTCAGTTGGGACAGCGGCAGGGTCTTCGCCCCAGGCGGCGAGCTGGAATCGTGCGGGTCGGTCGTCGTGCCGTCCAAGGCGGCAGTCGTCGCCAGCCTTGCCGAGGGCCTTGTTCATCCGGCTGAGGAACCGGTCGTACTGCTCGTGCCAGACGACGGTCGAGCCGGCGTCGGCGTAGGCGTCGTCCCGGGCGAAGGCCAAGGCGGCGATCTCGTACCCGAGACCCTCGTGCTTCTTCCAGCAGGGCGGGATCGCGTCCTGCGGCTGCCAGGCGTACGCCTCGTTCAGCCAGCGGCACACCGCGTCCAGCCACGCGGGCATCGGCTCGATCAGCTCGGCAGACAGGGCGCCGAGGTCCCACGGCGGGGGGCCGTCGACCACGGACTCCTCCGCGCTTCGCTCCGCGATGTACTCCAGGATCAGCGCGGGCGGCTCGGGGAAGGGCTTGAACTGCGCGAGTGGGTTCGTCACGCGGCGGCTCCCCGCGCGGCCCAGGCGGCGGCGTGAGCTGCGGCCTGCTTCTTCTTCGCTGCGGACCGTCGGCGGCGCTCCGTCTCGTTCGCTGCACGCAGCTGGTGGACGTGCGCTTCGATCTCCGGCCAGGAGTCCCAGGTCCACATGCCGTCGAGGCGGGTGATCACGGGAGGCAGGTTGTCGGCGAGCACGAGCGCGTGGCCTTCCGGCAGCGACCTGATCTCGTCGCTCCGCAGCACCGGTTCCAGCGCCATGTGGGTGGCGGTCGAGTGGCTCCCTCGGTCGCCGCCGCTGGTGGTCTTCGTGGTGCGCTCGCGTTCGACCTGACCGCACAGGTCGGACAAGTCCTTGAGGAATCCGGGGTCCTTCGCCCCGCCGAAGACGACGACGTTGTTGGTGAAGCTCGCCAACTCGTTCGCGGTGTCCTCGCCGAACCGGGCGCGGGCCGACGCCCAGCCCTGGAGGCCGATGATCACGGTGATGCCCCGGCCGCGGCCGTCGGCGACGCGCTGCCGCAGGCTGGGGATGGGAGCGATGTTCGGCGCTTCGTCCAGCGCGCCGAGGAGGGGCGGGTCGAGTCGGCCGGCGGGCGAGGCAGCGGCGTGAGCTTCGGCGATGTCGAGCAGGTCTTCCGTGATCGCGGTGGTCAGCGGGGCAACGCTGTTCACTTCGCTGTCCTTGCCGAGCAGGTAGACGGTGCCGCCCGCGTCGAGGAGCTCGGTGAAGTCAGTAGGGTCCTCCTTGCCGTCTCCCAGCAGGGCCCGGAGGACCGACTCGTGCATGAGGGGAGCGAGGGCCGCGTCCAGGGTCGAGGCGGTGTTGCCGACGGTCCGGCTGTCGCCGGTGGTGGCCGTTCGGAGCATGTCCGCCCAGCCGGGTCCGGCGCCGGGGTGGGCGTCGAGGATGCCGACCGGCGCGGGATCGGTCAGCTTGCGCGCCCACTTCAACACCCACTCCAGGCCCGCCCCGTCCAGGGCGGCGGCGTGGAGGTAGGCCGCGAGGATCTTGGCCGCCTGGCCCTTGTAGAAGGCCGCGCCCTCGCTGGACTGCGCGGCTGCCCCCGGGGTGCGCGAGCCGGCGACGAACGCCTTGGCCCTCATCATCGCGGTCTCTGTCTCGGCGGCGCCCGTGATCGGCGTCCACCGGAACTTCGGCAAGGACGGGGCGATGTCCTGCGGGTCGAAGACCAGGACCGGACGGTCGTCGGTGCGCCGGGCGTCGAGGGTCAGTTCGACCAGGTCCGCCTTCGTGGAGGTCGCGAGGACCGGCCCGGGCCACCGGCGGATGGTCGGGGCGAAGAAGCGCAGGGTCTTCCCCGAGCCCATCGGGCCGATGACCCGGCACGCCTTGTCGGCGCGGGACCAGAGATCCACGCCCTTCGGGCGCTGGGAGGTCCCCAGCGAGTAGCCGAAGTCGGAGGGGGTGAGGGGGTGTTGCATGGCGTGCTCCGAACGAGTGGGGAGGTGGGTCAGCGGGAGGCGGATCGCTTCTTCGCGAGGGGCACCGCTGTGCGGCGCTGACGGGCGTCACCGCTGGTGAGGGAGGGCCGGATCTCCGTGGCCTTGAGGACGGCTGCGGCCGACAACTGCCGCTTGAGCAGGCCCTTGTCCGCGAACCCGGCGTTCCTGGCTCCCCGCTTCATCAGCAGCCAGACGGTGGCCATGGCCACCGCGCACACGGCGGCGACGGCGTACAGCGCCACGGAGATCCCACTGGGCATGACGTCCACTACGCGGCCCTCTGTCCGGCCCGGGCGGCGAGGTAGCGCATACGCCGGCCGCAGAGCTGGGAGACCGCCGCATCAGGCCCGGCACACCGCGGAGGAGCCGTGTGGAACGCGCCGTGGAGGTCCTCGGCCGCGCGCCAGAGGTGGCTGACGGCGGCCCGGACGCGACCTCCGGCCGCGGAGTAGTCCCCGTGGTCGAGGACGGTGGCCAGTGCCTTCGTGCGCCGGGCGAGTTCGAGGGCGTCGGCGTGCAGCTGGTCGATTTCCCCGCGGACCGCGTGGTGGTCGACCGGGAGCGCGGTCCCGGCGGTGGTGATGGTCATGGAGCGCGTCCGTTCCGGGTCTGCCTGGACGGGGCCGACGGCGAGGAGGTGGCGGGAGCCGTTCACGCCGCCTCCGGGTAACTGGTGGAGACGTCGGTCATCGAGCCGGAGGAGAAGCACAGGTGCTGCTCCGCCACCACCAGCAGGTGCTGAACTGCGGGATAGATCACCTCTCCCACCACCCACAGCGCGATTCCTCGACGCAGACGCACGATGTGGTCCGCCGTCCAGGAGGGAAGCCCCAGTCTGGCCACGGTGGCTTCCGCTTCGGCCTTTTTCATCGAGTAAATGACCACGGTATCGGCCATTTTCAGCGCTGCCTGCGTCTCCGGGGAGTCATCAATATCTGACAGGTGGTGGACGATGAAAATGCACGACAATCCCAGACCGCGTGCAAATTTCAGGAACTTTTCGAGTAGGGCGGCCAGCTGAGGGGTGCCGAGAATGTGCCATGCTTCCTCAGCGATAAGAATGCGCTTGCGCTGGGTGTAGCGGCGGCAGCCGGTCGCCGGGTTCGGACCCACCTCCCAAGCGCCGGAGTCCGCGTCGACCACGACGCGCTCGTGCTGGCTCGGCTCCGCCCCGCACTCGCACAGCGGTCGCAGCCAGACCTCTTCGAGGAACACGCTGATGACGGCGACCAGGATCGTCATGGCGACGCCGCCGGACGGGACCTTGGTGAGGTCGAAGACGACCATGTCGCTGTCGAGGCCCACCCCGAGGCTGGTCGGCCCGTCGAGCATGCCGACGAGGTCCCCCGTGGAGTCCTGCTCGCTTCCGCACAGCCGGTCGAGGACGTAGGACGCTTCGAGTCCGTCGCCGAGGAGTTCGTCCCGGGTCCGCTGCTTGGCGACGGCGTCGGATTCCTCGGGTGCCCGCAGCGCGGCGGCGACGTCCGCCAGCAGCGGCGTGCGCCCGAGAGCCTCCGCCCGCTGGTGGGCCCGGCGGATCGCGATCCGCAAGGCGGAGCCGGCGAACTCGTCCAGGGTCTTGCCCAGGCCAAGTTCAACGATCGTCCTGACCAGCTCGGTCTGCCTCTTGCCCGAGATGGCGGGGTCCATCGGGTTGATGCAGGAGGCACCGGGCCCGCCGCCCGGGGCGAACTTCACCGGGGCCTTTCCGGTGAGCGAACGGCCGAGTGCCGCCCATTCGCCCTCTTCCCTTTCCTTCTGCTCCTTGGTGTCCAGAACCACGACCTTCCGGCCGAGACGAATTTGCCGCGCGGCATAGGTCTTGGTGAGGGCGCTCTTTCCCCTTCCAGTGTCCCCCATCACGATCATGTTGCCGCCGGGCAATCCGTCGCCGAAGGCCACGAAAGGGCAGTAGATGAATGCCTTTCCGGAATACAACTCGCGGCCGATGATCGCGCCTGCACTGCCCAGGGTCGGCGGGGCCACCGGCAGGTACAGGGCCTGGCTGGTGGTCGTCTCGGTGTAGAGCGGGCGGCGCACGGTCTGGTGCATCGGCGACAGCGGGGCGAGGGTCAGCAGGTCATTCACTTGATGCCTCCGGCGAGGGGCAGGGTGTTCGCGAAGGCACGGGCGTGTTCGAGGTCGAGCCACTCGATCCGCAGGTTCGAGTTGCGGGCACGGCTCGCGGTCGTGCGCTTGGTGCGCTCCAGCTCCTCGATGCTGCGGGCGGAGATGGTGATGTAGCCGACGACCGCGGAGCCGGCCGCGCCGGAGGCGGCCAGGGCCATGCCCCGGGAGCCGGTGGCGCTCGCGGCGATCTGGTCGCGGGGGTCGATGTTCCTGCCCCGCTGACGGTCGCGGTGCATCTCCGCCTGGTTGTTCGTGTCCTCCGCCAACATGCGTTCCACCGCCTTGTCGTTCGGCTCCAGCTGCTGCGTGATGGAGAAGGTGCGGATCACGTCGGGCATCCCGATCAGCAGGGGAGACAGGAAGCCGGGGCCGACGGGCGTGGTGGGCCAGCTGGCGACGTAGGCCGTGGCGTGGAACCAGCTCTCGGTGCTTCCCGCCGCGCGGGTGGCCACGTGGTTGCCCTGGCGGACGTCGACGTTGCGCGGGAAGGCGTGAGGCTGGTCGAGGTCGGTGTCCCAGATGGCGTGGTCAGGGTCGAAGCTGTTGCGGATCAAGGCCGTCATCCGGCCCTCGTCCAGCGGGGCGACCACCGAGAGGTCGGCGTCCTCGGCGCGGGACCACAGCTCGTCCAGGTAGATGGCCATCGCAGCGGCGATCCCGTCGTCACCGGCTCCCCGGGCGGAGCCCTCGGCCGCCAGGTCACGGGTGAACTTCGCGTGGATGGTGATGTAGTACCGGTGTTCCTCGGCGCTGGTCGACACCGCGTTGGCCAGCTCGTTGTACGAGTCCTTGAGCCACTGCGGGGCGTTGGCCGTTGCCGCGGACTGGTCGCGCTGCGCGATGAACCGCTGGTGGGCGTACGGGTCGGACTTCATCTGCCGGGCGAGGACCTGAATCCGCTTCACCGGGTGTTCCTCGACGTTGCCGAACGCATCGAGCAGCTCCCCCCAGCGCTCCAGCGCGACGACCTGTTCCCCGACGTCCTTGCCTCCCAGGCCGGGGGAGCTGACCTCCAGCGTGGCGGTGACGCAGCCGGCCTCCGGCTGGAGGACGACGACGGCCTGCTGCCCGCGGACCGTCACCGGTACCCAGGTCATGCCCGCGATGCCTTCGGGCTCCGTCAACGCGGCGTCCGGAGGCGTGCCGTCACGGCGCACGCCCGCCTCGACGGCAGGCGACACCCAGACACCGCCGGTACGGCGGAGCGCCTTGCGGTGGTAGCGGTTGATCCGCCACCAGCGGTAGAGGGACCGCCGCTGTGAGGTGCCCTTCGGCCGGTACGGGGCGTAGACGATCACCAGGGCGATCAGGATCGGCACCACGAGGCCCGTCGCCGCGAGGGCGGTAGCGCCGCTGAACGCGAAGCCGAGCAGGAGGCCGGTCACGGCACCGCTGCCGAGAACGACCTGCTCGCCGAGGTCGCGGCGGCCAACCAGGCCCGTGGGGCGGTGCTTTCCGAACTGGTACGTACGAGTCGACATGGGTCATCGGTCCTTGCTGGGGTCCGGCCGGCCGGGTGCCTGTCCGCCAGTCGGCCGCGAAGGTGGCGCGGTCGGGACGGAGGGTCCGGGGGCCGGGGTGGTTCGTTGAACGGGGGAAGGGGAGGAGTGCGGTGCCGGGCGGGGCGTCGGTGCCGTCGGGGGCACGGGTGCCGGGGCAGGTGCCGCCGGGGACGGAGCCTGCGGCCGTGCGGCGACCGGAGCCGGGGAGGCTCCGGCGAAGCTGTCCCAGTTGAGCGCCATCCGGGACTGCGGCGCCGAAGGCTGGGCAGGGGTCGCTCCGACGATGGGTCCGGAACTCGTGCCCTGCGGGCGGGCGTTGGCCGGAGTGCCGGAGGCTGCCTCGCCGCCGGGCGGGGCAACGGCCGGTCCGACGACCGGTCCGGAACTCGTGCCCTGCGAGCCGGCGGTGGCCGGTGCCCCGGAGGCTGCGTTGCCACCCGGCGAGGCCGGGGCCGGGCTGGAGGTTGCCCCCGCCGGACGGGCAGCGGCCGGAGCGCCGGAAGCGGCATGGTTGCTGGCTGCGGACCAGTCCGGGGTCGAGCCGACGACCGGACCGGACGTCGGGCCCTCCGGGCTGGCGATGGCCGGAGCGTCGGAAGCGGCGTGGCCGCTGGCCGCGGACCAGTCCGGGGCCGAGCCGACGACCGCACCGGAGGAGGTGCCTGCCGGGGCGCTCGGGGCTCCGGTGTGGCCGCTCGTCTCGGAGTGGCCCTGGGTCTGGTCGGAGCCGAGGCCGCCGTTGGCGGCGTCCGCACCCTGCGCGCCGGGGGAACTGGCGGCCTTGTTCTTGGCCATGTCGAGTCCGGCCTTGGCCACGGCCGCCCCGACGGCGACGGGCCCGCCCGCAGCGGCGGTACCGCCGCCCATCTTGGCTCCGGCCGCCTTGGCGCCAGCGGACTTCCCGCCGCCGCCCACCAGGGAGTCCTGCACCCGTGAGTTGATCGCCCGGTTCGCGTGCTGCCCGGGGCCGTCGATCGCGGCGGCCGGGCCGGAGGACTGGGCCGCCTTCCGGTCGTGGTGGAGCTGTGCCATGTGGTCGCCGAACTCCGGCAGCCACTTGTACAGCGTGGCCGACGCGAACACCGCGAGCAGGAGGATCAGCGCGCCGACCAGCGTCTTGGAGACCGCGTCGGACATGGAACCCGTGGTGTCGCTCAGGACGGCGCCGCCCAGGCCCAGCAGGGCGAAGAGGACCGGCTTGGACAAGCCGATGGCGAAGATCGCACCGAACCACTTCTTGCTCTTGCCCCACAGGTCACGATCGACCAGACCGGCGTTCACGATGGGCCCGAGGGCGACTGCCACGTAGATCGCGGCGCTGCGGATCAGCAGCTCGATCCACATCAGCAGCGCGCCGGCCATCATGATCAGGTTGACCACCAGCAGCTGCCCCACGCCCTCGCTCGGGTTGGCCGCCATCACCGTGAGGATGTTCTCCAGGAACGGTTTGAAGTTCTCCGTCGCGTAGGGCTCGAAGACCGCCGTGACCTCGTCGATGGCCTTGAGCAGCAGCGCGAGGGCCCCCGGCGTCAGCGCGTTGACGGTGAACTGGAGGAGAAGGAAGCCGATCGCCTCCGACACGGCGGTGGTGATGCTGACCCCGCGGACCGCCCGCTTGGCCACGGCGACGAACCACAGCGCCACGGTGAGCAGGCAGCTGGCCGCGAAAATGATCGCGTACTGCTTCAGGAAGCCGGGCGACGTGAGGTCGATCTTGGTGGTGGCCTGGATCAGCTCCAGCATCTTGCGCAGGAACCAGATGTTGGCCTCCGTCAGCTTCTGCAGCAGGAAGCCGAGTGGGTCCTTGACGAAGTCGATCGCAGCCTTGGCCTCGCACACCATCGGGATGTAGCAGAACGGGTTCGCCACCGCGGACGGGATGAAGAGGAACCCAAGGACGACGTTGACCACGGCGATGGTCCGGAGCCTGCGCCCCCAGCGGCTCGGCGCGGTCCGTTCGACCCGCAGCAGACCCGGGGCGTCATCACGCAGTCGCAGGCGCATTGCCGACACCCCCCACCTCGGAGAAGCTGTCAGCCGAGTCCGCCTGCTGCATCGCGGGCGGCGACGGCACGAGCGGCGCGGACGGAGCGACCGAGGTCGTCTTCCACGTGCCGTCGGCCCAGGTGAGGTCCACGGTCATCCGCAGGAAGGCGACCTGCGGGCGGCGGGTCTCCTCCCCGCCCGCGATCCCGCCCGCCGACGCAGTCCAGAGCTCGATGCTCGCGGCCTGGCCGGAGGAGGAGATCGTGCGGGTCGCCAGGGCGGCCGTCCGGGTGATCAGCTCGCTGCCGTCCGCCGACTTGCCGTTGGTGCCGACCCCGCGGTTCTCCGTGACGAGGCGGGCCGTCGCGTCCGAGTCGGACGTGACCGACTTGAGCACGCTCGGTGCTGCCGTGGCGGCCAGCATCCGGTGCCGCCACTGATCATCGGTGAAGAACCGCGTGTCGCCGAAGAGCATGACGGCGCTGACCGCAGCGGCACGGGCCCCCTGCTCGTTCTGCTCGTAGGGCGCGGGGAGGCCGTCCGGCCGGGCCGCACCGGTCACGACCGGATCGACCGCAGCGGCCGGCACGTAGCCGGAGAAGTCGGCGGCGACGTTGGACGCCTGCCGCGCGTCGATCGGCGCGACGAGCCCAGCGGTGCTCGAACTGTCCTTGAGCTTCCAGTCGTTGGCCTCCCAGACCAGGGTGACCGTCACCGACCGGTACCCCGCCACCGGGGTCGCGTGCCCGGCCGCACTGCCGCGGACCGTGGTGGTCCACAGTCGGATCATGGCCCCCTGGTCGTCGTAGCCCAGGACACGGGCGGAGAGGACGCCGGTACGGGCGATGGCCTGATCAGCGGAGACCTCCGGGTTGTCGCCCCGGAGGGAGGCGACCGACTCGGCGGCGGCCAGGTCGGCCTTCTTGCCGGCTGCGTCGGCGGCGTCCCGGGCGGACATGGCCGCCACGGCGCGGTGCCGACGCTCGCTGTTGGTGAGGAAGGCGGTGCTGCCGCTGACCACGGTGTAGTTGGCCGCCGCTGCCTTCGCGCCGTCCTGCGTGTGCGGGTAGCCGACGGGGACACCGTCGACCGCCCGGGCGCGCTCCACGTTCCCCTGCGGGGCCGCGTGCGCGGGCGAGGGCGCCGAGGGGGCGGGCGTGGACGGCGAGCCGGTGGCGAAGCTGACGATCACTCCGGCCAGGGTGACGACCGCGACCCCGCCTGCGGCGATACCGGAGAGCTTGGCGGCAGGCCGGGGTGGTCCGGCCGACCGTGAAGAATCGTTTCTCCTACGGAGTCGAGAGGCCATGGGTCACACGCCCATGCCGTAGGTGATGCCGAAGATGGTGCCGAAGCTGGCCACCAGGAAGACCACGGTCAGGCCGCCGACCATCAGCCCCTTGCCGCGGCTGCTCTCCATGGTGCTGTGGCCTTCGCCGAACCACCCCTTCGACTTGCCGACGCCGGCGAGGAACGCGCCTGCGCCGATGACGAGGGTGACGGCGGCGATGACGCCGAGGATGACCTTCGCCGTGCCGCCCAGCTTCCCGAAGGGGCCCCAGTCCGGGGTGACGCCGGAGACGACGTCGGCACCTGCGGCGAGGGTGGTGTGCAGGGAGGGATCGGCAGCGGCAGACAGGAGGTTGTACATGTTCAGGCCCTTTGGTGAGTGTGGGATGAAATGAGAGTGTTTGTGGCGATTAGCCGACGTGCCGCATGGCGATGATCTGAGGCGTCCAGACACTGAGCGGCTGGATGCGGACCTGAGCGCCCGTGTGCGGGGCGTCGATCACCTCGTTGTTGCCGATGTACATGCCGACGTGCTCGGGGCCGGAGTCCCCGGGGACGCTGAACAGCAAGTCGCCCGGGGCCAGTTGGGAGATGCTGGCGACGGCGGTACCGGCCCTGACCTGGTCGTAGGTCACCCTCGGCAAATTCACCCCTGCCGAGGCCCAGGCCATCTTGGTGAGCGACGAGCAGTCGCAGCCGCTCCCGCCGGTGTACGGCGACTCGCAGGGGCCGCCCCACAGGTACCAAGTCCCCAGCGCCGTCTTCGCGGCGGAGATCGCGCGGGCGGCTCCCTCGCCGGCCGGGAGGTTCGGCTGGACGGCGTCCGCCCACTTGGCCGCCAGGTCGCGGATGCTGCGGACGTAGTTCCGGGTTTCCTCGTACGGCGGGATGCCGCCGTACTTGATCACGGCCCCGCCGCCCGCGTTGTAGGCCGCGAGCATGTTCTCCGTGGAGTCTCCCGGCACGTCCTTGACTTCCTTGGCCAGGGTGCAGTCGTACTTGGCCTGCGCCGCGATGGCGTCGGCGGGGTTGCGGATGTCCTTGATCCCGTCGCCGTCGCCGTCCTGGCCGTGCTCGGCCCAGGTGCCGGGCATGAACTGCGCGATCCCGAGGGCGCCGACCGGCGACACCGCGTCGGGGTTGAAGTTCGACTCGGTGTAGAGCTGGGCCGCCAGCAGGCTGGCCGTCACCTGCGGGCACAGCCCTGCGTGCTTGTTGATGAGGTCCCGGACCCAGCCGGGGACGGGTGCGTCCGTCGAGATGCCGCCGCCCGGGCCGGCCTCCTTGGCGGAGGCGCTGTCGGCCCCGCCGAACGTGGTCAGCAGGGCGATGCCGGTGACCACCGTGGCGGAGGCGAGGCCCAGGCCGAACTTCGAGCCCGTGTTCATCGCGGCCTCGTCACGCCCAGGGCAGGGCGGTGACCCGCCAGCCCTGGGAGACGTGCTCAAGGCGCAGGGCGAGCTGCTCAGCGCTCCGCCGCGCGGGCCCGGAAGCCGGGGCGGTGGTGAGGGTGTAGTTCACCCGGACCAGGGCGACGGCTCGGGTCGGCGCCGGTGCGCCGTCGGGAACCTTGGTCGAGGTGATCTCGACGGTCTGCCGGGCCTGCTCGGCGCGGAGCGCGGCCCAGGCCGCTTCCTGGCCGGGGCGCTTCTGGCTGAGGATGGCCACCAGGTCGCCGGATGCGATCTGGGAGGCGCGGGCCCCGGCATCGGCGAACGAGCTGTCCTTGCCGTCGCGGGCGTCGTGCTCGGCGTAGGCGGTGGTGAACGCCCGTGCGGCCTGGTCGACGTCCGCCGGCAAGGTGGCGCTCGGCGGTGCCGCCGGGTCTTCTGCGGACCGGACCGAGGTCGCCACCGCGGAGCCCGCCGAGACGGTGTTCGGCTGCGCGGCCGAGGGGCGGGAAGCGTCGGGCCCGCTGGAGCAGCCGGTCGACAGTGCGGCCAGCGTGCCGGCGATGCCCATGGCGGCGGATATGCGTATGAAACGGGTGGATCGGGGCATGGGGAATCCGCAATCTCGGTGCAAGGGGGATTTCGAGAGATTGGGTGTTGCGGCCCCAGGGGGAGAGGGCCGCAACACCCCTTCGCAGGGGAGGGGGATTTCCTCTGCGGGCTTTATCGGCGGGTCATCGCCGTAGAATTCACGGGCGAGGGGGCAGTCCTGTGCCGTCCTCTGTCCGCTGAGTGCTCACTGGCCTTGTCGACAGACCTTCGTCCAGGTCGGATGCCGATTCCAGTACCCGTCAACCCGTGGCATAGTTCAGGGGAGGGGCGCGAAAGCAGTCGCTCATATCAAGGCCATCAGCCCCTCTCGGGAAAAGGGGAGCCCGTTGGCCGGGCTCCGGCGGGCCGATAATCGCCTTGTGGCGTTGGCCGTGCCTAAATCCTCACAGAGGTCTGCGGACAACTCGAATCAGCAAAAAAGCCGGAACCTAATTCCAGGAATTAGGTTCCGGCTTCGTGGTGGAGAGGCTGTTTCAGCCGGCCTGGCGAAGGTGCTCGATCGCCACCCCGAGCCAGGGGGCGGCGGGCCCGCCGATCAGCAGCGGAGCGCACACGCTGTACGAGAGCACGAGCTCCCCGGGGCCTGCCGTGAGGCCGGTGAGGAGGCAGTGGTCGAAGGGCATCCAGGTCGAGGAGCCGACCGGCCTGAGCCGAACTCCGGTGGAGGTCAGGACGAGGCGGGCCGGGGTGTGGTCGCGCCACTGCTGTTCGGCGGCGGCCTCGGCCTCCTGCTGCCGCCGGGCGTCGAGCGGGTTGGGCACCCACTGCTGGCCGAACGTCGGGTGGTTCTCGTAGTACCCCCCGGTCGACCGCGGATACACGACGTCGGTCCCGTAGAACCGGGCGGCCCAGCACGACACGTCCGCAAGGGCGGTCTCGCCCACGGCCAGCGGTACGCCCGCTGCCTCGACCGGCACCAGCCGGCCGCCGGTCCGGAGATGGGCCGCGAGTGCGGACGCTGCCTGCTCGCTTTCGGCGCGGATGGCCTCTTCGGTGCGGGCGGTCTCCTCGGCGCGGTTCTGCCGACGTCGCCACATGGCCTTTCCTTCCTGGTCAACGGGGCTGGCGGTCGCTGCGGCGGAGACCGCAGCGACCGCGCGGCGCCAATGAGATGAGATCACCAAAGAGCGCTGGAGGCACCGGCGGGGGCGGCCGTGCGCTGGTCCACCTGGTCCTTCAACCGGGCCAGGAGGACCCCCATCCGATCGTTGCTGATCGGCTGGTGTGCGCGGACGGCCTCCTTGATCGCGTCACGGCTGATCCTGCCGCTCTCCTGGTAGGCGGCCATCGCCACCGGCAGCAGTTCCTCAAGCCACTCGTCGTCGTCGGTCTCCCGGTCCTGCGGGGGTTCGGCCTCGTCCGGGACGGACGGCTCCTCGCCGTCCGCGTGGTCGCGGACCGGCTCCGGAACCGGGGCCTCAGCAGCGGCCGGGGACGGCAGCGACTCCCCGTCCTGCGGGGGTTCGGCGTCGTCCGGGACGGACGGCTCGCCGCCGTCCGCGCGGTCGCGGACCGGCTCCGGAACCGGGACCTCAGCAGCAGCGGGAGCGGGGGCCAGCGCCTCGCCGTCCGCGACACCGGCGGGCCGCTCGTCCGCCAGGACCTCACCCTCGTCCGCCGGGTCCGCCGCTGCGGACGGGTGCACACCCGGGTCGTCCGCAGCCGCTGCGCGGCCGTGCCCGCTTCCAGACTTCCGCAGGTCAACGACCGTGGGGACAGCAGCGGGCGGCGCGGACGGGACGGCCGTCACCGGGGCCGTCGGCCCAGTCTCCGCCGTGTGGGACTCCGGCTTCTCGGTGACGCTCGCAGGCGGCTGGACGGCTTCGCGGACTGGTCCGGGACCGCCGTCCGCGCCGTCCCGGACGGCCAACTCGGCGGTCCGCGTCATCAGGATGTACAGGTGGACCGAGCCCGCCAGGGCCAACGGCGCGAGCATCGACAGCACCCCGACGACGGTGTCCGTGAGGTGCAGCGCGGACTGCGCGGACTGCGGACCGCGGTTCAGCGTGATGGCGTGCAGCGCGTTCGCTCCCAGGCTCGCCGCCGTGGCCGCGAGGAACAGGAACCAGGTGTAGAGGCGGGACAGGTACGGCTGGTGGCGGAGGAGGATGATCGCCCTGACCCCGTATGCAATGAACCCGTCTACGAACAGCGGGAACAGGTAGCTCAACGGCTCCCGCGCGTGGATCGCCACCGCGATCTGCCGCAGCGCGTCGTAGCTGAACGCGAAGCCGGCCGCGCCGAGCAGGACGATCGCCGTCCGGTCCCAGGCCGTCATGCTCCGCAGCGGGACCGCGGACTGGGAGTTGCTGGTCACCGGGTCTATGTAGGTGTGGGACATCAGCGGTTGCCCCCGTTGCTCGGGTTGATGAGCGGCCAGACGGGGGTCTGGGAGAGCAGCCGTCCGAGCTGTTCGAGGGAGGTCACCTCGTGCACGTGCTGGCTGGGGCAGCTCATGCACGACACCCGCAGCGTGATGGACTCCGTGCCGCCCTGGTCGGAGAAGTACAGCTCCAGGTGCTGGCCGCCGACGGTGTCGAGCGAGGTGAACGCCTGGAGGTGCTCTTCGAAGGACAGCAGACCCAGCGTCTGCCACTCCAGCGTGGCCGCCTCAGCGCCGAGGAGCTGGTGGGCGTACCGGGCCGCAGCCTCGACGGACCGGGGGCCCCAGGTGCGGAAGGCGTCTTCCCGAGCGGCGGTCCGCCGCTTCTCGCCGGCCGTGAGCTGTTCGGCCGCGCAGACCATGATCGGGTGGAGCATCGGAGGGCCTTCCTTGGAGTTGCTGGTGGAGATGGTGTTGCCGCCGCCGGGGGCGTTGGCGAGACGGAGCAGGACGTCCGCGTGGCACGGCACGTCGAGGGGGCAGGTGCACATGAGATCGAGGTCACGGAGCTCGCGGGCGAACTCGTCGGCGTAGAAGCGGCCCACCGGGCCCCGGAGGGTGGCGGCGAACAGGTCCACCGCCTCCGCCGCGTCCATCGGCGTCCCGGCCGGTGAAGGGCGGCGGTCCCCGGCCGTGAACGGGTTCGCGTACGGGCTGAGGGGCCCCACGTATGCACAGGCTGTGGACAGGGCTGCGGCGTCCGGCGCCGCTCCGCGCAGGCGAACGGGCATCAGGCCGCCCTCCCGCCGCGCCGACGGTCCGCGCCGATCATCGGGACGAGGCTGGTCACCATCTCAGCCAGTCGGCTCGCCACCCGGGCCCCGACGAAGTCGGTCAGGTCCGGCCCGCTCTCGTCCCTGGCGGGCAGGTTGGACGTGATGACGGTCGGGAGGCAGTGGTTGTACCGGTAGTTGAAGAGCCGGTACGTCACCTCCTCCACCCATTCCGAAGCCTTCGCCGTGCCGAGGTCGTCCAGCAGCAGGTACTGCACTTCGCTGAGCCGTCGCAGCTCACGCTCGGCAGCGCCCATGACCTGCGAGGGCCGGAGCCTGCCGTACATGTCTGCGGAGTTCACGCAGAGCACCTCGAACCGGTCCGGGCCGCCGGCGGCGATCCTCCGCAGTGCCCCGTACGCCTCGTGCGTCTTGCCCGTGCCGGTCTGGCCGGTCAGGAGCAGGGCACCGGCGGCGGCGTTGTCGGCCAGCGCGCGATCGGCCCAGGCCGCGACCGCCGGGAGGGTGGCCTCCGCGTCGCGGTACCGGGGCGGCGTCGCGGCGCTCCAGCGGCTCAGCGCGTACTCGGCGCGGGCCCGGTGGTGCCACTGCCGGTCACCCGGGTTCGCCTCTGACGAGTCGTCGTTGATCTCTTCCGGCACGACCGGCAGCCCTCTCGCTGCGAGTATCCGCTCCATGGCCCGCAGGGATGCGGCGCTGCCCGCGCGCTCTGGGTGGGCCATGATCAAAATCCGTTCCGGTAGGCGCTGGGCTGGGCGGTGTCCTGGTACGGAACCCAGCTCCCGGGCTGCCGCCGCAGCGGGACGACGTTGGTCTGCGCGGCCGGTTCCGGGGCCTGGTCCGGCAGATCCGCCCAGATGCGGAGCAGGTAGCGGGCGGACAGCGGCGGGCGGTCGGCGTTCCAGCGCCGGGCGACCATCTCGACCAGGCGCTCCTGCCCCCAGCGGGCCGAGAGAGCTGTTACCCGGTCCCACTCCGCTTCGGTCAGCCGCCAGCCGACGACCATCCCGGCCCCGGTCATCGCCGCCACCAGCTCCTTGGAGCCCTCCGGGACCTCGACCGAGTCCTGTCCGGCCGGAACTTCCCGGAGGTTTGAATCAGGAAAGCTAGCTTGCTTTTTGGTGGTGGTAATACTCCCGTAGGGAGTATTACCACCACGCGCACGCGAGGAAGAAACTTCCGGATCTCCAAGAAGAGACTTCCGGCTTGAGGAAGCCAAAGGGGATTTCCCGGAATCCCCTTCCGGGAACCTGCTTCCTGATTGCGGCACACCGGGGCCCGAAGTGGGAAGTACCGTCCCTGCGTGCGCCTTAGCGCTGCCGGCCTGGCCGAGGAGGATCGAGTAGCTGCTGGGATTGAACGCTCCGCCGCCGCGCTCCCGGCTGATTTCCCCGAGCGATGCGAGGTCACCGAGGCACGTCGTGATCGAGCGGACTGTGAGCCCGGTCAGCCGCGATATATCCTCCAGGGTCAAGGTTGCCCGGCACTGATCGTCCGCCTCCCGGGCGAGAGCGAGCAGGACGAGCCGCGACCCCCGGCGCGACTCGGACTCCGACCAGACCAGGTCCGTGGCTATCTCGCTCATGCGCCGTTCCCTTCGAATATCGCTATGCGCCGCGCCGGTACGAGGCCGAAGGACTGGTCGTCGTCCGGGATGTACCCGTTCTGGTGCGCTTCCGGGGTGAGATAAAGCTCCCCGGTCGGAAGGTAGAAATCGTGGGCGAGTCGCCAGTCCGCGACACCGTCGAAAGCCCGGCGGACCAGCCGTTCCACGCGTTGTTCCACCTTGCGGTCGAGGAACGTGCGATAGAAATCCGGTTCGAACAGGTAGGTAGCGGCCCGTCGCGGCGGGAAGATCCGGACGAGAACCGCAGTGGGCGCAATCTCGCCGATTGCATCCCCGAGGCTTGTCCGCGTCGGGGCTGTAAGGTCGTTCTGAGGCATGAGGAGGCTCCAGGGCTGCAAGGAATTCCCTGCGGGAAGAATCGTTTCCTCGCCGCCGTCAGGCAGCGTCAATGCTTCGAACCGGCGGCGCGGCCAGTTCGGTCCTTTGCTTCTGCCGATGAACCCGGGCCAGCTTCAACAGGTACTCGTGTGTGATCCCGAGCCCCCTCGCCACGGCGGCGGCGTCCATCGTGGAGTCCGCCGCGAACCGGGCGATCACCTCCGCGCGCTCAGCCTTGCTCAACGCTGCGGTAGAGCCCCGCAGGGCTCGCCGCACCGCGCCCTTGTCCATGCGCTGCTGCCAACTGGCACGCAGAGCGGAGCGCTCCGAGGCGATCATGCCCCCGCGAATCCCGAATTCCTCGTCGTCCCTCAAGGACTCGATAAGGCAACGGGCAGCTGTCGTCAGCGGGCAGGCAGCGCACATATTCAGCGGCCTGACCAGAGAAAGGCCCAGCCGTTCCACTGTCTCCACCGGCTCAGCCTGCGGGCCGTCCCCGAGAGGGAAGAACATGCTGGTATCCCGGCCGGAACACCGGGCATCCTCGGCCCAGTGCTTCCCCCGGGCCTTCCTGGATTCCTCTATGAGGGGGCCCCAATCGCCCCGCAAAGCCGCCTCAGAGAGGTCGGATATTGTGGTTCGCATTTCGCCTCATGGTGCTAGCGGCACACGGGCGCCGTATCCGGCCCGGTGCGAGAAAGTGAATTGAGAGCTGTTGCAGCCCTCGTGAATGGGGAGGCGTGAACTACGCGGCTTCGCTGTCGACCGAGATTTCGGTAACAGGCTTCGCGAAGTTGTAGACGCGCGAATCGCCGGGGAGAGAGAACTCGACGTCGAGGATTTTCCCCAGCGTCTCCCACTTCTCCTGGTCCCAGTCCGGCGAGGCATCGAGCTGTGCGCTCACCCAGGCGTCAATGGAGGCGTCGAGGTCGTCAGCGTCGGCCACGGCCGCCCTCACGCTTCCGGCCGGAGGAACACGGCCGGGTTCGAGGGCCCGGACAAGAGAGGGGGCGTGCACGCGCAGGGCGGCGCGGCTTCTCCTCCGCGCTCAGGCCCGGCTGGCCGGCCTGCGGCCTGGCTGCCGTCCGGAGCGGAGAAGAAGCGGACGCCGCTGATGTCAGCGGCGAGCCGCAGCTGGTTGGGGCCAGCTACTGAGGGAGGGGTTCCCTTCGGCATGGCAAGCATGCGATACTCCATGGTTGCTAGGAACGCGCGCAGCGGCCTCTCGCCAAAGAAGTTCCGTTGCCCGCGCAGTAGTGAACCGGCGCCCCTTCGGGTGCGCCAGCCCGGCGTCCAGGAGTTGGTAGCTCCAGGGCGCCGGTCTCATGTCGCCCTGATTCCTGCCGGGCTCGCTCCTTGCGGCACCGAGTTCCTCCAGTGGACTGTTGCGTAAGCAAGCACGGCAGTGCAGCATGCACGGGAGTCCCGGGAGGCTGGCACCATAGAGGGAGCAGGCCCGACCATCAGGTTCGATACCTAAACTTACATTATTTTCCTAGAAGTATCAACCCTGGACAGCGGGTACCCTGCCGCCGCCCCCGACCTGCCCGATCGCATCTCTGGAGTTCATGTGCCCCCACGTCAGTTCGACGGCAAGCGCGTACGCGCTGTCCGGCGGGGCAAGGACCTCAACCAGGGTGAGCTAGCCGCCGCAGTGGGCGTCACCGCCCCCGCCGTGGCGAAATGGGAGAGCGGCCAGGACTTCCCCAAGGGCGAGAAGCTGCCTGCGATTGCAGAAGCACTCGGCGAGCCCTTGGACGCCCTCTTCCCCCACGACGGCCCCGCGGATCTACAACTCCTGCGATGCGACGCCGGCCTCAGCGTGGCGCAGGCCGCCGCGGTCCTTGGGACCAGCCGCGTGCCGGTGGCCAACGCCGAGTCCGGTCGGCGCCGGCTCGGAGACGACTACGTGTCGCCGCTCGCGGCGGCATACGGGGTGACCGAAGAGGCCCTGCTGGAAGCCCAGGACTGCTCGTTCGGGCTCCGCCCCGGGACCTCGGGTGACGAGCGGGCATCAGCACCCCGCACGGTCGGCGAGAAGATCAACTACCTCCTGGAGCACGGGTACGTGGGCCAGGAGGCGCCCTCAGACGAGGAAATCGTGCGGGTCGTGAACGATCACGCGGGCGAGCCAGTCGTTGCAGTCGAGGACATCGCCGCCCTTCGCGCGGGCCTCACAACCGAGGCGTCCGAGGTGGTGCGCGCCGGCCTGGCCCAGGCGCTCCAGGTCGACGTCTCCCTCTTCCAGGACGATGCCGAGGTAGACCCCGCGGCCCGTGAGTTCCTGGAGGCCGTCCGCTTCCTCGGCTCGATTCAACGGGGACAGATCCTCGGGCTGGCCGCCCGCGGCAACGGCGGGGGCCTGTCCGCCGAGATGATGGCCAAGATCAACGAACTCGTCGGAGAGCTGAAGCACAAGCTGCCAGAGGCCCCGGACGGGGACTGACGCCATCGGCAAGCGGTCCTCGCCGGCCTCGATCTGCGAGGACCGTGTCTGATTCGGACCCTCGACACCACGAGCCGTGTCACGACTGTGCCGACAACAGCGAAGGGACTGCTGCGTCGCCCCCACGGGGGCGACGCAGCAGTCCCTTCGCTGTTCTTGACCTCGGTACTCCGAGGTGCCGGCCTACGCCGCGCTAAGGTCCACGCCGAGCAGGTCGGAGAGGGTGGCCACCGTCTGCTTCGGGTCCTGGTTGTGCACCCCGGCGAGGCCCAGCTGCTCCGCCGCCTTGACGTACGCCTCGGTGTCGTCGACGAAGATGCACTCGGACGCGGGCATGTCCATGAGCTTGAGGGTGACCTCGAAGAGGCCCGGGTCCGGCTTGCGCATCAGGTGCTGCTCGGAGATCACCACGACGTCGTACAGCCGCTCCAGGTCGTAGCCGTCGTACAGGTCCCACGGGGCCAAGCCCACGGAGTTGGACAGGATGCCCACCTTGATCCCGGCCCGCCTCGCGGCGGCAGCCGCGTTGATCAGCAGCGGCTCGGGGCGGAGGTCGCCGAAGATCCGGCCCATCAGGTTGTCGGGGGACACGCCCAGCATCTTGCCGGCGAACTCGTTCCACTCGGTCTGGGAGACCGCTCCGCGCTCCAGGTCGCTGGTGATCCGGACGCCCGTCTCGTCCTTGTACAGGGCAGTGAGGCAGGCGCCCTGCGGCAGGCCCTCGCGCTGCTCGAAGGCCAACACGGCGGGCAGCAGCGGGGTGGTCAGCACGCCGCCGAAGTCGAGGATGAGGCCAGTGCGGTTGGACATGCGGGAACTCCAGTGATTGCTGAGATTTCGGACGCTCGTCAAGACAGGACAGCGTCACGGCCCCGGCTCCGTATGGCGACGACACCATGTGTGCGTCGCAGGCCAGGGTTCACCTGCGGGCGGATCAAGACCTATCTGTCCGCACATCCACGGTACCAAACGAGTTCATGCGGCGGAGGGTGCCAAATATCACTCGCCGACACACTAATCAAGATCACCACGACCCGGCGCCTCTGAGACTGAGGCTGCCCCGGGAATAGCCCGGCGGAACTCATCGCGGACTAAAGGCCCGCTTCGATCCCCACTCTTGCCTCGCCCATGAGGAGCTCATCCGCCTGATCATCGGTGATATCCGAATAGGCCGCGCTGATGCGTGCGAGCCACGCCGCCTCACTGTCGGTATCAACGAAAGGCTTATCCCGCAGAGGGGCAGAAGCGTCCGCGCCCGCAGGTTCGGTGTCAACGGCCCGGAGCGCGGCCTTAATCCAGTACGCCTCTGCGGCCGGCTCGGGATCAGAATGCGAAGCGGTAGCATCCTCGGCAGCGAACATAAGGTCGCGTGGAGCGTAATAGCGCAGCTTCTCGCAAGCGTCGGCAATATCCTGGGTCCACCGGTCGAGGCGAACGTCTATGGGAACGCGCATGTGCACAAGTTCCGTGAAGCGCCCCCCAGGCGGATACAGGCTCGTACCTGGAAACGCCTTCACCAGATCAAACCAGAGCGGGTAGATCCTGGCCAGGGTCCGCCACGTCTTCCACCGGCCGGCTGCCGCGCGGGTGGTTGGGATGCTCGCTCCGGCGGCGACGATCAGGAAAAGCAGGTTCATCCACATTGATTCGGCGTCTACGACAAACTGCACTGTGGAGGGGCTCAGCGGGAAGGCCACCGCGACCCACAGGAGGCCGGGACGGGCCAGCGAATGGACCAGTCCCATCCACATCGAAATCCCCATCAAACGCAGCCCGATACGCATGCTCGTGGTCTCGGCCTGTCGCGCTGCCCGGGTCCACTGATAACCGCACACCGTTGCCGTAACAAGCGGGAAGAAGTAGAAAACGGTCATGTAGACCGCCACTCCCCACTGTCCAGCGTGGTCGATGAGGAAATCCTGGCTCTTCTCTCTGCGGTCCACCACAGTGAAAAACAGAACCGTGAGGAGAGTGACGCCTACGGCCCCCGCCTTGTAGGACGCGCGGGCGATCCAGCGCGTGACCGCTACGTGACGGGGTACCTCTGCCTCCGTGCTCTTCCCGTAGCTGGTGGCGACGTAGGTCAGAGCTGCGATGGTCGCCGCAGTGCTGGCGAAGTGCCTCAGCAGGGCATCCAGGTCCACCACGGGGATTCGATCCGCGACACTCATTACTGCCGGCGTATAGAGCCACAGGGCTACAGCGAATCCCGCGTAGCCTCCCCAGAGTGCCCGGCGGTGAAAGTCACCGTAGCGAACTGCGGGGAATCGCCAGACGACGATCACGGTCATCACTGCCGCGGTCAGGTATTTAAAGTATTCCGACATCTAACCAGTACTGTCTGGACAGGCTGCACTTATCCCGGTCCCGAAGGCCGGCAGGCCGCAGTCTTAATTGCAATTGAGTGGGCTGTCTGCTGAGTTGTGAAGCCGGAGAAAGGGCCTTGATGGTCGCCTTCCAATCGCTTCTAGCGTATGCGCCGGGGTGGAGCCACAGGATGGGCGAGCGAGGACTCCAAGAGGCTGACCATGTCATCACCCGCGACCGACTGACGGCGCGCCAACCGCTTTATCAACGAGGCCGAAATCTCGGCCTGCTTCTCCTCGGGGCTGTCAAAGTCCACACGTCCTTGAACCACGGTCGACGGGAAACGACGAATCACTTCCAGCCGGATACGTTCAGGGACGTACCGCTCGATCTCGGCGCAGGTAAGGGTGGTCCCGTGGTCCAGCCACTCGTGCGCAAGCTCGTGCAGGATGATGTGCTCGGTTTGATTTCGGCTTGAACGGCGGCGATAGAGAATGAGCGTGAACTCCGGCGTTTTAACCCGGAGGCCACATGCCGTGCCCAACCCACCGTCGGGGTCATCCAGAGGCACGAGCCGAATCTGGCGACCCAGCGCCCGCTCCATATTTCGCACCAGCGCCTCAACGCTGAAAGGAGTGGGGATGGGGAGGCCCGTGAGCAGTCTCTCGCATTCCTTCACGAGTGCACGCTGTGAAGGTTCTCCATGCCAGCGCATAATCGCCCCACGCCAACGCCCTCTACGCCAACGCATAATCGCTCCATTGAAATGCTGGTGTTCACCGGCGGCCCCACCCCGATGCTCGTGCGAGGTGCCGTAGTCAGGAGCCTGTGCTTGACGTGCACGGTGGCCGGTCGATCGGCAGCCATGCCCACGATTTATCGTACAAGGAGGAAAGTTCGATACGTCCGGTTCGGGCATGTTGCGAAGGTCACGCCACTCAGCGTGATGATTCCAAGATCGAATTTGAGTGCGGCACCTTAATTGATCTTCGGCGCTTCTGGGCTGCCCTCAGCGTGACCATGCACCAGGGGCGGGCGATCGGCTGGAGCTACTGCCTCTGTCCACGAAGGCGACCGGCCGACCATCACGGTGCTTGCGGTGTTCGGCCTCGGCAGGCAGATGGAAGCCCTAGGTTGTGGGTATGGACGTGCAGAGCTTGTGGTGGCAGGCGGGGCGGCTGGCGTACGAGATGCCAGAGGCGGGCTGGTTGGAGCACCGTTGGCATGACTCAGTACGCCGAGCAGCCGCCGTGCTGGAGCCGGTCAACACCCCGGAGGGGTACAGCTCGGGGCCGTGGAGCTTCGCGCTTCCGACCATCGCGCTGACCGTCTACACCGGGCGGGATCAACCGCCGGCCAAGGACGTGACGGTGGACTGGATCATCGAGCAGGTCGCGGACAGGGACGGGCTGGAGGGACGGGTCCGATCCGGACTTGAGCGGTACAACAACCTGGCCGACGGCGACCGGATCGGCAAGCTCTTCTCCTGGCTCACCCAGTACCAGGAGCCCACCGGGAAGTACGGCTACGACCTGCCGTCCGTCGAAGACCTGCCCGGTGGGACGCTCCTGAGCATCGGCGCGGGGTGGGCCGAGGACCTCCTCACCCGCCACTACGTCAGCACCGCGGCTTCCTGACCGTCACAGTCTCCCGGAGGGTTGCACCAGCAACCAGATCGAGGTCGAGCGTCGGGTCTCAGCGCTGACCCGGGGCAGCGGCGGTGGTGACGGCTTCGACACGGATGCGGGTGGGAGGGTGCCGGCGGCGGCTCAGCCTGGCCGTACGGCGGTGCTCGGAGGACTGGGCCTGTTCGGAAAGTTCTGCCGCCTGCTGGGCGCCGGGCAGGACGACGTCGAGGCCGGGCTGGAGAAGGAGTTCGAGCCGGGCGGCGGCCTCGGGTCGGGGGCGGGCGTGACAAGGCCACCCGAAGCAGGCGCCGGAGGGGTGCGGGGTCCGCTCGATTACGCTCCTGCACCGAGTGCAGGTGGCCATCACGGAGGCCCCAGTGTCGTGCTCCACCGTTCGTTCCCGTTCGTGCTCGCGGTCCTGGTCCCCCTCCGACCGTACGGCGCGCGCCCTGTGAGCGAGACCGACCGCGACGTGAGGTCGACCACGCCGGGCCGGGCACTGCGGCGGCCTCAGTCCTGGTTCAAGCGAACCCGGGCAAGCGGCGGTGACGGCATCCGGGAATTGTCGTCACCGCCGCTTGCCCACGGAGCCCAATCCGTCCAGGCCCGGGTCCGCTACTTCCACACAGGGATGAGCCTCTTGGGGTTCGGTATCTTGTTCCCCTTCTGTCCAGGAAGAACCTGGACTGCGGCGAAGATCTCGAACAGCACCTGACGCTTCTGAGAAAGGTCATACTCGCCGGAGAGCCACTTCTTGGCCACGTCGTTAGGGGCCTCGTTTTTCGTCGCTGCCGCCAATTCGAACTTGGCTCGTTCACTGCGCAGCTTCTTGATTGCCTTCTCCAGGGGAGGCGCCAAACGGTAGAACATCGAGTCGGGGACCTCGTCGTCCTCCCACTGCCTTTCCAATTCGGCGAGCTTGTCAGCCTTCTGTTGGAGTTTCTTCTCGTCAGGCCATGCGACCTTGACCGGAATGAAAGTGGCCTGGGCCTTCTTCAGTTTCGCCAGCACCAGGCGCTGGAGCTGCTTGTCGACCATGGGGCCGGAGATCGCGTTGCGCGAGCATGTCGCGCAGGTGTAGACGTACGGGCTTCGCTTGCTCGCGGCCTTCGACCCGCCCATGGGCTCGTTGCAGACGCGAGTCTTGACCACTCCGTCCTTCTCCTCCTCGATGCGGTACTGGCAGCGAAGAAGTGTCGAGCCCAGGTACTTGATGGTCTTCGGGATGCCGGTGATCGCTGGTGTGCCGGAGCCGCGGGCAAGATAGGTGCTCCCCGGTCCGAAGGTGGCGCACACCGCCTCCCACTTCTCCGGTGTGGTCACGGTCTCCCAAATGCCCACGATCGGCTCGCCGTCGTCATCCAGAACGAGCTTTCCGCGGTTCGCGCGATATCCGCACACGCGAGGAGCGGTCATCATCTGCGTGAGTGTCTGCGGGACGAGATCGTTCCCGCGAGTTCCCGTCAACCCTCGCTTTTTTGATTCGTCGCAGAGAGTCTGAACCGCTTTGCCCTTGATGCGCTCGTCAATAGCCCATGACAGAAATTCTGCCTCGGGCGGCTCAAGCGTCTGCCGGTCTTCCTTCCAGCCGAACGGCCTCGGTCCACTGTGGGGCAGACCGTCGAGTATTCGGTCCTGGTGCCAGTCGCGGATGCGCCGCTTCTTCTTCATCGACTCGGCCTTGTTGACCACCGCCATGATGCCGGTCTTGATGATCTCGCTTTCCTCGGTGAGATCCATCGGCCCCGACGGGGTGTAGAAGCGCCGGCTCGGGTCGAGCGTGATCGCCTCGACGAAGTCCTCCCAGTCCCGGTCCGTGCGCTGCACGCGGTCCTGGTCCACGCAGATGACCCCGTGGACCGGGTAGCCCTCCGGGGTGTGTCCCCGCTTGAGGTCCCGGAGCATCGCCAGGAAGTCCGGCCGCACCACGTCTTTCTTCGAGGCCGACAGGTCGTTGTCCGTGTACCGGTGGACGATCACGGCATCGTGGCGAGCCGCGTTCCGGTCGTTGCGGCGGTGCTGGTTGGCCACGCCCTTGCCAGCCGACCACGCGGACTTGGCGGCTTTCTGGCTGTTGTTCTTGCGCCAGTCGTCCGAGATACGGGAGTAGCCGATCAAGAAGGGCGTGTCGGGGTGCAGCCGAGCAAGCTCCTCCGGCGGAGCGAGCCCGGCGGGCCTCCCGCGCAGCTCAAGATCGTCCGGCCCTTCATCCTCGGGCGAGACGTTGGTCATGGCGTTCCGGTCACGGGTTGTGCTCAAGGTCTAACTCCTGGCTCGGCTGCTCGAAAGCAACGCCGGGCGGTCTCGATCATGCGACGATGACGGTATGAACCGACTCGCGAACGCGACGTCGCCGTACCTGCTCCAGCACGCCTCCAACCCAGTGGATTGGTGGCCATGGGGAGAGGAGGCGATCAATGAAGCGAAGCGACGGGACGTACCCATCCTCTTGAGTGTGGGCTATGCGTCCTGTCACTTATGCTTCTACTAATTTACTGGTGCCACGTGATGGCCCACGAGTCCTTCGAGGACGACGAGCTGGCCGGGTACGCCAACGAGCGGTTCGTCGCGGTGAAGGTCGACCGCGAGGAGCGGCCGGACGTCGACGCGGTCTACATGGAGGCGGTGCAGGCCGCGACCGGGCAGGGCGGCTGGCCGATGACGGTCTTCCTCACGCCCGACAAGGACCCGTTCTACTTCGGGACGTACTTCCCGCCGGAGCCCCGGCACGGGATGCCGTCCTTCCGGCAGGTCCTGGAGGGCGTCGACGCGGCCTGGCGGGACCGGCGCGAGGAGGTCGGCGAGGTCGCCGCCCGGATCCGGACCGACCTGGCCGAGCGGGCCTCGGTGTACGCGGTCGGCGGCGGGGTCCACCGGCCGCCGGGCGAGCCGGAGCTGCACGAGGCGCTGGTCGCGCTCGGCCGGGACTTCGACGCCCGGCGCGGCGGCTTCGGCGGCGCGCCCAAGTTCCCGCCGGCCATGGTGATCGAGTTCCTGCTGCGCCACCACGCCCGGACCGGCTCGCAGGCCGCGCTGGAGATGGCCGTGCGGACCGCCGGGGCGATGGCCCGCGGCGGCATCCACGACCAGCTCGGCGGCGGCTTCGCCCGCTACGCGGTGGACGCCGACTGGGTCGTCCCGCACTTCGAGAAGATGCTCTACGACAACGCGCTGCTGCTCCGCGCGTACCTGCACCTCTGGCGGGCCACCGGCTCCCCGCTCGCCCGGCGGGTGGCGCTCTCCACGGCGGACTTCCTGCTGCGTGAACTGCGCACCCCCGAGGGGGCGTTCGCCTCGGCGCTGGACGCGGACAGCCTGGACCGGGCGAGCGGCGCGTCGGTCGAGGGGGCGTACTACGCCTGGACCCCGGAGCAGTTGGCCGAGGTGCTCGGGGAGGCGGACGCCGCCCTCGCGGCGGAGCTCTACGAGGTGACCGCGGCGGGGACGTTCGAGCACGGCTCCTCGGTGCTGCAACTGCTCGCCGACCCGCAGGACGCCGAGGCGGCCGAGCGCGTCCGGGCGAGGCTGTTCGCCGCGCGGGCCGAACGGCCGGCCCCCGCCCGGGACGACAAGGTGGTCGCCGCCTGGAACGGGCTGGCGATCGCCGCGCTCGCCGAGACCGGTGCGCTGCTGGAGCGGCCCGACCTGGTCGAGGCCGCCGAACGCGCCGCCGACCTGCTGCTCGCCGTTCACCTCACGCCCGACGGCCGGCTGCTGCGCACCTCCCGGGACGGCCGGGCCGGTGCCAACGCGGGCGTCCTGGAGGACTACGCGGACACCGCCGAGGGCTTCCTCGCGCTCTACGCGGTGACCGGCGCGGCGGAGTGGCTGCAACTCGCCGGCGGCCTGCTGGACACCGTGCTGAAGCACTTCGTGGACGAGGCGTCCGGCGCGCTCTACGACACCGCCGACGACGCCGAGGAGCTGATCCGGCGCCCGCAGGACCCGACCGACAACGCGACCCCGTCCGGCTGGACGGCCGCCGCGGGTGCGCTGCTCACCTACGCCGCGTACACCGGGTCGGCGCGCCACCGTACGGCCGCCGAGCGGGCGCTCGGCATCGTCGGGGCGCTGGCCACCCGGGCGCCGCGGTTCATCGGCTGGGGCCTGGCCGTGGCCGAGGCGCTGGTCGACGGTCCGCGCGAGGTCGCCGTGGTCGGCCCGGCGGGCGATCCGGCGACGGCCGCGCTGCACCGGGCGGCGCTGCTGGGCACCGCGCCCGGTGCGGTGGTCGCGGTCGGCGAGCCCACCGCGCCGGCCACCGCGTCGGTGTCGGACGGCGCGGCGGACGGTGCCGGGGTGCCGCTGCTGGCGCACCGGCCGCTGGTGGGTGGCGTGCCCGCCGCGTACATCTGCCGGCACTTCGCCTGTGAAGCGCCGACCACCGATCCCGCGGTGCTGGCCGAGCGGCTGGGCGCCGCGGAGCGGTAGGGCCCGCCCGGCCCCGGGTCCGTCACTCCCAGTCCCACCGGACGCCGAGCAGGCAGGGCTGCAGGGCCGTCGCCACCAGGTGGACGCAGTGGTGGCCGTCGAGGGTCAACTCCTCTGTCTCGTACGGTCTTTCGCCGGGGGAGCGGAGGGCGAAGCGGTGGCAGCGCACGGGCAGGGCGTCGGGGTGGAAGGTGACCTGGAGGACGTACTGGCCGGCGCCCGAGTTGAAGCCGCGGACGTACTCGCAGCCGGGTGCGGGTGACGGGCTGTCGTCGAAGCCGTAGCCGAGCAGGTGGGTGTCGCCGGCCCGCAGCCGGCGGTCGAGGAGGAGCTCGGCGACCAGCAGGTCGTGGGCCTGGTCGCGGCGGATCCGGCCGGGGCGGCAGTTCTCCTCGGCGCGCACGCCGACCCGGGAGATGTCGCAGCCGGGGTCCCCCTGGTAGAGGGCCAGGTAGCGGTCGATGCCGTCGCGGTGGGCGCGCAGCGCGTGCTGGGAGTCGCGGCGCAGCATCTGGCGGTCGGCGCCGATCCGGATCCGCTCGATGTGGGTGATGGTGTGCAGCCCGGTGTCGCGCGGGCTCGCGAGGGCGGCGAGCAGGTCGTCGACGGCGGCGGCCGGGGAGATGAGGTCCCGGTAGGGGCGCACGGGCGGGCCGACCGGGTCGGCGGGGGTGGCCCGGCGGGGGCCGAGCAGCCGGGTGAGGGAGTGTTCGGGGAGCTCCAGGACCTCCTCCAGGGCCTGGACCGCGCGCAGCGATTCGGGGCGGTCGGGCCGGCGGCGGCCCTGTTGCCAGTAGCTGAGGCTGGTGACCCCGACGTGGATGCCGCGCAGGGCGAGGTGCCGGCGGATGCGGTGCAGGGCGAGGCCGCGGGCGGCGATGGCGGTGCGCAGGGCCACGTGGAACGGGCCGGTGCGCAGGGCGGTGGCGAGGTCGGCCTGGTCGCTCCGCTGCATGGCGGCCTCCTCGGTGGGCGGGCAGGGCGGACACCGGTTGGTCGTGAATATTCACATGTGGAAGGCGGTTTGTCACCGGTCGGGGCGTGCCGTGCGGGCGTTTCCGGGGTGGCGTTCACACCTGGGCCGGGCCGTTCACACCGCGTGCCGCGGGGTGTGAAGGCCGTTGACCAGCTTCGGTCAACGGCGCGATGCTCGGTGGCGCGATCCGGACCGCACCCAGAAGGAACCCCCACTCCTCTGCCGTGCAAGGAGAAACTCCCCCATGCCAGTTCCACGGATACGTCTGCGCCGCGCCGTCGCGGTGCTCGCGCTGGGCGTGCTCGGCCCGGCGCTCAGCGTCGCGGCCACCACCCCGGCCTCGGCCGCACCGGCCCCCACCGGTGCGTCCGCCCGGGTCCGTCCGGCCGCGGCGCCGGGCAGTACGGCCGATCTGGCCGGCACGTTCAAGAAGCTCAACATCACCATGCAGCAGCAACAGCAGTCCAACTGGTGCTGGGCGGCGAGCGGCAACACCATCGCCACCTGGTTCGGCTACAACTACAGCCAGAACCAGTTCTGCAACGCGGCGTTCGGCCGCTCGACCGGCTCCAGCTGCCCCAACAGCCAGGCCACGCTGGGCGATGTGCAGAACGGTCTGAGCTGGGTCGGCATCAACCCCGGCTCGTACGTCACCGGGTACCTGCGCTACAGCACCGTGCAGACCGAGGTGAACGCCAACCGCCCGGTCGAGACCCGGATCCAGTGGAGCTCCGGCGGCGGCCACATGCACGTGGTCTACGGCTACGACACCGGTAGCAACTGGGTCTACTGGGGCGATCCGTGGCCCTCCAACACCCGCTACAACTGGGCGGACTACAACTACTACGTGTCCAACGGCACGTTCTCCTGGACCCACTCCCTGTACCGGATCGGCGCGTGAGGGCGACCATGACCAGCATCCGCAACACGGCCGTCGCCGTCCTGCTCGCCGCCGGCCTCGGCCTGGCCGTCACCCCGGCCGCCCAGGCGGACAGCCCGGCCGGCACCTCCGCGGGCACCCCCGCGCCGGTCGCCGCGGCCGACCTCGCCCAGGCCCGGGGCGCCGTCCAGGACCAGGCCGTCCTGGACCGGTTGGGCCACTTCTTCGCCCGCAAGGGCGTCCCGCCGACCCAGCAGCTCACCATCGGCGCGGCCGAGGAGGCGCGGGCGGCGAGCGAGGCCGCGCCGAGGCTGGCGGGCGACACCGTGCCCGTCTACACCCTGGACGCGGACTTCGTGGCCGGCGCCCCGGGCGCCCCGGTGGCGAAGGCCGAGTACACCGCCAGCAAGGCCGTCTCGGCGGACGGCCAGGTGGCCTCGGTCTGGACGGTCCAGCAGGGCGGGAGCTGGCGGGTGGTCAACATCGCCTCCGGCGGCGACGAGACCGACTACGCGGCGCGGGCGGCGGCCGGCGGCGGCGGGACGGCCTTCCGCGAACCGCAGCTCAACGCCTGGTACGTGCTGCGGGACGGCCGGGTGCTGCCGCTGGACGACGAGGCGCGGCGCTCGGTGGGCGAGGCCGGGGTGAGCCTGGCGGCGTACCAGCGGCTGGTCCACCAGCGGTACGGGGACAAGCTGCCCGGCTCGGCCTACGACCGGGCCGGCAAGGGCGGCGGCTACCAGCCGGACGCCACCGGGCCGGAGGCCGCCGTGGCGGGTGGCGGCAGCGGACTGCCCGCCGTCACGGCGGCGGGGGCCCTGGGTGTCACCGCGCTGGTGGGTGCGGGCATCGCCCTGCGGCGTCGGGCGGGTGCCCGGCGCGGGTAGGGCGCCCACCGGGTGGGCGGCGGCGGGGTCCGGCACGGCGGCCGGGCCCCGTCGCCGCCCCCGTTGTTCTAGAGGTCGGTGAAGCCGCGCCCCAGCAGGGCGAAGGCGCGGTCGACCAGCTCCGCGATGTCCTGCTCGCCGTCGCTCTCGGCCCACCGCAGGACGGTCTCGGTGGTCGCCGCCCCGATGGCGGCCGCGGTGATCCGCATCGCGAAGGTCGGTTCCTCGACGCCGTGGCGCCGGGCCAGGACGTCGAGGTAGAGCCGCTGCGGGTCGTTGGCGGTCTCGTGCATCCTGGCGCGCAGCGCGGGGACGCTGTGGACCAGTCGCATCCGGGTGAGCAGTTCGTCCCGCTCGTGCTGGAGCAGTTCGCGGACCAGGCCGACGATGGCCTCCCGGCAGGACTGCAGAAACGGTTCGTCAGAGGGCCGGGCCAGCAGCGCGGTGACCATCGCCGGGTCGTACTCGTCGCTGAGGACGAGGTCCTCCTTGGTGGCGAAGTACCGGAAGAAGGTGGACTGCGAGACCTCGGCCGCCGCCGCGATCTGCTCCACGGTGGTGCTCTCGTAGCCCTGTGCCGCGATCAGCCGGTAGGCCTCGCGGCGGATCGCCTGGCGGGTCTTCAGCTTCTTCCGCTCGCGCAGCGACAGCGGCGCCTCCAGCAGCGCCTGGACCGGGTGGGCCGGGCCTGCCGGGGGCGCCGTGGTCGGCTGCTCTGCGCTCATACCTTCGATTATCCGTGATCGGCGGCGGGTACGGCGGCGGTCTCCGCGGCCGGGTCGGCGCCGCCGGCGACGCGCGCCTCGGCGGCCGGCATCCGCAGCGCGACCAGGACCGCCGACAGCAGGGCGATCACCCCGGAGACGAGCAGGACCACCGTCATGCCGTGGACGTAGGCGGCATGGGCGGAGGCGGCCAGCACCCGGTCCCCCGAGGCGGCGGCGACCGCGTCGGCGGCGACCACCGACTGGCCGGCCCGGTGCGCGGCGTCGGCGGACAGCGCGGCGGTGTCCAGCGCACCGCGGTACGCGTCGGCCAGCAGGCTGCCGAAGACGGCGACCCCGATCGCGCCGCCGACCTGGCGCAGCGTCTGCATCAGCCCGGCGCCGACCCCGGCCCGGGCCGGCGGCAGGGTGAGCAGCGCGGAGGCCTGGGCGGTGATGAGCGACAGGCCCATGCCCAGGCCGAGCAGGGTGAGCCAGACGGCCGCCGGGCCGTAGCCGTCGGAGACGGCGGTGCGGCTGCCGAGCAGCAGGGCGGCGGCCAGCGAGGTCAGCCCGAGGGCGATCACCGCCCGGGGGCCGATCCGGGCGACCAGCCCCTCGCTGAGCTTGGCGGCCACCATCAGCCCGAGCATCATCGGCATCAGCCGCAGCCCGGTGCCGAAGGCGTCCGCGCCCAGCACGCTCTGGAAGTACAGCGGCAGCACGAAGAACGCCCCGAAGAGCACCAGCGAGACCAGCGTCGCCGCCACCGCGGCCCAGCGGAAGGTCGGGTCCGCGAGCAGGGCGAGGTCGAGCATCGGAGCGCGCTGGTGGCGGCTGCGCAGCACCAGGACGGTGAGGGCGACCAGCGAGCCGCCGATCATGCCCAGCACCAGCGGGTCGGCCCAGCCGCGGTCGGGGCCCTCGATGATGCCGTAGGTCAGCGCGGCCAGACCGCCCGCGCCGAGCACGGTGGCGAGCACGTCGATCCGGGGCGCGGCGGGGTCGCGGGTCTCCGGGAGCAGCACGACGCAGGCGACGATGCCGAGCACCGTCAGCGGGACGTTGATCACGAAGACCGAGCCCCACCAGAAGTGCTGCAGCAGGAAGCCGCCGATCAGCGGGCCGAGCGGGGTGCCGACGGCGAGCGCGGCGGACAGGATCGCGGTGGCGCGGCGCTGCTCGCCGGCCGGGAACAGGCCGGGGATCACCGCCAGGGACATCGGCATGACCAGGGCGCCGGCCAGGCCCATCGCGGCGCGGGCGGCGACCAGGGTGCCGGGGCTGTCGGCGAGCATGCCGACGGCGGAGGCGAGGCCGAACAGGGCGAGGCCGACGGTGAGGGTGCGGCGGCGGCCGAAGCGGTCCCCGAGCAGGCCGGCCGGGAGCATCGCGGCGGCGAAGACCACCGTGTAGGAGTCGACGATCCACTGCTGCTGCCCGGTGGTGGCCCGCAGCTGGGAGGCCAGGGTCGGCAGGGCCACGTTGAGGACCGTCATGTCGAAGCTGATGACCAGGACGCTCAGTGCGACGGCGACCAGCGCCAGCCAGCGCCGTGGGTCCGGTCCGGGTGGGGCGGGCGGGGCGGGTACGGCGGGCGTGGGCACGGAAGCCTCCGGAGCGTTCGCGGTCGAGGGAGTTCCTGTCAAATGACAGTAACTCCCAAAAGATGGCGACCGTCAACACGCCGACGGTTCGACGGCGTTCGTCACGTTCCGTGACGTGTCCTGGAAGTGCGCGTTCCGCACAAGGAATTGACGCAACGTTGATCTGGCGTTCGCCGCCTCGGGGCGACTCCGGGTGACGGACGGTAGATACGATGTGGCAATCGGTCAGTGCGGGCCGAAGCGTGCCGAGAGCGGAGAAGGGGTGGGGCGGCAGGAGCCGACCACGAGCCCGGCGCAGGAAGGGGAAGTCGAATGGCCGGCAGGGAGTCGAGCGCCCAGGTCTGGGGTGCGGCAGTGGTGGTGGTGTCCGCGCTGGCCGTGGTCGCGGCCTATCTGATCAACGGTGCCGCGCTGGTGCTGGGGGTCGCCGGGGTCGAGGTGCTGCTGCTGATGGTGTACGTCGGCCGGCGCTGGCAGCTGCTGCATCAGCAGGCCGGACCGCGCGACCGGCGTCCGGCGCGCGGGCACCGCCCGGGTCGCGGCATCCCGGACGCCGCGCACTGCGAGCGCTGCCGCCGGGCCCGCGAGGCGCTGGACGCGCGACAGGCCGGCTCCCGCCCGTACGGGGCGCGTGAGCAGCTGATCCGCGAGCACCCGGGCCGGCAGTATCCGGTGCGCGAGTACCCGGCCCCCGAGCGCCGGGGCTCCGAGGGACTGGTCTCCGAGGGGCTGGTCTCCGAGGGGCCGGCCTCCGACCACCCGGCCCACGACCGCGCGGCCCGCGAGCGCGTCGCGCGGGAGCGGCCGGGGCGCGAGCGGTCGGCGTACGAGCGCCCGGGGCACGACGGCTCGGCGCACGAGCGCCCGGACCGCGGCCGGCCCGGCCGGCCGGGCCCGGAGTGGACGGCGGAACGGGCGGCCGCCCGGTCGCTGGACCGGCCGACCGCCCGTCGTGGGGCGCCGGGTTCAGCCGGCCGCGCTGTACGCCACCAGTGAGACCCCGACGTACTGCACGATGAAGGCTCCGAGGGTGAAGGCGTGGAACACCTCGTGGAAGCCGAACCAGCGCGGTGAGGGGTTGGGCCGCTTGAGCCCGTACACCACGCCGCCGACGCTGTAGAGCACCCCGCCGACGATCATCAGGACCAGCACCGCGACCCCGCCGGTGCGCAGGAAGTCCGGCAGGAAGAAGGCGGCGGCCCAGCCCAGCGCGATGTACACCGGCGTGTACAGCCAGCGCGGCGCGCCGACCCAGAACACCCGGAACGCTATCCCCGCCAGCGCACCGCCCCAGACCGCCCAGAGCAGCACCTGCTGCGCGGCGCCCTGCAGCAGCAGGATGGTGAACGGGGTGTAGGTGCCCGCGATGATCAGGAAGATGTTCGCGTGGTCGAGGCGGCGCAGTACGGCGTCGCCGCGCGGTCCCCAGGTGAAGCGGTGGTAGACCGCGCTGACCCCGAACAGCAGCCAGGCGCTGACCGAGTAGATCGCGCAGGCGATCTTGGCGGGCGTGGAGTCGGCCAGGCAGATCAGCACGATCCCGGCGGCCACCGTGGCGGGGAACATCGCGGCGTGCAGCCAGCCTCGCCAGGTCGGCTTGCTCTCCGCACGCTCCGCGCTCTCCAGGAGCTCAGCAGTCATGGGCAGCATGCTACCCGTTACCTACGGATCCGTAGGTTACTGACGCGTAGGAAGTGGTGATCATCACTACTTGGACGTTTTGGAGTGTTCGGGGGTCGGGCGCACGGGTCCGGGGTCGGCCGAAGGCGACTGATTACCAACAAGTAACCAGACTGAATGTAGTAAAAGATGAGTCAATTTCACCGCTACGCCGTATTCGGGGCTTGAGGCCGGAGCTACGCTGCAAGCACCCTCAAACCCCCGCTACGCCGTCTCCGTGCCGAGATGGCGTGAAACGGAGCGATCGTGTCGTACGAGAACCTCGCTCTCAGCGCATCCGCGCCCACCCGTCACAAGCGCCTGCTGGCCTGGGTGAGCGAGATCGCGGAGCTCACCCAGCCGGCCCGCATCGAGTGGTGCGACGGGTCCGAGGAGGAGTACCAGCGCCTCGCGGACCTGCTGGTGGCTCAGGGCACCTTCAGGAAGCTCGACGAGAAGAAGCGCCCCAACTCCTACTACGCCGCCTCGGACCCCACGGACGTGGCGCGCGTCGAGGACCGCACCTACATCTGCTCCGAGCAGGAGAAGGACGCCGGTCCGACCAACAACTGGAAGGCCCCCGCCGAGATGCGGGAGGTCTTCCAGGGCGAGAGCGGTCTCTTCCGCGGCTCGATGAAGGGCCGCACGATGTACGTCGTGCCCTTCTCGATGGGCCCGGTCGGCTCCCCGCTGGCCGCCTACGGCGTCGAGATCACCGACTCCGCGTACGTCGCCGTCTCGATGCGCGTGATGACCCGCATGGGCCGGGCCGTGCTGGACCAGCTCGGCGAGGACGGCGACTTCGTCAAGGCCGTGCACACCGTCGGTGCTCCGCTCGCCGAGGGCGAGGCGGACGTGGCGTGGCCGTGCAACAGCACCAAGTACATCTCGCACTTCCCCGAGACCAGGGAGATCTGGTCCTTCGGCTCCGGCTACGGCGGCAACGCCCTGCTCGGCAAGAAGTGCTACGCGCTGCGCATCGCCTCGACCATGGCCCGCGACGAGGGCTGGCTGGCCGAGCACATGCTCATCCTCAAGCTCACCCCGCCGAACGGCGAGGCCACGTACGTCGCGGCGGCCTTCCCGTCCGCGTGCGGCAAGACCAACCTCGCCATGCTCCAGCCGACCGTCCCGGGCTGGAAGGTCGAGACGATCGGCGACGACATCGCCTGGATGCGCTTCGGCGCCGACGGCCGCCTCTACGCGATCAACCCCGAGGCCGGCTTCTTCGGCGTGGCCCCCGGCACCGGCACGGACACCAACGCCAACGCCATCGAGACGCTCTGGGGCAACACCGTCTTCACCAACGTCGCGCTGACCGACGACGGTGACGTCTGGTGGGAGGGTCTGACCGAGGAGCCGCCGGCGCACCTGACCGACTGGCGCGGCAACGACTGGACGCCGGAGTCCGGCACCCCGGCCGCCCACCCGAACGCCCGGTTCGCCGTCCCGGCCGCGCAGTGCCCGACCATCGCGCCCGAGTGGGAGGACCCGGCGGGTGTGCCGATCTCGGCCATCCTGTTCGGCGGCCGCCGCGCCACCGCCGTCCCGCTGGTGACGGAGTCCTTCGACTGGCAGCACGGTGTCTTCCTGGGCGCGAACATCGCCTCCGAGAAGACCGCCGCCGCCGAGGGCACCGTCGGCGAGCTGCGCCGCGACCCGTTCGCGATGCTGCCGTTCTGCGGCTACAACATGGGTGACTACTTCGCCCACTGGCTGAAGGTCGGCGCCCGGGCGGACGCCGCCAAGCTGCCGAAGATCTACTACGTGAACTGGTTCCGCAAGAACGGCGCGGGCGACTTCGTCTGGCCAGGCTACGGCGAGAACAGCCGCGTGCTGAAGTGGATAGTCGAGCGCCTGCAGGGCACCGGCGAGGGCGTCGAGACCCCGATCGGCGTGCTGCCGACCGTCGAGGGCTTCGACCTGGACGGCCTGGACCTCTCCGAGGCCGACCGGGACCTGCTGTTCACCGTGGACGCCGACATCTGGCGTCAGGAGGCCGCACTCGTTCCGGCCCACCTGGAGCTCTTCGGCTCCCACACGCCCACCGAGCTGTGGGACGAGTACCGAGACCTTGTCGCCCGCCTCGGCTGAGCCTGAGCCTCAGCCCGGCGAGTAGTGGTGGGTGCGTGGCACGAATCGCGCACCGACCGAGCGACAGGACGGCCGGAGCCCCGCCGGACGATCTTTCCCCGACCAAGGAGATCGTCCGGACCGGGACTCCGGCCGTAGCTTTTCCCGGGCGGCCGCCGACGGCCGGGCGGGCATCAGGTCCGCATGATGGCGGTGATCCGGGCCGTGCGGATCGTGCCGGCCCGCGGCGCCCCCGGTCGTTGTCGGCCCGGACCCCTCAGCGGGTCACGGTTGGGTGTAGCCGCCGAGGAAGTCGCCGATGCGGGTGACGGCGTCGGTGATCTCCTCGGCCCGGGGCAGGGTGACCAGGCGGAAGTGGTCCGGCTCGGGCCAGTTGAAGCCGGTGCCCTGGACGAGCAGGATGCGCTCGGCGCGCAGCAGGTCCAGCACCATCTGGGCGTCGTCCTTGATCTTGTAGACCTTCGGGTCCAGCCGGGGGAACGCGTAGAGCGCGCCCTTCGGCTTGACGCAGCTGACCCCGGGGATCTCGTTGAGCAGCCGGTACGCGGCGTCCCGGGACTCCAGCAGCCGGCCGCCGGGGAGGACGAGGTCCTTGATCGACTGCCGGCCGCCGAGCGCCGCGGCCACCGCGTGCTGGGCCGGCATGTTGGCGCACAGCCGCATCGAGGCGAGCACGGTCAGGCCCTCGATGTAGCTGCGGGCGCGGTGCCGGTCGCCGGAGAGCACCATCCAGCCGGAGCGGAAGCCCGCCACCCGGTACGCCTTGGAGAGCCCGTTGAAGGTGACGCAGAAGAGGTCCGGGGCCAGCGTGGCCAGCGGGATGTGCTCGGCGTCGTCGTAGAGGATCTTGTCGTAGATCTCGTCCGCGTAGACCACCAGCTTGTGCCGGCGGGCGATCTCGACCAGGCCCTCCAGGACCTCGCGCGGGTAGACCGCGCCGGTCGGGTTGTTCGGGTTGATCACCACGATCGCCCTGGTCCGGTCGGTCACCTTCGCCTCGATGTCGGCGAGGTCCGGGTACCACTCGGACTGCTCGTCGCAGCGGTAGTGCACGGCGGTGCCGCCGGCCAGTGAGACGGAGGCCGTCCAGAGCGGGTAGTCCGGGGCCGGGACGAGCACCTCGTCGCCGTCGTCCAGCAGGGCCGTCATCGCCAGCTGGATCAGCTCCGAGACGCCGTTGCCGAGGAAGACGTCCTCGACGGTGAGACCGTGCAGCCCGCGCTCCTCGTAGTGCATCACCACGGCGCGGCGGGCGGCGAGCAGGCCCTTGGAGTCGCCGTACCCGTGCGCGGAGGAGAGGTTGCGCAGGATGTCCTGGAGGATCTCCGGGGGCGCGTCGAAGCCGAACACGGCGGGATTGCCGGTGTTGAGCTTCAGGATGCGGTGGCCCTGCTCCTCCAGCCGCATCGCCTCGTCGAGCACCGGGCCGCGGATGTCGTAGCAGACGTTGGCGAGCTTGCTGGACTGGATGACCTGCATGCCTGCCTACTTTAGGGGTATCCCGGGCCGGTCCGGCGCGCGTGCGGGGACGCGCGCCGGACCGCCTTCCAGGGCCTCCTTGGATCGGCAGGCGGAGCTGTCAGCCGGCCTTCCAGATCAGGGGCTCGGTGTCCAGAACGCTGCCGAAGACGAGGAACTTCGGCGGGGTGTTGGTCGGGACGAGATAGACCGCACACTGCTGCTGGGCCTGGCCGTCGGCCAGGGTGCCCGGCTTCTTGCCGGAGTCGCACTGCGGGATCGACTTCAGGATGGTCGGGGCCGGCAGGACGCCGCCGGTGGCGGCGGTGTCCGACTTCACCTTGAACCGCATCATGAAGTACTCGTCGGTGAGCGGGGCACCGGTGCGGTTGGTGAACGAGACGGTCACGTAGTACGGCGTCTTGCCCTCGAGGTCGGCCGGCTTGAAGTTGTACGACGCGATCTCGGCCAGGCTGCCCTTGACCACCGAGACCGGGGTGACGTCGGCCTTGGTCTTGCCCAGGTAGCTGCCGGTGGCGGTGGGCGCCAGCGGGTTGTCGTAGCCGATCTTGCCGGCGCCGCCGCCGGCCCCGCCGATCGGGTTGCCGCTGGTGGCGGCGGACGGGACGGGGTTCGGCGTCGTACCGCCGGTGCCCGCCGTGCCCGCCGTGCCCGCCGTACCCGCCGTGCCGCCGGTGCCCGCGGTGCCGGCCGTGCCGCCGGTGGCCGACGGGGCTCCGGTGGCGCCGGGCGTGCCGGTGGCCGCGACGCTCGCGCCGCCGCCGCCGGCGCCCGCCGCGCCCGCGGCCGGGTCCTCGTTCTCCGGCCCGCAGGCGGTCAGCAGGAGCGCCAGCGCGGCGAGCGGGACGGCGGCGCGCAGCGCGTTCTGAGTGTTGGTCACAGTGTTTCCCCGTTGGATGATGAGGTCGGTGCGGCGCCGGAATTCGGATGTGGCGCCGCGAGGTCGGACGCCGGCGAGTGCCGGGCGGTTCCCGGGGAACGGTACCGGTGCCCGTGGACCCGGTTCCGGCAGTGGACGAGAGGGGGCGCCGTGGTCGCGGCCGTGCTCGGGGCGGTGCTGGGCGGCCTGCTGGTGGCGCCCGCGCTGCGGGGGCTGGTGGTGCGTTACGCCGTGCCGGACGGCGGGCCGTGGTGCACGCGGTGTCCGGTGTGCGAGCGGGAGTTGCGCGGCCTGCCGCCCGGCGGGCGCTGCCCGGGCTGCCGGGAGCGGCTGGGCCCGGGCGCCTGGCGGGTGGAGGCGGTGACCGTCGCGGCGGTGGCGGCCGCGCTGTCGGCGGCGCACCCGGCCGATGCGGTGCTGCTGCTCTGGGCGGCCGGCCCCGGGGTGGTGCTCGGCTTCACCGACGCCCGGGTGCGGCGGCTGCCCTACCCGCTGAGCTGGACGCTGGCGGCGGGCCTCGCCCTGCTGCTGGTGGTGGTGGAGGTGGCGGACGGCCGCCCGGGCGTGCTGCTGCGCTGCCTGCTGGTGGCGCTCGCCGCCGCCGCGCTGTTCGAACTGCCCGGCTGGTTCGGCCTGATGGGCGCGGGGGACACCGTGCTGGCGCTCGGGCTCGGCGCGCTGCTCGGCCGGTACGGCTGGTCGGCCGCCTTCACCGGGCTCTTCGCGGCCTCGGTGCTGGCCGGGCTCTGGGCGGTGGCCCTCGCGGTGGCCGCCCTGGTGCGGCGGCGGCCGGTGCGCGGACTGGACCTGCCGATGGGCCCGTTCCTGCTGCTCGGCACGCTGGCGGCGGTGCTGCTGCAGTAGGCCGGGCCCGCGGCGACCGCACCGAGCGGGGCCGCGACGAGCCGGGGCCGGCCGGGGAACGAGCGGAGCCCGTCGTACCGGTCCGGTACGACGGGCCCCGCCCTCGGCGCGCAGGCCCCACCCTCGAGGAGCGGCGCGCCGGGGGGAGTTACGGCATCTGGTGGACGAACGGGCCGACCGCGTTGGAGAAGGCGTTCCCGTTGTTGGCGTCCCAGTTGGTGGACCAGGTCATCGCGCCGCGGATGGTGGGCCACTTGGCCGGCGGGACGAAGCTGCCGCAGTTCTTGCCGGTGGCCAGGCAGTCCAGCGCGTTGTTCACCACGGTCGGCGAGACGTAGCCGCCGCCGGCCGCCTTGCTGGAGGCCGGGACGCCGATGCCGACCTGGTCGGGCCGCAGGCCGCCCTGGATCTGGGTGCAGACCTGCGCGGTGATGAAGTCGATGGTGCCCTGGTTGTAGACCTTGCCGTCGCAGCCGTTCATGCCGCCCGAGTTGTAGAACTGGGTGTTGACGACGGTCAGGATGTCCTTGGTGTTCAGCGCCAGCTGGAAGTACGCGCCGGCGGTGCTGTACATCCCGATGGTCTCCGGGGCCATCGTCAGGATGAAGTTCGGGCCGACCTTGGCCTGCAGGCTGTGCAGCGCGTTGCCGAGGTAGGTCGGGTTGACGCCGTTCTCCAGGTCGACGTCGATGCCGTCGAAGCCGTAGTCCTTGATGATCGCGTAGGCGCTGTCGGTGAACGCGGCCGCGGCGGTGGCGTCGCCGACGGAGATCGCGCCGTTCTGGCCGCCGATCGAGAGGACGACCTTCTTGCCGGCCGCCTGCTTGGCCTTCAGGTCGGCGCGGAACTGCGCGTCGGTGTAGCCGCCGAGCGCCTTGGAGAGCGCCGGGTCGAGGGTGAAGCTGATCGCCCCGCCCTTGGTCGGCACGGCGTCGGCGAAGGAGACCGCGATGATGTCGTAGGCGCTCTGGACGTCGCTCAGCTTCTGGACGGTCGCGCCGTTGTCGAAGTTGTGCCAGTAGCCGGTGACCACGTGCTTCGGCAGGCCGGTGACCGGCGGGGTGGTGGTCGCGGTCGCCGTGGGGGTCGGCGTGGCGGTCTGGGTCGGGGTGGCGGTCGCCGTGGGGGTGGCGGTCGCGGTCGGGGTGGCGGTGGCCGTCGGCGAGGCGGTCGCGGTCGGCGTGGCGGTGGCCGTGGCCGTCGCGGTCGGGCTCGGGGTGGAGGTGCCGCCGGGGCCGCTCAGCGTGATGTCGTCCGCGAGGTAGGCGCTCTGGCCGTACCAGCCGTGCACGTACAGCGTGACGTTCTTGACGTTCGCGCCGGTGGTGAAGGTGGAGGAGAGCTGGTTCCAGCTGTTCTGGTTGGACCAGCTGCTCGGGTCGGTGCCGCCGGTGCCGCGGGCACCGAGGTAGACGTAGGGGCCCTGGACCCAGGCGCTCAGCGTGTAGCTGGTGTTGGGCAGCACGCTGACGGTCTGGGTGCACTCGGCGGTGTCCGCGGCGCCCGGGGTGGCCTGCAGTGCGCCGGCGCCGGAGTGGACGGGAGTGGAGACGACGCCGGTGGCCCCGGTACAGACCCAGCCGGCGGTCGAACCGGCGTCGAAGCCGCCGTTGGAGACCAGGTTGCCGGCCGCCGCGCTGGCGCCGCCGGCGAAGAGGGCGAGGCCGCTGCCCGCGAGGGCGAGGGCGGTGGCACCGGCGGCGAGGGCCGGGAGGGTGCTGCGCCGGCGCTTGTGCGCGGGCTGGTTCAGCGTACGGGCCATGGAGGTGCGCTCCTGTGGGGGAGGAGCGGCCGCCGCGGTGGGGGGCGCGGCGGCCGCGTGTGGGGGAGGGCTCCCTCCGGCCCGGGGGCGAGGAGGGATTTACGTCCGCAGTACTGCCTTCGGCCGGGCGGCGATCGGTGTTCGTTCCGCCCTGGGTCAAAAGCTGGACTAGACCATTGGTGGTCGTCAAGCATTGGATCGTCGGCTTACGGATTCCTTAAGGAACCGGATACCGTTCCGTATCCGGAGCCCCGCGGGACACCGGGTGTTCGCGCGGGTGTCTTCCGGCCACTTGCGCCACGCCGCCCGCGACAGACTCCGCACAGGACTGTGACCGGACCGCTACCTGCGGCTTTACCCACTGTCTCCGGGCCGGAGTAGGCTGCGCCGGGGGTTGTGACGTACCCCGGTGAATGAGTACGGAGGGGCCGAAAACCATGGGTCTGCGCGATGTCGTCGAACGCACGCCGGGTCTGCGCACCCTGCTGGACGGTATGTACGGCCTCTACGGTCGCCGGGTCGAGGTCCACCTCGCCCGCACCCCCCACCACATCGGCGTGATCCTCGACGGCAACCGCCGCTGGGCCAAGGCGACCGGCGGCTCCACCGCCTACGGCCACCAGCGCGGCGCCGACAAGATCAGCGAGTTCCTCGGCTGGTGCGACGAGACCCACGTCAAGGTCGTCACGCTCTGGATGCTCTCCACCGACAACCTCTCCCGGCCGGCCGACGAGCTGGTCCCGCTGCTCGGGATCATCGAGGACGCCGTCACCGGCCTGGCCGCCGCCCGCCGCTGGAGGGTTCACCCGGTCGGCGCGCTGGACCTGCTCCCGCAGCACACCGCGGACGTGCTCAAGCGGGCCGCCGAGGAGACCGCCGGGATCGACGGGATCACCGTGAACGTCGCCGTCGGGTACGGCGGCCGGCACGAGATCGCCGACGCCGTCCGCTCGCTGCTCCAGGAGCACGCCGGGCGCGGCACCTCGATCGAGGAACTGGCCGAAATCCTCGACGTCGAGCACATCGCCGAGCACCTGTACACCAAGGGCCAGCCCGACCCGGACCTCGTCATCCGCACCTCGGGCGAGCAGCGGCTGTCCGGCTTCCTGCTCTGGCAGAGCGCGCACAGCGAGTTCTACTTCTGCGAGGCCTACTGGCCCGCCTTCCGGAAGGTGGACTTCCTCCGGGCGCTGCGTGCGTACGAGGAGCGCCACCGGCGGATGGGCCTGTGACGGCCTCGGCGACGCCCGTCGGCCCCCACCGGTCCCTGCCGACCCCCCAGTAGGGCTGGCGTACCCGGGCGCGGCGCGAGGCCAAACGTTCACCGGCAATGATCCGTCAGTTCTCCGAGAGCGCGAATGCACCGCCCCTCGCCTGGGAATACTCCGAGCAGACCGGCCCCGAGGCCACCGGGGCAGCGGGGGCCGGCTTGCCGCGGATGACGCAGGGTCATCCGCTCTGGAGGCCTAGTGGTCAGTTCCAAGAGCCGCCGGACACCAGACCGGCGCACGTACGTTCTCGACACCAGCGTGCTCCTGGCGGACCCTCTCGCCATGACCCGCTTCGAGGAGCACGAGGTCGTCCTGCCGGTGGTCGTGGTCACCGAGCTGGAA
>NZ_JBSFNM010000050.1:0-67299 GCF_053587085.1 Kitasatospora sp. NPDC003701
AAGCAACAGGGCTGGATCTGGACCCCCACCGAGCCGGAGAAGGGCCCGGACTACCACTTCAGTGCCGTCAGGAGGCCGGCGGCAGCGCCTACAGGGCCGAGTGCGGGGCGATGCCGTGCGGGACGTACCAGCCGAGCGCCCGGCACAGGACCGAGCCGCGGCGAAGTCGCCCGCTCAAATAGCCAAACACCCGAACGCGCTCGGCCGGTAGGCCTTCACCCCAGCCCGACGGCGGCCAGCGGCCCCTGCGCGACCCGGACGCGGTGGACGACGACACCGAGCCCGGCGACGAATGGACCACCGACGAAGCTGGCCTGGCAGGAACCGGCAGGGTCATACGCTCAACAGGCCCACTGGTGGGAGCGCAGGAAGAACCCGGCGCCGCCGTTCTCGGAGAAGTTGCCGTGGGCGCCGCGGGCCGTGCAGACCACACGGGTGCCGGTCCAGTTGACACCGGTGAACATGGCCACCGGTGCACCCGAGGTGCCGTTGTTGTAGACGGACTGCACTCGGGTTGTATCCGACCAGCTGCACACCAGCGATCCGGCCTGCCAGTCGGCATCGTCGACCCGCCACTCGCACTTGGAGCCCGTGGCGTTGTCCTCGCTCCATACGCAGAACAGCCCTGGGGCGCACTTGCCGTCGAAGGGACTGCTCGTCACGGCTTCGGCGGAAGCCGGAAGGAGCGCGCTCACGGCAGCCGCCCCGGCGAAGACCGAGAACAGCCGTATCCGCTTGCCTGTCCGCAGCATCAGTTCTCCTCGAAGGTCCGGCATCGCCGCGATGACAGCGATGTGGCCACGAACCTATGGGGACACGACCGGGGCATGACAGGGCGCGGAGGATCACGAAGGCGCGCACCGGTGCGCACCGGCGCGTTACTGAGCCGGCCTCGGTCTACGGAACAGCCGTCAGTGCTGAGCCCGGCCCCAGCCTCCGTGCGGCGGGCGGGATCTCTCAACGGCACCTTGCGGGCGGCTGTGGGCCCTATGGTCGGGCCCACGGTGAAGCTCTTCGGTCGGTGCGTCAGCCCGGCCGAGACGCCTCCGGCGGGATTCTCACAGAGCATGGCAGTTCGGCGTGAGAGTTGACGAGAAGTGAGAGCGCCTTCGTGTGTGTCGGTGCCGTCCGGGATGATGCCCTTGTTCGAGATCGAGTGAGAGGGCCGTGATGGACGACGTTGTGGACGATCTGATCCACCTTGCCGATCCGCCTGGGACGAGCGGTCATGTCGTCGCGCTGCGGGTGCTGAAGCGACCGGCTCCGGGCAGCAAATTCCTGGACTGCGAGTTCACCGTCTCGACGGAGACCGTCACCGGCAGCTTCCCCGTTGGGATCACGTCCTTCGACCTGGACAGCTGGGAAGAAGCCCTCGACAGCCTTGCCGGCAACAGGTTCGTCTCGTGGCTGAACTCCGGCCGAACGGTCCAGTTGAAGATCAAGCCGCTCAGCCCCAGGGCGATCGGGGTGTCGATCAGCGACGACCCGTCCTCGCAGGTGACGGTCGGCCTGCCCATGTCCCCACCAGTCGGCTGGATCGAGGACCATCGAGCGCGTTTGGTGAAGGCACGACAGGTCCTTGCAGGCTGAACGTCACCAGTCAGCTCCAGTAGCTGCCGTTGATTGCTGACGCTTCCCACGTCCGGAGCTTGAGTTGCTGCCCTGCGGTGAGGTCTGGCGGCACCCGCATCCGCAGCGAGAAGACCCTGCGCTGGGGCGGCAGGCCCGTCCTCGCCGCGTGATCAAGCAACCCGACGAACGAAAGCGGTCACAGCACCAGCCAGCCAGCCAGGCGGACGGGCGTACGGGCGGACGGGGTGGGGGCAGCCGAGGTGGGGGGCGGCGGGGGAGGAGTGGGCGCCCCGGTCGACGGAGACGAGCTGCCCGCCCCGGGGAGGCCGATCCGCGCCCACACGCCGATCGCCGGCTTCGCGCCGAGGTCGGCGTCCGGCACCTCCGGGGCGATGCCGAGGACGTTCGCCGACCGCGGCGGGGCCCTTGCAGGAACCGGCCAGCCGTACCGTCAGTCGGTATGGTGCGGTTCCGTTCGCATCGACCGGTTTGGTGCGTACGCGACTGAAATTGTGTCCGGTTTCCATGTCGCCCGGGGCTCGTCGCGCACGGTTCCATTTCGTCTGCAAACCAGATGACCCGACAGACGAACGGAGTACTCATCATGCGATTCCGCACGATGACCGCCGCCGCGATCACGGCTCTCACGGTCCTCGGGACGGTTCCGGCCGCGCAGGCGGCCGCCCCGGCCGCCCCCGAGGGGGGTTACAAGATCACGGTCACGAAGCAGAGCCCGGAGATGGAGCAGGCCGTCAACGCGGCGCGCGCCGAGGCGACGGCGTCCGGTGACGCGCTCACGGCGGCGCCCCTCCTGTGCTTCCAGGCCCACACGAAGAAGGTCGGGTGGACCCCCGCGGTGTGCAGTAACCAGGTGGGCCACACCGGGACGGTGGGAAACGCCGACCCGATCGACGGGATCACGCTCTCGGTGTTCGGCAGCCTGGACCTGTACACCCAGGTGCACGCCTCGAACATCCCCCAGAGCAGCGCTGAGCTGCACCTGGTTTCGGGCGACACCGTCGAATACACCGCCGGCGGCGAGCTGATCGAGGCGCTCCACCTGCGGAGCAGCGTGCCCATGTTGGCCTCCGCCCACGTGAAGGATGTCGGCTGGAAGGGCGGGACCCAGTGGCTGAAGGACCAGTGGATCGGCAGCATCGGCGAGGCCCGCTGGATGGAGGCGTTCTGGATCGACATCTGATCCGGCTCCACCGCGCCTGACCACCGCCGGGGCCGGCGTCGCATCGACGCCGACCCCGGCGGTTCGCGTGTCGCCGGCCGTACGGGCCGGGGCCCCGAGCGGCCGCCGCGACGACGATTGACCGGGACCGGGACCCGGTTGCCGCCGGCCGAGGCCGGCAGCATCATCGCCCGTCGGTGGCGCACCGTGTTCGTGCTGCCCCGTCGCACGATCCGCTGCAACTGCTGACCTTCCTGGTCCGTGAGTCCGCGAACCCTGACCGGCTTCGCCACCGGGCTCCCTTGCGAGCTGAACGTCTCACGACGACCAACCGGCTCGGGGCCCTCCAGTACCAACCCGGCGAACCTCTACGGTCACAGCACTGGCTGGTACTGGAAGAGTACTTCCGGATTGTTCGGCGAGGGGCCGTCCAGCAGCGGACTGTTGATCCCCTTCAGCGTCCGGTCGAAGAACGCTGTCACGTACTCGCGGGTGATCACCACCCCGCGTTCCGGGGAGAGGGGCGGCGTAGGGAACCCGGCCTCCTCCAGAAGCAGGTCCAGGTCGGTGAAGCTGGTGTGGCCGGCGCCGGCGACCGTCAGCCACTTCTTGTAGCCGCCGAGGGCGGCCCAGGTCTGCCCCCACGTGGTGTCGTGGCCGCCGACGGGGTGGTTGTCGGCCGCACCCAGCATGAGGAGCGGCCGGTTGATCTGGCCGGGCATCGGGGCCGGGTGGAAGGAGCCGTCCATGTTCACTCCGGCCCGTACTCGCGGGTCGGCGATCATCGTGGTGGTGGCCGCCGCTCCGCCGAGGGAGTGTCCGGCCATGCCGATCTCGTGCTTGTTGATGTGGTGTGCCGGGCGCCACGCGGTATGGCCGTGCGTCAACTGGTCGATCACGAAGGACACGTCCAGCGCGCGGCTGGCGGCGACGGAGTCGAAGTCGAGCGCCGGGTTGTGGCAGATCGCGCACGGCGGTGTCTGGCCGTTCGCCAGCGTCTCGCCGCTGTCCTCGTAGGTGTGGCCGACGAGCGCGACGATGTAGCCGTGACTGGCCAGGTCGGTCGCGAGCGAGGTGAGCACCATGCGCGGGTCCTCGTACCCGGGTGAGAGGACCACCAGCGGATACGTGCCCCTCCGCGGCCGCGCGCCGTCGAAGGCGTGAGTGGTGACGCTGGAGAGGTTCTGTGGGGTGACGCCGTAGCTCGCCGGCAACTGCCGCTGCTGGATGGCTCCGGCTGCCTCGGCGAGGGTCATGTATGGGGCCGGAGTCCCGGTCCCGGGGACGGCCGGGTAGACCATCGTGACGGTCAGTTGGCGGGGGCCGGATGACGGCACCCACGGGTCGGGACGGCTCGCGTCGGTGAGGTGGATGACGTCCTCGCCGGCGGCGTAGGGGCCGGTCGGCGCGGGTAGCGTGCCCTGGAAGGACCGCGGGGGCGCGGCGGCCGTGGCGGCGGTCGCGTGCACGGTGGACGGCGGGGTCGTGGCCGCGAGTCCGGTGCCGGTCGCGGCCACTGATGCGGCGAGAGCCAGGATGGCGACAGCGCTGACACGGCGCTTGCGGTTCGAGGTGGTGTTCACGGGCACGATCCTGTCCGGCCCCGCCCTGACGCTCGATCATGCGGGCTTCCGTCTTGAGGGTGGTGCTGGTTACACCCTGAGATCCCCAGCGGCGCGAGGTCCCCTTCGCCGGCATCGTCGAGCGCCACCTTCGTCCTGGCCTACGACGAACACGACGCCAAGTCCTACCGCTGGACCTACGACGGCAGCCTCAGGCGTCCACACGGTGCCGGGGATCTCGCCGAGGGTGAATTCGCGTTCGAGGATGCCGTCATCGAGACGCTGTTCAGAAGTGAATTGCACGGTCGTGTCTTTCGGGAGGGCTCTTGAACGGCGCTCCCGGACGACCTATCGCCCGACCGTGACCCCGGAGGGGAGCACCCATGTCGATACTGCGTTCACGGGTACCACCTCCTCGTTCTCTCGCACGGCCTCCGGAAACGTAGTAGTGGCCGCCGTGGTCCGCCAACGGGTTTCCGCCCGGGCCGGTGTGGGCCGGGGCGGATTCCGGGGGAACGACGCCGGGGCGGCGCTCGGTCGAGCGCCGCCCCGGGTTCGTCAGCGCGGTGTCAGTAGGTGTAGATGGTGTAGGTGACGTCGGTGCGGCCCGCGTAGGCGTAGCTGAGGGCGAAGCGGTGGGTGTCGGGGCGGAAGATGCCGTAGGTGGTGCGGCCGGTGCCGAGCCAGTCGCCGACGACGGGGAGGTCACCCTTCTCGCCGTAGGCGGCGGTGGAGACGCTGCCGTCGTCGTGGCGGAGGATGAAGAGGTTGGGGTCGCCGGCGTTGCGGCCGGGGCGGAACAGGCCGAACTGGGCGTGCTTGACGCCGTCCCAGTCGCCGACGACGGGGACGTCGCCGGGGTCGCCGAAGCGCATCGTGGTGATGGTGCCGTCGTCGTGGCGTACGGCGAGCAGGCCGGTACTGGGGCGGTAGACGGCCAGCTGGTCCGACCGGGCGCTGCCGTCCCACTTGCCGACGACGGGGAGGTCACCGGGGTCCCCGAACTGCACGGTCGAGACGGACCCGTCGCGGTGGCGCAGGGCGAAGGTGGAGGTGCTCGGCCGGTAGATCGCCTGCTGGCACTGGCAGGTGTTGTCCCAGTTGCCGACGACGGGGACATCGCCCAGGTCACCGAAGTGCCAGCTGGTGGACGGCGTCGAGTCGGTCTTGTTGTACGAGAACACCCAGTTGCCGTTGTCGAACAGGCCGTTGTGGCTGGTGGGGCCACTGAAGTAGCCGGTGAACGGTACGCCTGCCTGGGGACCGCGGACCCACGTCGGCATCGAGGTGCTCGCGGTGTGGCCGTGGTCGTCGGTGACCGTCTCGGTCACGGTGTAGTGGCCGCCCACGCCGAAGTCGTGGGTGAGGGTCGTGGGCGCGTTGGGGCCCTCGACGACCGTGGGGGCGGTGCCGTCACCGAAGTCGTAGACGCGCCGGACGATCGGCCAGGGGCCGATGCTCTGGGAGTTCACCACGATGCCGGCGCGGGCATAGTCGCCGTTGCCCCAGGTGAACCGCGCCTGGAGCTCCTGGACCGGGGCGAGGGTGACCTTGGCGGTGGACGTGCGGACCACGCCGGACGGGCCGGTCCCGGTCAGCGTCGCGGTGTACGTGCCGGCGGCCGGGTAGTTGTGGTCGATGAACTTGTACCCGGGGTCGACCAGCTGGGGCACGCTGCCGTCGCCGAAGTCCAGGGTGCCGGTTCCCGGCCCCCAGCTAGCGGTGTAGCTGACCTCGAACCGTGCGTTGAGCGGGTAGCCCGGCTGGCCGTACGGGACGCCGCTCATGTTGACGTTCAGCGGGTCCTGGAGCTCGATGGCCCCGCGGTCCCGGAAGCCCGCGGTCCCGAGGTTGGGGACCCCCGGGTGGTCGGCCGGCGCGTCGCCGTAGACGTCGGTGGCCAGCATGCCGGGGGCGGTCGTGTCCGCCGCGTCCGTCACGGCCGCGGTGGCGGACGGGGTGTAGTTGTTGACGACCCGGTTGAACCCCGGGTCGGTGTTGTTGTCGTGCTCGCCCTGTCCGGTGGCCCGGAAGGCCTCGGAGGTGGCGTAGGACGTGCCGCCCCAGGAATAGGAGTCGGTGCCCGACGGCACGACGGTGTTGTAGTCGACCTTGGTGCCCTGTGTGGAGCCGGTCGACACCACCAGCGGGGTCGCCGTCGGGACCGCGCCGTCGCAGGAGGCGGTGGGGACCCTGGTCACGATGTTGTTCTCGACCACCGCGCCGGTGGAGGTTCCGGCGAGCTCCAGGTCGGTCTGGCAGTTCCGCCCGAAGGTGTTGCTCACCACGACGGTGCCGGGGGCGTCGGTGGCGATCACGCCCCGGCCGGTGCCGTCGGCGATCTGGTTGGTGGTGACGACGGTGCCGCTGACCCCGGCCTCGACCGCGACGCCGGCGACGGGCGCCCCGAAGAACCGGGTGCGGCTTACCGTGACGTCCGCGCTGGACCCGGTGATCCGGACGGTCGGGGTCGCCTGCGGGAAGGCCCGGACGCCGTTGAAGACCGGGTTGCCGCCGCTGGCGTCGTCGCGGTCCAGGACGATCCGCGTGGAGTCCTTGACGAGCACGGCCTCCTGCGGGGCCTTGAGGTTGAGACCGGTGACGGTGACGTCGTGGACGCCGTCGAGCAGCAAGGCGTGCGGAGCGGGGTTCGAACCCTGGCTCCACTCCTCGGTTCCCACGAACGTGCTCGGCACGCGGTACGGGATGTCGCTCTTGAAGACGATCGGCTTGCCCGGCAGGCCGGAGCGCTTGACGGTGACCTGGCCGATGAACCGGCGGTTGGGCGCGATGTCGACAGTCTGCCCCGGTTCGACCACGTCGGCGGCGGCCTGGACGGTGCAGAACGGCTGCCCCTTGGTACCGGTGCCGGTGTCCGAGCAGTTCGCGCTGGGACCGTTGTCCACGTAGAGCACGGCGCTCGCGGCGTGGGCGGTGAACGGCAGCACGGTCCCGGCGACCGTGGAGCCGGCGATCGCGACGGCCAGGCCGACGCGACGGGATATTGCCATGACTGGGGTCCCCCTGGTGTGACTCGGTGTGAGGTCGGCGTCGTCCTGAGCGGCACGCCGGCGGAGGCTCTTCGCAGACGGACTGAATGGAAGGGCGGCACAAGTATCCACGAGCCCTTCACGCGGCCTCAACCGGATATCCCGCCGGCGGGAGGGCCGTTCGCCGGGCCGTCCGCTCTTCCTCAACGCCGCATCGTCGCGCCCGGACCCACTGCCGACCGCCGACGCCGGGGGCCGCTGACGTGGCCGGGCCGGACTCGACTGAAGGGGAGGAAGGGATGCATCCAGCTGTGCGATCCCTCATCGGACTGATGCCGCCGCACGGTGGCTCCGGTGACATCGTCGACCGGGACTCGGTGATCGTTCCCGGAACGCGGACCGCCGCAGGCCCCCAACACCCTTGCGTCCGACCCGCGCCGTTGCCGGTCGGACGTTCCGGCACCAACGAGCGCGTCATGTCGTGCCGTTCCACGCGTCCTCGGACGGCTGCTCGTGGCCGCCATCTCCACGGCGATCGCCCGTGGCATCCGACACCTCCGGACCGGCCCGAGGCCCGCCCCTCGGGCCGGAGAATCCACAACTTCGCCACAAGGAAGCCGTGTCGCGGCCGCGTCGGTCACCTCCCTGGAATCATCCCTACTGGGCGTCGGGGAGGTGCCCGTGGACAGGCCACGCCGACACGGCCGAACAACCCGGCCGAGTACTGGTTCGTCGTCCATGAGGCGCTGTTGCTCCAGAAGTTCACCCCGCACCCCTCTCTGATGCGCGAACAGCTTCTCCGGCTGCTCGACGTGAGCGACTTCGCGAACGTGAGTCTCCAGGTGATGCCGCTGGACTCGGAACCGCACCCCGGCGCCCGGGGCAACTTCTCGATCTTCCACTTCCCCAAGCCCTGGCCCTCCCTCGTCTCTGCCGAAAGCGCGGGAGTGAACCACTGCACCGAAGGCCAGGAAGCCGCGGAGCGGTTCCAAACGGACTTCGACCGCATCGTGGCATCGGCGCTCCCCGCCGATCGCCACCCGACGCAAGCCGCCGATTGGGCGGCGGCGTCGCCGTCTTCGACTCCAAGCGTCCCGACCGTGCCGAACTGCGATTCACCGAAGCCGACCACCGAACCCGACTGGGACGCCTTCAAGGAAGGCATCCTTCCGGGCCTGCTCTGACTCCGCCACGAAGGACCGGTTCCCCGTCCGAAGCACGGGGAACCGGCCCTTGCCACTTGAAGGCTTGCAGGTCAGAGCCGGTCTTGCTGGCTCAGGCAAGTACGACCCGCCACGTGCGGATGCAGGCGCGCGCCGAACGGCCCTGACGCGCCGGTGGCACGCTCGCGGTCGGCGGGGCCGGCCTCAGGGTGTGCCGACCTATCACCCCCACCGACCCGCGCCCCAGGGAGCCACGGGGTCCCCGAAGTCCACCGGCGCGGCTCGACTGGTCAGGCGCCCCGGGAGTCGGCCGTTGATGCGTCGGCGGCCGGGAGGTCGGCCCCGCCGGTTCAGCGGTACTGCTCCGGGACCCCCATCTCCTCCGAGCCGTCAGGATGGTATTCCATCCCGGGGTTCGCGACCTCGGCGACGACGATCCACGGCTTGTCCCCGGCCCGCTCGCAGCTTGCCTGCAGGCGCAAGGGCGTGTCCCAGTACCCGTCGACCCAGTCGGCGATGTCCCTGAACCAACTCGGCGGCGCTGAGTTCTCCAACTGCCGGCGCGCGCCCTCGCCGCGCTCCAGGGCCCGGATGACGCTCTGGCGGCCAGGCGCGGCGACCCCGTCGACCCCAGGGGTGAACCGGGCCGGTCCCCAGATCACCGACTGCAGCTCCACACGTTGCTCATCGGTGAGGTGCGGTCCGGGTGAGTGATCCACCTCGGCCTCGTCGCGCACCGTGAGGGTGATCGTGTCGAGGTGGTCCAAGCCGACCGGCCCGTCCAGAGTGGTGGAGAGCCACAAGGTGTTCGGGCCCACGCGGATCAGGCGGAAGGTCAGTTCGGGGGTCAGCTCCCGATGCCAGCGGTCGCGCTCGATCTGCGCCACCTCCTCGGCGGTCCTCGCCGAGTTCGCGGCGGCGGCCGCCGCCTTGCGGGTCGTCCAGTAGGCCATGACCGCGGTCACCACCACCCCGGCCGCGGCCGCGATGGCGCCGACCGCCGTCCAGTCGTCAGTGTTCATGACGGGCGACCGTAGCAGCGCTCGCGGACGTGCCCGGGCGCGATGGTGGGATCGGGACATGATCGTTGCCCAGGACATTTCCCTGGCCCCGGCCACCCGCCGTCCGACCGTCCTGGACGGCTGATTCGGCTGGTCCAGGTACCGGTCGATCGTGGCGCGGGACATGCCGGTCAGCTGGTGGAGCCGGGACTTGCTCATACCCGTGCCGACCGCCCAACGGACCATGGGGCCCCAGGAGTTCTCCACTTCGTCACGTGCAGCGGCCCACGCCTGCGTGCAGAGCTCGATCAGCGGCTGGGGCCAGAGAAGGGCGGGGCGGTCGGCGGACACGAACATCTGCCAGTTGTCCGGGGTGGGCGGCAGTGCACCGCGGGACGGCACGGCGACCATGGCCTCGGTGCGGGCGTCGAGGCTCTCGCCGTGGACGGCCGCGGTCTTGACGCTGAGCCCGTTGTAGATCTTCTGAAGGTGCGCCCACCAGAGCTTGCGCTCGTCTGCGGTCAGCAGCCCGGCGTAGCGGTCGAGCAGCCAGTCAATCTGCTCGTCCGAGGTGTCCCTCGTGACCTCGTCCCTGAGCTGCACGATCCTGTCGTGGCTGGCGGCGAGCCGGTCGGCCCGGGCGGGCCGCGACCGCCGGCGCCCACGGGATCATCTGTGTGACCAGGCGCTCCACCTCGGCGTCCGCCTCGGCGTCCGCCGCGGCCCGGCCGACCTCCTCCTGCGTGCAACGCGCGGAGTGCCATCCACTGCCGCCGAACTCCCGGTACCCGTTGCTGAGGAAGGACGGGCCGGGGCCGTACTCCGCCAGGGCCTCCTCCCGCATGTCCTTGCTCGTGCGCAGGGGCGGCTCCACCATGACGAACCCTCGCGCAGGGCCGGACGCCGGCCGGTTGATGTGTTGCTCGATACGCACTACACCGCGAGACGTATCGAACGATACATTCTGCGTGGACCGGGCCCTGGCCGGGGCCCGCTCCACGCGGTTCAACTACCGGCCGTGGACAGGCGGCTGCCCCGGGCACCCGGGTGCCCGGGCGGTGTCCTCGGGGTCACCGCCCGGCCGGCCGGTCAGCCCTGCTCGAAGGCTTCGGTGTGCAGGCGCCGGGAGACCACCACGGCGATGGTGTCCAGCGCCGCCCGCAGCTGCAGGTGTTCGCCGCCGTCCACCGGCACGGTCGTGTTGAGGAGCAGGCTAGAGGCGGCCAGGGTGCTGAACGCGGCGTCCGGCCGCCCGTGCGCGACCTGGCCGACGGTGACGGTCACCGAGTGCCGGCCAGCAGGGTCAGCGTCAGGCCGGCCAGGACGCGGTCGCAGACGATGGAGACTTGCCGCTCGACCCTGCCCTTGCCGGTGGGGCGATAGGCGGCGAGCACGTCGATGTCGAAGTCGTAGTGTCCGGCGAACGCCACCGCCTCGGGGTGCAGTGGGACCGCTTCGCCCGGGGCGACGTGTCGGCGGACCACGGTCTTGGTGCGATCGTAGACGATCGTCCTCGGCGCTCCTCTAATATGCGGGTCTCGTTGTCAAGTCCAAGGAATCCGCTGGGGCATCTCGTTGGCATGGTGCAGGATGGCGGCCGTGATGCTGACCTTTCCCTGTGTGTGCTGCGGCCATCTGACCCTGGGCGAGTCACCCGGCTCGTCTGAGATCTGCCCGGTGTGCTTCTGGGAAGACGATCGCGTGCAGTTGCGCTGGCCCAACTGGGCCGGCGGCGCGAACGGGCCGTCGCTGACCGAGGCCCAGGCAAACTTCAAGGAGTTCGGAGTGTGCGAGGAACGGTTCGTGACCAAGGTCCGGCCGCCTCAGGATGACGAGCCGCTGGATCCGAACTGGCGGCCCATCGATTCGGAGCGGGACCACTTCGAACCCCGCGGCAGGCAGGAGGCACCGTGGCCTGACGACTGTACGGTCCTGTACTGGTGGCGTTATCGCGACACCGGATTCTGGCGACGCAGCAGATGAGGCGTCAGCCGGCCCGCTCGTCGAGCAGGGTCAGGAGCCCGTCGAAGATCTGCTCGCGGGCGACGTGGCCCTTGGCCGCCGCGTCCTTCCTCTGGCGTTCAAGCGTCGGTCGGAACTCGATCGTAGTGACGAAGAACGGGCACGACTCGCAGATCGACTCGAAGTGGCAGTCCATCTCGACGGGGCGAGCGCAGTAGCCTCTGCCCAGCATCCGGCGGTGCATCTCCCGGCGGAGCTTGGCCATCTCCGTGCCTTCGGCCTCGGCGGGCAGCTGGCGCGGGGCGTCGTAGAGCGCCTCGACCTTCTCCGAGACGGCGAAGTACTCGTCGGCGACGGTGCGGTCGGCGATCCGCGCGTAAACACGGGTCATGGACAGCGACCGGCGACCGAGCAAGGCGGCGATGGCTTCCAGGGACATGCCCCCGGTTGATCGCCTGGGTGGCCAGCGTCCGGCTTGTGTCCGCAGAGCCCGTGTGCGCACGAACCGTGTGGTCATTGAGCAGGTCGATTTCCGACGCCGTGTTCGTGATGTCGAGAGCTGCGTGTATTGTACTCCGGCGAATCTGATGTGATGCAGCTCACTTCGTTGCGGGTCAGTTGGCAGGCGTGAATCCATCGGATTGGTCGAGCTGGAATGGCGGACCGGGGGTCTCCGCTGTCCAGCCGCCGGCGCGGGCGGTCCGGATAGCCGTAGCCACCTTCGCTGGCAGGACGGCGTGGGCAGGGAAGCCAAGCCAGTTGCTTGGGTGAGGCTGGTTCGTCGTGACCACCAGCGTGGCGCCTGGAGTCACGTCCTGTTCGACCGCGTATGCCAGTGGCCGCCAAGCCAGGCCACGCGCGTAGGTCGCCCGCCTGCGGACCGTCCATCGGTAGGTGACGCCGTCGACGCTGATGCGCCGCGAGCCCTTTCTGGCGAGTGCCATGACCTCCTCCTTCTCCCGATAGGACAGTATCCGCAGAGGCCCAATACGGTGTCGTGCGCATTCCTGCCTGCGACGCCCTTCCAGAGGGCGTCAACTGCAGGTCCCGATGACCGTGGTCCGTGGTGCGTGGTCCGTGGTCCGTGGTGCGGGGAGGCGAGCGATCCGGTTGCCTGCTGCGGAGGTCTCCCGCAGTCGGACGATTTCCTCGTGCTGGGCGGCGAGCCGGGCCAGGGCCTGCTCGCGGAAATCGGCAAGGTCGGTGTTGGCCTGTTCCGCCTTCGCGAGTCGCTCTTTGAGCTTCGTGTTCTCGGCCTTGAGGCGGGCGATCTGGGCTTCGCGCGGGTCGGGTGTCTCGCCGGCCTGCTGGAGCGCCTGAAGGCGGCCTTCGAATTCGGCGCGGAGGTGGCCGTAGGGGCGGGTGCCGTAGAACGCGGTGCGGTCGACGCCCGCCTCCTGGGCGAGGGTCTTGACGTTGCACTTCCCGCCGGGCGGGATCTCATCACGAAGCAGCCGGTCCATGGCGGCCCTGATGCGGTTCTCGTTCTCGGCCCTCTGGGCTGCTGTGATCCTCATGCCGACTCCTCGTCGTTGCTTGCGGCGGAGGCCGTGTCGATCTCGGTGACCACGCGGGCGGCCCTGTCGTAGTCGGTCTGGAGTCGGGCGCGTTCGGTCTTCGGGGCGGAGCCGAGCTGGCCGAGGAAGGTCTGGGTGCGTTGTGTCCAGGACGGTGTTTTCTGGCCCCGGGGTGACGGTCGCAAGTGGCCCCACTGAGGAACGGTTTAAGTTGGCTCCACCCGGCAGTTGGCGGGGTGGAGGTGCTCGTGCGGTAGTACTGGCTCCGCGCTGAGCGAGCGCGAGGTCGCGCGCTCAGATGGTGTCGTCGCTTGGGGTCATGTCGTACTCGTCGACATCGAGCTCAGCGCCGACTGCAGCGAGGAAATCCAGGACATCGCGCCCCAGATGCCAGCCGAAGAGGTTGGGAGTGTCAGGAGCGTCCGGGTGGCTGGGCGATTCGTCGTCGTCGGAGTCGTTGAAGTAGCGAACCACCTGCAGCACTGCCCCGCCCTCGTCGATCGCCAGCTGATCTGCCAGCTCGGTTATGCGGGCCGTGTGGGGCTGGAGCCTGTCGAGGATGCGGGCGATCTGCTCGTCGACGCACAGGTCGGGATCCCGACAGACGACCTTCCAGCTATGGCTGACAGGAATCGCCTTGGGCTCTGTGATCCGGCTACCGCGGACGGACACCTCGTCAGGAGCGATACCCAGTTGCGAGGTCATCTCATCGGCGGAGACACGCGGGCTGAACAAGGCGAAGTAGACGTACTGGCGAAGAGGCATCTGGGGATGCTAGCCGTGCAGGGAGTGCGCTGACCAGCAATTTCAGGTGGCCCAGGGGCTGGCGGCGACACTCGTTTGGAGTAGTGCGGGATTGACCGGGCTCCGGCAATCAGATCACGCTGTGTGAGTTCATAGTCACGGCCGTGTCAGGAGGCCGAAGATTTGCAGCGCGTCGAGTTGTTCGAGCGGATTCGCCGGGACAAGAGGCTGGAGAACGCCTCCGTTCGGGAGTTGGCCCGCCGTTACTCCGTCCATCGCCGGGTGGTCCGCCAGGCCCTGGATACCGCGTTGCCTCCGAAGCGGAAAGAGCCCGTGACCCGTCGCTCCGCGCTGGACGCGGCCAAGGGCTGGATCGACGAGATGCTGCGGGCGGACCTGACCGCGCCGCCCAAGCAGCTGCACACCAACAAGCGGATCCTGGCCCGGCTGCGGGACGAGTACGGCTTCACCGCGGTCGCCTACACCACGCTCAACGACTACCTGCGGGTCCGCCGGCCGCAGATCAAGGACGAGGCGGACCGGGTCCGGATGCTGCACGAGGGCATGGTTCCCCAGTTTCATCGGCCCGGTGAGGAGGTCGAGGACGACTTCGCCGAGGTCTGGGTACGGCAAGCCGCTGCAGTGCCAGATGTTCACGCTGCGGCTGTCGTATTCGGGCAAGGCAATCCACCGGGTGTTCTCGACGGCCGGTCAGGAAGCCTTCATGCAGGGCCACGTGGACGCCTTCCGGATCCTGGGCGGCGTCCCGGTTCGGCACATCCGCTACGACAACCTGAAGCCCGCGGTCTCCCAGGTCTGCTTCGGCCGCTCGCGGGTGGAGTCGCAGAGGTGGGTGGTGTTCCGCTCGCACTACGGCTTCGACGCGTTCTACTGCCGGCCCGGCAAGGAGGGCGCGCAGGAGAAGGGCAGTGTCGAGCACGAGGGCGGGCGCTTCCGTCGCTCGCACCTGGTCCCGGTCCCTGAGGTCGACACGCTGGCGGAGTTGAACGTGCGGATCGAGCGGATCGAGGCGGAGGAGGACGCCCGGCACATCGACAACCGGCCCACCTCGGTCGGCTTCGACTTCGCCTATGAGTCCCCGCTGCTGGCGCCGGTCCCCGAGGAGGAGTTCGACGTCGGGCTGACGCTGACGCCGCGGGTCGACAAGACCTCCCGGATCACGGTCCGGCAGAACAAGTACTCCGTCCCGGCCCGGTTCATCGGCAGGACGGTGCGGGTCCCGCTGCGGGCCGACGAGGTCCTGGTCTTCGAGCACCACAAGGTTGTGGTCCGCCACCCGCGGCTGGCCGGCCGCTACGGCTTCCGTGACCTGCTCGACCACTACCTGGAGATCCTGCGGGACAAGCCCGGCGCGCTGGAGAACTCCACCGGCCTGGCCGCGGCCCGCGAGAGCGGCCTTTTCACCGCGGTCCACGACGCGTTCTGGGCCGCCGCCCGCGAGGCGAGGGGCCGCTCGGAGGGGACCCGGGCTCTGATCGACGTCCTGCTGCTTCATCGCCGGCTGCCGGACGACGCGGTGGTCGCGGGGATGAGTGCGGTCCTGGAGGCCGGGTCGGTCTCCCCGGACCTGGTGGCGATCGAGGCCCGCAAGGCACTCGCCGCGGCCGGCGGCCCGCCGCCGGTGGTGATCGCCCCGCCGCCCGCCGCCCCGCCGCCCGCCGCCCCGCCGCCCGAAGACCAGGACGACGTCGCGGCGCGGGTGATCTCCCTGCCCGAGCGCCGCTCCGCCCTCCCGCCGGACACCCGGCCGGAGCCCTCCCTGGCCGCCTACGGCCAGCTGCTGTCCATCCAACCGAGAGGCTCAGCATGACGCAGAGCACCACCCCCGACGCCCCTTCGACCACGGGGCGGTGGGGTTTCTTCGGCCTGCCCGCACAGCGCGGCGCCAACCCGGCGGCGACGATTGACGCGGCCTGCCGGAGCCTGGGCCTGTCCACGATCCGCGGCCGCTGGGAGGAGTTCGCGGCCCAGTCCCTGCGCGAGCAGTCCTCCTACGCGGACTTCCTCGCGGGACCTGCTGGAGAGCGAGTGCGACGACCGCGACGAGCGGCGCAAGCAGCGGCGGGTCAAGGAGGCCGGATTCCCGCGCAACAAGCGCATCGAGGACTTCGACTTCTCGAAGAACCCGAACGTCCCGCAGGAGGTCATCAACACCCTCGCCCAGCCCGCCTGGGTCCAGGCCGGCAACCGCTCTGCCTGATCGGCGACTCCGGCACCGGCAAGTCGCACCTTCTGATCGGCCTGGGCACCGCGATTGCCGAGGCCGGCGGCCGCGTCCGCTACACCACGGCGGCGAACCTGGTGAACGAGCTCGCCGAGGCCGCCAGCGACAAGCAGCTCGGGCGAACCATCAAGAAGTACGGGCGAGTTGACCTGCTCTGCCTGGACGAGCTCGGCTACGTCAAGCTCGACCGACACGGCGCCGAACTGCTGTTCCAGATCTTCACCGAGCGCGAGGAGCGGCACGCGATCGCGATCGCCTCGAACCGGCCCTTCACCGAGTGGGACCAGACCTTCACCGACAAGCGGCTCTGCCAGGCGATCGTCGACCGGCTCACCTTCGAGGCCCACATCATCGAGACCGGCACCCAGTCCTTCCGCCTCGCCAGCACCACGGCCAAGCGCAAGGCGGCCGCAGCAGCCTGACCTGCCGTCGGACCCCATCCCGCGAACAGGCAAGCATCAAACACGGCGCCCGCCCGTTCGCATTCCTGTTAGGGGACGCGACCGGGCGGGCTCCGTGAGAACCACGCTACCGGCCGCCGCGGGCCGCCATCGCCACCCGAGCCCCGCAGCCCAGGGACGCCGGGGAAACGTCACCCGATCGGGGTGGGGCCAATCCAACCAGTTCCTTCTCGACACTGCCCCAAGCCGTCACCCGAACGGCCTAGAATGGGGGCAGATGAAACCGTTCCGGTGGGGCCAAAATTCACCGGCGCAGACAGCGTTGGGCGTGTTCGGCCCAGACGGGGCGGTGGCAGGGCTGGTGGGTGGCCTGCGGGCAGCGGGTGGAGTCACACATCCAGACCAGCGGACGGTCGGTGGTGGGGGTTCCTGCCAGCTTGAGGTAGAGCGCCCGGGAGGGGTCGGTGAACCAGCAGTAGTTCGCGGGCCCGAGGTGGGGAACCTTGGCTCGCTTGGTCAGCAGGTTGAGCAGGTCTCTGTCGCTGCGTTGCGTCTTGGGTGCCACTGGCGGGTCGAGCCTCCCGTCGATGCTGGCGAAGAACTCGGTGAGGCTCCGTGCGCCGGGGCCGGCCGGAAGGACGCCCTGCTGGTAGTTCCGGAACTCGTCCAGCACGAGTTGGAGGTTGCGTTCGCTCTCGTGCTTGTTGACCTCGGCCAGCAGCTCGGCCTGAGCCCCGCCGGGGCGGGATAATGGTGGACTCGGGTATTGGAACTGCCCGAGTGCCTCCCTCTGAAGTGCCGTCGCAGCGTCAGTCGTCGGCTGCGACGAGGAGGATGAGTGTCGCTGCCAGGCGGTCGATGAGGACGAGTTCGTGGTAGTCGATGTGGATCGGGCCGTAGTCGTGGAACGCGTCCTCCGGAAGCTGGCCCAGCACGTATCTGCTGGTCGCCTTGCGGGCCGGGATGTAGATCTCCTGATGCAGGCGTGACGCAAGGGGCTCCGGGATGGCACCGTGCTGGCTGGCCCAGGACTGGATGACGTCGACTGCTGTCTCGACATTGACTGCCTCGTAGGTGTCAGGGGCGATGCGGTCGAGCCACCACTGCCGTGCCGCGGCGCGCTTTGAACACCAGCTCCGTCGTAGGTGTCCCGAAACTGGGGATGTGAGATCAAGGCGTCGAGCACGTCTTGGTCGTCCAGCACCTCGGATGCCAGCTGGAAGTGCTTGGCATCAACCCAGCGGTATCCATGGGAGCCGTCGATGAAGTCGAAGTCTCGGAAGTTGATGAACGGGCTGTCGAGGTGGACGAGGACGGGCACTGGTTCCATGCTCCTCATCGTAGGCGGCACCGTGTCCCCGATCCGCCGGTGACCATTGCCCTGACCAGCAGCTTTCCCTGACGCTGGCGATGTCCAGCACTGGAGATTCCCGATGAACACGCTGCCTCACCCATTGCGGACCCATGCTGTGAAGTCGTCGGCGAGTCCGGGCGGGTTGGCCGTCTCGGTTCGGCGCGCGATCCCCTCGTAGTACTCCAGCTCGTGGAGGACTTCTGTGATCCACTCCTGGCGGGCTGCGGCTCCGTTCGGGTCCTCGGCGAGGTCACCGATGACGGCCAGTTGGTTCTGCAGCCAGAAGGCGTAGTTCCACCGGGCTGCTGCCGGGTCGATCACCTGGTAGTCGGGTCGGTTGACCTGCGTCTCGGTGTTGTATCCGATCGTCAGGGTGGGCTGGCGAGGGTCGTCGTCTTCGTTGTCGATGAAGAAGGAGATGACGTAGATGTCCATTGCCTCGGCAGCCGAGATCGAGCTGATGGTCCGCTCGGCGAGTGCTCGGAGGTGGTCCTGGAAGATCACGGGTTCAGTGCCTCTCGGGTGCGGCTGCTGACGTCGGCGGCGCAGGCGGCCCAGTCGCCGCCGGATGCCTTTTGCCACTGGACGGCGACTTGGATGTGGACGCCGAGCATCTTGGCGAGGATCGCGGCGGGGAGTTCGGCGGCGAGGGTGAACAGAGCGGTGGATCGGTCCTGTTGGGGCCGGATGCCGATCTTGCGCAGCCGTAGGCCGATCTGGCTGTCACTGAGCGGTCGTCCTGGCTGTCCTCCGGGGAAGAGCCAGGTGACGTCGTCAGGGGCGCCGATCTTCGCCTTGCCGCCTCGGGTTGCGACGAGCTCGCGGACCAGGGCAGCGACCGGCTTCGGGAGGATGACGGGTGAGGCTCCGAAGGTGATCGCGACGGTCTCGTCGACGATGTCGAGGTCGGCGACGGTGAGCTGGCTGATGGTGGCGATCTTCTGTGCGTAGAGGATCAGCATCAGCCCGGCGACGCGGTCCGCAGTGGGCAGTGTGTCGTCGTTGAGGAGCCGGCCGACTTCAAGCTCCTGTGCGAGCTCTATCCATCGTTCGTGGTCGGTGATTTCCTCGCTCGACGGTCCAGGACCCGGCCGAGAGAGCCTCTGGGTCCAGGGGATACAGGAAACCCTGGAGACCATCTCGGAGTGGTGCGAGGAAGCGGACCTGGCCGTGCCACTCCACCCGTACCCCACACCCGGCAGCCTGTTTCCCCGGGCCGGGTCGAATCAAGGGGACTTCTTCCTGTGGACCACCAGCCCGGCCGGACCACAGGAGTGGAGGATCACCGTTGCCTCACGGAGCTCCGCGTGGTGGCACTACACCGGCGGAGCGGTTCAGTTCCTGGCCGACCTGGTCAGCGGCGCGGTGGAACCGTGGGCCTTGCCGAAGGTCCGTCCCGACGTTGCGGCAAGGTGAGTTCGGCTCGGAGATCTCGCACCCCGACGTTGTCGGCCCGGCCCCGAGTCGAGGCAACAACCTCGTCGCCGAAGAGTTGCGGGCCTACCGGCGCATGGTCACTCACCCGTCCGGGCAGGTCCGGAGACGACCAGCGAAGTCCTGACCCACCAAGAGGGTGAGAGATGGCACGGTTGCGGGGTGACCATCGCCGCCAGCATCCGGACCCTGCCCGGGCCCGAATTCCAAGCCCTTCGCTACCCCGTCGACTACGCCCTCGACCTGGCGATCGAGCGAGGCATCGTGCCGAAGGAGCATGTCGACGCCGGCCGCGAAGAGGTTCGGGCGGGCCTGTGTCCCGGCGTGAAGAGGGGGCCGGAAACGCGCGCGGTACTGAGAAGTGCGCTGCGCCGCCGGTGCGCGGCGGAGGGGGAGGACCTCGACGTCGTGTACCGGGCGATGGCCGACCGGTACCTGACGTTGCACGCCATCACAAAGGCGTAGGGGCCCCGGCGACGACAGTGCGCCGGCTGCCGTGAGGCCCTCACCCCGCTGACTGTCGTCCTGGCTCGATCAGCCGCGCACTCCGGGCATGTCGGGGCCGTGTCCGGAGTGCCGCTACTGGGTCTGTTCCGTCAGGGCCGCGAGGTCGACGACCTGGTCGGCGGGCGGGGCGGTCACCAGAACGGGCATGTCGTAGTCGCTGAAGTCGACCTGGAAGTCGTAGGCCTGCGTCTCCACGCGCAGGGGACGCGGCGCGCCTTCCGTGGCGAGGTAGCCGAGGAACGGCGGGTTGTCCGGGCCCTGGAGGAGGAAGCTCATGCTCCTCCTCCCGCCCACCGACTGCCCTCCGCCGGAGAAGGCCTGCCCGCCCGGGTCCGCGGCGCCGACGACGGGGACCGTCGCCAGGTCGCAGAACCCACCGACATCGTCGAGTGTCTGACCCGGGGGCAGGCGTACCCAGCGGCCGCCGAACCTGGACGCGGTGGCTGCCCCCCACTCGTTGGCGAACGCCTGCGGGTCCATCTTGACGAAGGTCTCCGCCCGGACGCGCAGGACCCGGCTGGGGCCCTGCCCCTCCTGGGTCGTAATGCCCGTGCAGTGGCCCTCACGGTCGGCCGACACGGCGAAGGTCGCGCGATGCCCGTCCTTCAGGGCGAAGCCCGTCATCGTCACGGAGGCGGCCTTGCCGAACTCGGCGCGCGCCGTCTCCAGGAGGATCACCCCGGTCATCGACTCCAGCCGCTCGCCGGGGCTTTCCGTAACCGCGGGGACCGCTCCGTCGGCGCCCGTCCCCGCCTTGCCGCCACCGGCCCGCACGCTCGCGGCTGCGAGGACAAGGGACAGGGCGAGGCCGGCCGCAATGGCCGCACGCCTGGTACGTGGTATCTGGATCACTCCGTGGCGCCGTTCTTCCGATCATGTATTCGAACAGGTCGAAACGATGCCGGTCAGGGCTCCGGCGCGTCAACAAGACCTTCACGACCGTGATCCCTTGGCCAAGGCCCGGAACCGAGGAGGTCGAGGCTGGGCCGGGTCCGGATGGGTGGCGCCATCTGTCAACGGCCATTGAGATGCCCAGGTGGGCGGCCGTCGGGTGTCCGGGCTGGTGGCCATCAGAAATCCATGCCTGTGGCCAGCGGTGTTCCTGGGTCGGTAGGGGGCAGGCCAAGGGGACCACTTCCTTGCCGGAGAGGGCCTCGGCGAGGCGGTGGGAGTCACCGGAGGTGGTCACCAGGTGAGCGTGGTGCATGAGGCGGTCGGTGCTGGCCCCGGCAAGAGTCTTGGGCATGATGGTGTCGAACCCTGAGGGGTGGATGTTGCTGGTCACCGCGATCGAGCGGCGTTCGTAGGCGGCGTCGATGATCCGGTAGAACGCCTCGGTGCCGTCCTCACCGACCGGAAGCAGGTCGATGTCGTCGAACCGGTGGTGGCTGATGGGCGAGTCGGGGCGCTGCCGGGAGGCCATCGCCGAGGTGGAGGCGCTGCCACCGCAGGAGGTCGACGACCGCGAACTCACCATCGCGTGGCTGCTCGCCCAGGACGGCCGGCTGGAAGAGGCCATCGCGACCCTGCGCCCGCTACTGCCCGGTAGGAGGGCCGCGACCGACCTCGCCAGCCTACTGGTCCGCCAAGGCCACCACACCGAGGCGATCGCCGTCATCCCCGGTGCGGCGGCGCAGCGGGAGGAGGAACGGCGCTTCTGGGCGGACTGAAGGGAGCGCCGGCAGCAGGAGGCCGATGAGGAAGGGCATGGCGGTGGCATTGCGACAAAATCCGCTGATCTGCGGTGACACTCGCTCGGCGCTCGCCTGTCGCACCTTTCGTGCCTCCTGCGCCAGGCGACGAAGGATCGAGGCAGGGCATGGGCGAACTCGCCGGCTGTGTCCTCGGGTGGGACGAGCCGGACGAAATGATCTCCTCGCCTTCACCGGCGCGCAGCCCGGGCGGCGGCCGACAGGCCGGACCGGCCGGGACCAAGGCGCTTGACTTCCTCTGCTACCGCGCCACCGGGTTGTCGGGGTATCACCAGATGACGACGTGGTACTCGCCCGCGCCAGGAGACCTTCGCCGCCGGGAGTGCCGCAGTCAGCGCCGGGGCCTGCGACGACGGGGCGCCCAGCTACGAGGTGGCCGCTGTCCTCGGCACCGGCCCCGCCGTCCTGCTCACCGTTGAGGACGCCACGGCGGCACGCGCGGAGGCCGCGGCCGTCCTCGCCCGCCACTTCGAGCGGGCATCCGCGGGTGTCGACGTGAGCGTGCTCGACACCGAGGAGTTCGCGTACGAGGCCATGCGTCACCGCGTCCTCCAAGACGCGCTCGGCTCCTGCCGCGCAGGCCTCGGCGACGCCGTTCGGGAGGCTGACGCCAAGGGGCTCTACGGCCGGGGCAGATCGGCGATGTGGATCGAGCTCTCCGCCAGCTGGACGTGCACCCGCGACACCATGGGCCAGATCCGTGCGGGCGAGGCCCGGCAGGACGCCGCGGCGCGTTAGACGTTCGTTCAACACCAGGCCGCCCGCGCCGAGCTGCGCCCCGCCTCGGGGGCGGCGGAGGGCGACCGGTCCCGAACCGCACATGATCACGTGTCACCCGTCCGTGTGGATTGCGTCCTTTGGCAGTGCTCAGCAGACGCAGCCCCCGACCGTCGGGCGGCACGTGGTGGACGGGTGAGCAGGAGGCTGACCGAAGGCGCCGTCCAGCCGCGTACCGCGGCGAACGCGACTCCGGGACCGCGCTCGGCCCTCCGGGCGCAGGCCTGTCAGGTGAGGGCCTTTGGGCAGGCCGGCCACGACACCCAGTTCACGATGAGCGGTACCGCACAAGGGTCTTGCCCGCGCCGCTGGCCGACTTCAGGTACGCGTTCTCCGCGGCGAGGCGCGCGACTTCCTTCGCCAGGTGCGCTTTCTCCTTCGCGCCCCTGGCCAGCTGGACCATCAGCCCGGCGGCCGCAGCCTTCGCCCCCCTGGTCTGCAATGCCAGAGCCACGATGACACCGGCGCTGAGAACGCCGAGGACGATCTCTGCCGCAGTCCTGCCGTCGAGGGCCGAGCCCGCGGACAGTTCGACGTGTTCCGCAGCCCCGGTGGCCTCCGCTCCATGGGTAACGGAGTGCCCGGTCTCGCGCCGGTGCAGTCGAAGCTCATCGAGATCGTTGCTCTCGTAGGAGCACGACCCGCACTGATAGTCGGTCACCGGCTCATCTTCTCACCTCTTCGGCACTGACTGTCACGCTCCGGTTACCGCAGCCCCGCGAGCGTCCGTCGGACCATGGCAGAACTGGGATACTGGCCGCTCTGCCGACGGCCGGAACGAGGGCCCTCCGATGGCGTACCAGCACGACCCGTTCAGCGCGCTGACCGATCACGCCGAGTTCTACGACCTGCCGGACAGCGACCTGGACCGGATCCTGCCCTCCCTTCGCCGCGGGCCTGCTGATGGCCACCGGACACGCCCTGTCCGTCCTCGCCTACCGCGACGCCGCCGAGCACGGCGACAGGCCGTTCGACCGCCACAGCCCCGACGTCCTAGGCACGGTGCTGGCGCTGCTCCCCCCGGCCTGCGACGACCAGGACCGCACCTTCCGGGCGGGAACGGCCCGGGCCCTGGAAGACCTGGCCGACGACATCGCCGAAGGACGGGCACTCCCGCGCTGCTCCGCCGAGCGCTGGGCTCTGGAGACGATGCTGCACACCGCCCCGGCGATGTGCGCGGCCACCCGACGAGGAACTGCGCACCCTCGGGGTGACCGTTCCCTAAGAACTGAACGAGAACTCCTACCGGGCGCCGTATTGGGAGGAGGCCTGGCAGTTGGTCATCGAGGGAGCGGAATTCAGCATCCCCGAAGCCCGTCTGCCAGACGGAGAGGGCGACGACGCCCCCGAGCCGGTAGCCGAGCCAGAGGGCGGCTGGAGGGCCCTGGCCTACTGGTTCTCCCCATACGACATCACCACCCCCCGGCCCTCGGACCGGGGCCACCCGTCCTGGGGCCAGCGGCACCTTGACGGTGTGCCACTCGCAGCTCCCGCCCCGCTCACCGCCGACCGCTGCGCCGCCCTGCTGCGTCTACGCGAGGCGGTCGCCGACCGGGACGGCGGAGGGCCGCAGGACCCGCGGGATCGGTACTTCCTCCGCGACCGTGAGGCGGACGGCGTCCTCACCCCGCTGGCGGCCCAGATCCTCGCCACCGCGACCGTCCAGGTCGCGGAGAAGGGCTATCACGATCTCTTCCAGTACGGGGACCGCGTCTTCGAGCGGGAGAACGACGAGTTCGGCGACCTGGACGAGACGTTCCTGGGCAGCCTGCCCGCGCTGTGCGACGGCCAAGGCGCCGCCTGGCGCCTGGCCATGGTCCACGCGGTGGAGAAGCTGGGCGACGACTTGCGTGCCGGCCAGGCCCCGAACGCCAGCTGCACCACAGAGGAACTCGCCTTCCACCTGATCGTGGACGAGGCCAGGATGCTGGTCGACTTCCGATACCGGGTACTGGCCGCTGCCCACGCCGCTGGCCGACCGAATCGGTCGGTCCGGCCCGGCGCGAGCGACCCGGCCCGGAGCGCAGACAGCGCGGTTGACTCGCCTGGCGGTGGTTAAGACTCCGAGGACTCTCCGGGCGTCCGCGATGCCCCACGACTCTGTTCCGTCAGGGCCGTGAGGCCAACGATCTGGTCGACGGGCGACTCCGGACGGGGCACCAGGTCAGTGTCACGGCTACCGCGCGATGTCGAGTGCTTCGTCCCAGACGTCGCCTCCGTCCGCCCAGGTCCACAGCCAATGACGCAGCGACGGTGCCGCGTAGCGCAGGCCGTCGTGGGGGTCCTCGCCCCAGTCGGGCTCCCAGCCGTCCGCGTCCCAGAGCAGCACGGGGTGGTCGACCGCTATCAGCGAGACGTACCACTGCATGCTGCAGCCGCCGCCGGTCAGGAACAGCCACGATGCCGGCGGCCCCCAATCAGGCCACCTCGTGCGGAAGGTCGTCGCACAGGGCCAGTCCGGCCTGTTCCAGTGCGGGACGCGGCGCGGAACCAGCGAGGCGAGACCGCCTTCCGGGCCGAACCCCCCGTCACCGATCTCGCTGTAGACCCGCCGGAGCAGCAGCGGCAGCCGGTAACCGAGCCGCTGCTCCACATCCTCGATCTCAGTCTTCGTGAGCGGCGGGAACGGCTGGTCCGGGAGGCAGCCGCGGGTCGGGCCCTCGGCGTCAGCACCCCTTGCGAGAGCGTGCAGCCTTTCCAGGAGCGCGTCGTCATCCGCAGCGGTACGGCCAGAGGAATCGGTCACGGGTGCGACTGTAGTTGGGCGGCACGGGGAAGCCGGCTCCGGGGTGCGAGGGCTTCGTGACCCGCCGGCGTGCCGTTGAGGAGTCCGACGGATTCGCCGACGGCGAGGAGGCGGGGCAGGTGACAGCCAGCTACTGTCCCCGGACGAGTATTCCCGAGCTGCCCCTTCACGACCTGGTCGAGGCCGCTATCGAGGACCTGGTGGGCATGGCCAAACCGGACGCGGGTCTCTGGCTGATCAACGAGTTGGAGCGGCGGGGGCTCAAGGCGATGTGGGCCGGGGCACTGCAACTGATCCGCCCGTTGGCTGCGAGGCCGGCCGGCCTACGGGCTGCCCCACGAGCACGCATCCGCCGCCCGGTTGCGAGTCAATGCCAGGGCTGCCGCCCCCGCGACCGCCCTGGTGCTGGAGATCCAGCTCGTCCTGGGGGAGCAGGACGAGGAAGCGGTCTGGGAACTGTGGCTTACAGCGGACCCCGAGCTGCACCGCATCGCGATCCTGCACTGGCTCATCATGTACAGATTGACCATCGGGCACCACAGGCAGCGGCTCAGTCCAAAAGACACAGTGGCGCTCATCCGCCAGGCGATCGCGACACCGTCCGGCGCGGACGGGTAAGCGGGCGGCTTGTGTGGGCCCAGCGGAGACGCGTCCGTGCCGGAGCCGACTGGCCTCGCGTGCTCGGGCGGCGCGGTCTACATCACCCCTCCGACGGACTACCCCCCGGCACGGACCGGGGCACCACTGCGGCCATCCGCTAACCGGGTCGTGTCAGTGGCGTGTGCCAGGCTGCCTCCCGAGACATCCTCCTCGGGCACTGAGGCCCGGGGCACCATCGCGCCATGGTGCTGGGACCATCCGGAGGCCCGGCACCCCTTATGCGGCCCGCCCTTCCTCCCGTGACCCCCACGGGCACCATCCAGGGCCGCTGCTCCGCCACGCCCGGCGGAGCCCGCTGTCACACACTCCCTACGAAGGGGCGATAATGCCTGCTGCTCAGAAGAACCCGCACAATCCGCTCGATGCCAGGCTCGCCGAACTCGAAGCCGCCTCGGCGCGCTTCACCGGGGCGAACCTCGGCGAGGCCGTCGCCGCCGCGCGCATCTGCCGGCGGCGGTGGGACGAAGGAGTGCCCAGGTCACTGTTCGAGATCGTCGCCGGCGACCACCCGGACGACGCGGTTGACCACCTCGCAGCCCTTCCGAGCCTTCTGGCCATCCCCGCGTACCTACAGTGGTGGCAAGCCGGCCCCTGGCTGGCCGTCGAAGACAAGCGCAGCAAGCGGTCCTCCGCCCTGCTTCACACGGACTGCCTGGATAATCTTCCGTTCGGTATCGGCCGACGACGCCCTGGATCGGGCGGTGGTCGAGAACACCCACCGGCGGAGCATCTTCCCGTCCACAGCCCGCGCCGACATCGAGAATGCCGCCACGGGCCTGTTCCGCACAGGTCTGCTCCGCCCCGCCGCCCGGCAGCACTGATCCGCCAGGCTCGCCTCTTTGAGTTCGCCCCCGCTGCCCCGCCGGGCCTTCGGCGCAACGTCGACGGCCAAAACACCACCCTCACGATCTTGTTGAGGCCGCCGCAGAAGACGTCGTCGCAACGTCGGACCCAGCGGCGGCCTACTGGCTGGTCGGTCAACTGGAGCGGCGGGGGACCGACACGATGTGTTGACGGGTGAGTTCGACCGCCGAGCCAGGAGTGGCGGCCAACCTGCACGGCTTGGTGTCAGTGGTGCGTGCGAGCCTGTGGATCATGGATGGATCTGACGACGTGCTGGCTGGGCTGGGCGACATTGACTGGGCCGCCCTGGGGCACGCCTACGGGGGTGCCGAGGACGTGCCGGGTGAACTGCGGGCTGCGTGCGGGGAGGACGAGGAGCGCCGGGACCGGGCCTTCGAGCGCCTCTTCAACAGCATCTGTCATCAGGGAACCAGGTACTCGGCCAGCCCGTACGCGGTGCCGTTTCTTGCCCGGATCGCGGTCGCGGGCCCGGCCGGCGCCCGGACCGAGGCACTGATGCTGCTGCTGCGTCTGGCCGTCGACTGGCACGACACCTACGACCTGCCGCTGGGCATCGACGCCACCGCCTGGCGCGCCGCGACCGTCAGCCAGGAGGAGAACCTGCGCTGGTACGACGAGCAGATCGCCGCCGAGACCGACGAGGAACGGTTGAAGAAGCTCCGCGCGGGCCGGGAGCACTGCGCGGCGGGCCACCCCATCGACGCCCGCGAGAGTGCGCTGCGCTCCTACGACGCCGTCCGCGCCCAGCTGCCCACCCTCCTGCCCCTGCTGGACGACCCCGACCGGGAGATCCGAAGCCGCTGCGCCTACCTTGTCGGCTGGTTCCCCGAGGACGCCGACATCGTTGCCGAGCCGCTGTTGCGGCGCGCGGAGGCCGAACGGGACCCAGTCACCGCCGCCACCTTGCTGATCGGGGCCGGCCTCGTGACCGACCATGACCGAGGTGACAGCATCGCCCGTCGTCTCAACGACCGGGAGCCGCTGGTGCGGTGGGCCGCTGCAACCGCGCTCGCCCGCCACCTGATCCTGCACCCCGGCTCCGCCGGTACTCCGCTTGCAGACCGCGTCATCAACGAACTGGCCGCCTTCGGTGCCCGGCCCATCCCCGAACCCGCCACTCTCCACCACCAGCGCGACCTGCAAAGCTACACGGTCCACAGCCTGCTGGGCCTCATGAAGAACGCTCTGGGTCCCTGGCAGCAGGCGCTCAATCGGTCCCAACCAGAGTGCAGTTCGGCGCCGACGACGTCGTCGGGATGAACCACGAGGCCGGGGACGTCGATGGTGAACTCGCTCAGCCGGAAGTTCGGGCATAGGTGCCGCGCGGCATCCGGGGTGGCCGGGTCCGGATGTCGGGAGTCTCTGAGGGTGGGACCGGCGGCGGAACCTTGATCTTGGTGACCGATGTGGTGAGCGGGCATCGGCAACGGTCACACAATAAGCGCGGCATGTTGCTGACTCTGCAGCCCGAGATCCGTCCTGACCTGCGATTTCAAACCGGTCACGGCTCCGGCAGACGGGTGGCATCGATGTGGTCGGCGAGATAGATCAGCGTAGCCTGGGGGTCCGTGCCGAACGCGGCAGCGACGAGTTTGGGATCGAGGGTGTTCACCAAGTCGACCAGGCGGGTGCTCCGGACCATCCGGGGCGGGAAGCCGCAGTCGTCAAGGACGTTGGAAAGATAGACAGTTGAGGCCGGAGAGCGTCCGGCCTTCGTTCCTTTGGTGACCATCACGTGAGGACTGCCGCTCCGCCAGATGTCGCGGTGGGCCAGGCACCGCTGCAGCACCATCCAGGAGGCCGGGTCCAGGGGGACCGGGTGGGGTCGCTTCCCGAGCCTGACCGCGCGAGCCGCACGGTCGACGTTGTCGACGTGAAGCCTCCGGACCTCGTTACTGGAGGCGCCGTGCAACAGGGCGAGGATGCCGACCAGTGCCTCGTGCGGGTGCACGCTCTCGTCGGTCGTCCGCCGCTGGAAGATTATGCGTTGCAGGTCCAGGGTGAGGGTCCTGCCGCGGAAGCCGTTCGGCTCCCGGACGGCCAGGTCAGGGGTCGGGTCGATGAGCACGATGCGCTGGGATCGTGCGAAGCGGAAGAACTGCCGCAGCACGGTCAGCCGCCTCTTGCGGGCCCTGGGGAGGGTGGTCAGGAACGCTTCGATGTCGTGGACATCGACCAGGGCCCAGTCGTCCTTGCCCCGGGAGGCTGTGAGGAAGAGCGCCAAGTCGCGCATGGTGGCGAGGGCGGTCTCCAGGGTGTGGTCGCTGCGGGGACGGGTGCCGGCTCGGCGGGCCCGGTCCTGGGCTTTCATCCGTGAGGCGTCGAACGCGGCGATGGCCGGCCGAAGGGGCTCGGGGACGGTGTCGATGCGCCGCTGGCGGCGGCCGGCAGCGAGACGCTCGGCCTGGTCGGTCGGCAGAACCAGGCCGTGGGCGGTGAAGAAGTCCTCCAGTCCCCGGGCGAGGGGTCCCATCGATCGGCCAGACCACCTGGCCCTGTCCAGGACAGCCGAGGGTGAGTTGGAGTGGTCGTCCTGCAGCAGCTCCCGCAGTAGTGGATCAGCGGGTCCTGGCCCTTAAGCCCGTTGACCAACGCGACCGCCCCCACACCGTCCCGGTACGCGCAGGCCAGGGCCAGGCCCACCGCGCGCAGCTCCCCGGCGATCTGCTCGGGGATCGGTCGGCCCGGGGTCCTCTGCTTCGTCATGACCTGCCCAACAGCCGGCGGGGGCGACCGGGTTCGGGTATGGACGTCCCTCGCGCCGCCGGCTTCACTCGATAGGGTGATCGAGCGTACGGGTCCGGGCCGGGTCGCTACGGTGGGCGGGGACCCGGGCCGTCGGCCGCCGGGGCCGGAAAGGGGCGCGGCGGTGGCACGCACGGCGGTAGTGATGACGGTCGGCCGGGCCCGGAAGGTAATTGGGGAGGCTGTCAGCGCCCGGATCATCGAGTTGTTCGAAGCCGACCCCGCCAGGATGCGCAAGAGCGGCACTGACAAGGTCTATGTCAGGACCTGGCGAGGCTCTGTGGACGGCCACGTAATTCCCCAGGTCCTGGCTGTGTGAGGGGCTAGGTTGGTGAGCGTGACAACGCGGGGGCGGATGTATCGGTATGTGGGTCCGGCTGAGCTGATGAAGCTCGTCCGGGCGGGTGGTGAGGGTCGGAGCATGCGATCGTCGGCGGACTTCGTCGAGTGGGTCTCCGTGCTGACCCCGGATGAGTTGGCCGAGCCGTTCACGTTCGTTATCGATGCCGGTGGGGTGCTGCGACTGGCCCCGCGCCGCAGCGAGCACGTGGTGTGCGCCGGCGGCGAAGAGGTCCTGAGCGCCGGTGAGATGAGCTTCCGTGAGGAGTCCGGGCGGTGGGCGGTCGAGAAGGTCAGCAACCAGTCGACCGGCTACTGCCCGGACGTCATCTCATGGCCGGCCGTGGCCGAGGCCCTGGACCGAATCAGGATCGCTCGCCCGTCCGACTTCACGCATGAGGTGGTCTTCCGCCGCTGCGGCTCCTGCCAGGAGCGCAACATCGTGCGGGAGGAGGACTTCGTCTGCGTCTTCTGCGGCGAGGACCTGCCTCTGGAGTGGAACATCTCCGAGCCGGATCGCTAGGCGGCCGGAGGCTTGTCGACGGGGTTCTTGGGCCGCTTGTTCGGGCGGTAGCTGGGGCCGTTCATGATGACCTGGTGGCTGGTGTTGATCAGCCGGTCCAGCAGCGACTCGGCGACGACGGGGTTGGGGAAGAGGGGATACCAGTCGCTCGGGGCCCGGTTGCTGGTGATGATCAGCGAGCGGCCCCTGTCGCTCGGAGACCAGCTCGTAGAGGTCGTCGGCCTGACCCGTGCTCAGCGGCCGCATGGCGAAGTCGTCCAGGAGTAGGACATCGGGTCGGATCAGCTCGCGAATCCGCTTGTCCCAGGTGCGGTCCGCGTGGCCGCCGGCGAGCTCGGCCAGGACCCGGCTGGTCTTCGCGAGGCGGACGTTCGCGCCCTGTCGGACGGCGAGGTGACCGAGGGCCTGGGCGACGTGTGTCTTGCCGACGCCCACGGGTCCGAACAAGATCACCGACTCGCCGGCATGGAGCCAGCGCAGGGCTGCCAGGTCGCGGATCTGGGCCGCGGGCAGCTTCGGGGAAGCGGCGAGGTCGAACTCCTCCAGAATGACCTGCTGCTCGCACTTCGCCTTCTGCAGGCGCCGTTGGAAAGCAATGGTCTCGCGGCGGGTGATCTCGTCCTGGCAGAGGACCTGCAGGAAGTCCAGGTGGCCGAGTTCGCCGCCGTGGGCCTGGATCAGCCGCGCGTCCAGGGTCTCCAGCATCCCGGAGAGCCGAAGCGCCTTCAGCGACTCGCGCAGGGCCGTGTCCATCACGCTCATCGAGCAGCCTCCTCGGCGTTATCACGGCCCGGGGTTCCCTCGGGCTCGCCGGAGCTCCGGGAGGGGATGCTCGCGGCGAACAGGCCCTCCGAGCCGTGGAGGAAGGCCGCGGCCCCGGCGTCGCCGGTCTCCGGCTCGGGGTCGGTCTCGGCGCCCGCGATCAGGATGCCCTTGATGGTGCGGTAGGACGGGTCACCGACCGCGATGGCCTTGGTGCAGGCCGCCTCCAGCCGGTGGTCGCCGTACTTCTTCCGCAGCCCAAGGATCCCCTGGGCCGCGCGGAGCCGGTAGAGCGCGTTGACCTCCAGCGGCTGGTCGATCAACTCTCGGCAGGCATCGCCGACCTCGGAGGACTGGCTGCGACACCAGATCGGCGTCTTCATCTGGAAGGCGATCTTCTCCGGCGGGTAGTCGCCCCTGTCCGTGCGCTTGCCCTGATCGAGTGCGGCGTGGGTCTTGACCAGCTCGCCCTCGTGGAAGACCTGGACCATGGTGGTGGTGGAGCGGACGTCGACCTTGCGGCCGATCAGCTTCCAGGGCACGGAGTAAAGGGTGCGGCCGACCGTGATGTGGATGTCCGGTCCGACTGCGGCGGTGGACCAGCGGGCCAGCACGAACGGCTTGTCCGGCAACGGCAGCAGGGCCTTGGCCTCCACCGCCTCGAACACCGACAGCGGACTCGCGCCACCCAGCGGCAAGCACTGCTTGCAGCCGGCGGTCCCGGCCGACCACGTCAGGGCTTCGGCCCGCATCTGCTCGACCGAAGTGAACTCCCGCCCGCTCCAGAACGAGTCGCGGACATACGGCATCGGCCGCTCGCCACCTGGAGGTGCCGTCCGGCGGCGCTGTCGCCCATGGGGGAGGCGGCGGTGGCGCGGGCGAGGTCGCGTAGGCGCTGGCGCACGGGGGCGGTGCGGTGTTCGGCGGGAAGCGCCAGGACGGGGGTGAGGGCGTCGAGGACGCCTTCGGGGTCGCGGGCGAGGAGGTGCGCGCCGGCGCGGGTGATGTGCGGTTGGGCCTCGGTGCCGTTGGCGCGCAGGCGCTGCCGCTGGAGGGCGGCGAGTCCGCAGTCGGCGTGGGCGAGGGCGTTGGGCGCGGATCCGCCGCGCAGGTGGACGGCGGCTCCGTAGTTGGCGTGCCGTCCGGTCGGGCAGGAAAACAGGCCGCCGACTTGGTCGTGGGAGGGGCCGCCCCGGTCGTGGGCGGCGGCGTCCTCGGCCTGGCCGAGCGCTGTCAGGACCTCGGTGCGGGCGCCGACCTTGGCCCAGGCGTCGGCGAGCTGGCAGTGGAGGAGGACGGTGACGGTGCCGGGCGCCTGGTAGGAGGCGCCGAGCTGGGCGTGCTGGACGGCCTGGCGGTACTGGCCGTCTCAGAAGGCGAGCTTGCTGCGGATGGAGGCGACCCAGGCGTGCAGGCCCGGGTCGTCCGCGCTGTCGGCGCACAGGAGCGCGGCGCGCGCGTGGGTCTCGGCCTGCGCGCGGTGCCCGAGGTCGCTGGTCATCCAGGACATCAGCGCGAAGAGGTAGCCGGCCACGGTGAAGAGCTCCCGGCGCTGCTGGGGACGCTGACGGCCGTAGAGGAGGTCCCAGATGCCGCTGAGCTGACGTTTCGTCTGGCCGAAGACTCCCAGCGGGTCCTCGGCCATCAGGTAGGCGCCGGCGAGGTCGCGGGTGTCGGCGGTGAGCTGCTCCAGGGCGATGGGGCCGACGTTGGTGACCTCGGCCCAGCGGGCCCAGTCCGCGGACTCCCGTGCGGCGCTCCGGACGAGGACGGTGCCGGTGGGCGGGACGGCCTGCACGAGTGGGGGAGCGGGCACCGGCGCGGCGGGCGCCACCACGGCGGGCACGGTCCCGGTCTGATGGTGCTGGAGCATCCTCAGGTCGGAGTCCGGAAGGGCCCGGCGGACCTCCAGGTCGAGGAGGCCCTCCAGCGTGGCGCCGTACAGCTCGGCCAGGACGGTGAGCACCGGCAGGGTCACCCGCCGGCCGGCAGGGTCCGGCCACTTCTCCCGTTTCCCGACCGAGGACGCGTCTGCGGCCGGCCCCGACGCCCGGCGATCCCGTGGACGCGGTCCGCGGCTTTCTGGAGCGTTCAGCGGTGGGCATGGCGCCAGGCCTCGCGCGGGCGCAGGCCGAAGCGGGCGCGCATCTCGGCGGCGATCACCGACAGCGGGGCGCCGACGGCCAACAGCTCGGCTCGCAGGGCGTCGCGGTCGGCCTTCGAGCCGGGCTTGGGACGCGGAGGCATAGCAGGCTCCAAGGGGGGAGTACGGAGCGGCCTGACCATCTCACGGTAGCGACCCGGCTACGCCGTACGGGTCACACTGCGCGGAGTTTCGGTGACGGACCGTCCAGATCCCGGGCGGTTCCCACGCATCGCGGCATGTCAGCGAGGTGACGTCCTGTCCGGAACATCCGGACGCGGCCGCCTCGGGTGGGCCCCCTCACACCCCACCCGGCCGTCCGACGCTGCCCCGTGCCGTCCGCTACTTCACAGGCTCACCATTCCCAGGACGATTCCTCGAAGACGTCGGGTTCGGTGATCCAGCCAGCGTTCAGGACCAGCCGTGAGGTGTGGTGAACAGCGAGGAAGCCGAACGGCCGGTGGAATCGAGCGCTGATTCTGCGGGCGCGGTAGCGGTACCGCGGCAGCCCCGCGACCGCCGCGCTCAGGGCAGTGACGCTCGCGGAACGGAAGCCGCGAGCACCAAATGTGGCAGTCACCGTCTGCGCGGCTGCCCCGATCGCCAACGACCCGGCGCTGATACCGGGGAAATGACCTCGGGTTCGGTCCGTCGCTGTTTGGAGGCCGAACAGCTCAGGGTCCTTGAGTAGATCGTGGCGAGCAGTGATGGTGAAGGGCACCGTCGCCACCACCAGCTCCGATTCGCCGTCGAGGCTGGGAACGCGCTCGACGGTCAGCCCGGGGCCTGGCTTGCCGTAAGGGAGTTGATCCCCCGGAAGTACTGTCCGCCGGTTGTCGAGAGTCCGCACTGCTGCCGCCAGCACGTGCCCTGGCAAGGCGTCCTCTGTTCCCAGGAGCAGGTGGACATCGACTCCCTGGGCGCCGAGAATCTGCAGCACGGTGACTGGACCTACCGGGGTCTGGGCGACTCCTACGCGGTTGAGCAGCGCGGTGATCCGGGACAGGCCAGCCATGTTCTTGCCTAGCCAGGGACCGGTCTCCGCCTCCATGCCGCCTGGTGTGAACGGGCGGATCCAGTCGGTGCGGACTGTAAGGGCGCTGGCCAGCACCAGTTGGGTGTCCGTCTCGACGGTGACCGGCATCGACGGGATCTGTCCGTCGGTGGACGTGGCCGCCCAGGCGTCGAGTCGAGCCTGATCCGAGACCGCGTCGCCGGTGAGCTGTCCGTGGACGCGCTCGGGGAGCGCGGTAAGCCAGCTCTGCTCGATCGGCAGAGCTTCGTGGGTCCACAGGCCGAGCGCACTTTGCACGCCTGGCATCGCATCGATCGCGGCCAGCAGGCCCCGCGCCTCGCTTGCAGCTCGGTCTGCCGGGATGTCGATGGCGTCAGCAAGTTCCTTACGGACGGCGGCGGTGGTGCCGTCCGCCAGCAGAGCCAGCAGCGGCCACACCCCGGCTGTGGTGAAGGCCGTGCCGCCTTCCGGTAGAGCGGCAGCCCAGCGCGCGGTCAACGCATTGACGGCCCGGATGGTGGAACTACGGGTCATCTCCACTCCTTCGAGGAACACCTGACCCTGGGGAGCGTAGGGCCGACCCGTCCGAGGCGGCCAGTGAGATACTCGTCCGCCCCGCTCACCGACACCCTGGCGCACGGCCGTCCATGCCCGCGCTGCCAGCGCCGCACCGCTCCTCGCGTCCTGAGACTCCCGGCCGGCAACTACTCCACGAGTCCGAAACCGTCCGGGAACGCATCCAGGAATTCACGGCGGCCGGGATCGGTCTCGGTCTCGGTCATTGCCTCGATCACCTGCTGGAACTCGGCACGTTGGGAGTCCGACAAGCGACCCACCACCGCGGCGACACCCTCCAGTGCCTTCACCGCATCGTCCTGATCCACGTGCTCATCGTTCGCGCCCTCGACATACCAGGCGAGGTCCACGAGCGCCTCCGCCAGGGCACGGGTCAGCGACATGGACGACCCCTCCGAAGGTGAAGACTGCCGAACTCTCCGCGCACCCAATCACATGTGGTTCGAGGACATGCTCGGCGACCGCTTCGCTGCAGTTTGCAAGTCGGGTCGCCTGCGGCGTCGGTGTAGCTGCTGTGCGACGTCCGCACGATGCTGCCCAGCCTTGAGACCACCGCGGTTCTGTCCGGGCTTCAGAAGGTTCACCGTGATCGGCTGTTCTGGAAACCCAGGATCCAGCTGAACCTGGACTGCTTTGTCTGCGAGCGGGTCGGCAGGACCAGCACGCTGGAGCAAGGGGCCGAGCGGGCCATCTGCTGGAGCGGCAGGGACGAGCACACTTCGCAGCTGCTCGGATCGCTGCGTTCGACGTGACAAGCCAGGATGACCGTCTGGCCTTGCGGACTGTGGTGGACTTCTGGTGGGCGCCGTTCAAGGATGCCAAGCGGGGCACGGACGCAACGGCGTTGAGCAATTGGGTCCGCCTGCACTATGGCTGCTACTGCCCCCCGGGAGACGTCCAGCGAAGGCGCGATACAGACGAACGTGCGACGCCCCACGAGTGTGTACTGCGGCGGCTGCAAGACGGAGATCGCGGTGGATGCGGAGGTTCCGTCGATTCGGCTGCTGGTGTGAGTTCAGTGCGGGACAGTGCCTCATGTCCCGGGTTCAACGGGCAGGGGACGGTAGCGGGCGTTGTGAGCGGGACCGAGCACTGGATACCGCCCCTACGGGCTGGCCGGCGGCCGGCCGGCCGGGCGTTGCTGGCCTGGCTGGAGGATCCGGTGGCCCCCCGCGTCTGTGTGGTGTTCGGGTCGGCGGCCCTTGGAAAGACTCATCTGCTGACCTGGCTTGCCACCGCGTGCACTGGCTCGGCCGTGCCGACCCGACAGCGCCCGGTCGCGGCGTTGTCACTCGCGGGGCTGAGCGTCGACAGCGCGACCTGGATGCTCGGGGCCCGGCTGGGCGTCCATGCCCGCACGCCTGCCGAGCTGGTGGCGGCCCTGCGCACACTGAAGCGCGATCGTCTGGTGGTCCTGTGGGACCTGAACCGATCGGTGGACGTGAAGGTCCTGGTCGACGAGCTGATCGCGCCACTGCTGACGCTGCCCGGTCTTCGCGTCGTCATCGAGGCGGACGGTGATCTGCCCGGGCCGGACCAGCCGGCGGCGGTCCTGGCGCTGGACGATCCTCGCTGGACCGACGAGCGGCGCTTTGCCGCCTGGTACGACAGCCACGACGGACCGTCGCCCGTCGATGCCGCACGGATCTACCCCAGTCCCGGACTGGCGCTACTGGCGGCCAAGCTTCTGGCCGGGACCGCCGGTCTGGCGGACGGCGACGGCGTCGCCGCTGCGTGGTGGGACGCGCTGCCGGCCACGGCACGTCCTGCCGTACGCGTACTGGCCTCCGCACGTCGGCCACTGACCGTACGGGAGTGGTCCGTCCTGGCCGGTCCCGGAGCCACCCACGCCGCCAACCTGATGCCGGCCGACTCGCCCGCCGGCGGAACCTGGTCACTTCCACCGGGACTGCTGCGCCGGGTCGTGACGGCGAGCGCGGATCCGCCGGACCTGTTCGACCTCGCCCGCGCCGTCGCCGCGACGATTCCCCGTCTGCCCGACCGCGCCCCGGACCTGGTCCGAGCCGATTCCGGCAAGCTCGGCCTCCTTCTGGAACAGGCCGTCCTGGCGGGCACGGCAACCCAGCTCCTCGACGACCCCGCATTCGTGGCCTGTGCCGATCCGCTGGCCGTCACGGCGGCCTTCACCGCCCACCCCGAGGGCGGTCTTCGTTCGGCCTGGCGCGCGGCCGGTCCGGCGCTGGTGGCGGAGCGTTCACCATCTGCCCGGTACCAGGTGCTCGCCGCCCGCCTCGGGGAACGCGCCGACCTCGCGGCCCGCACCGCAGCCGACGCCACCTGGTCGGCGCGGTGGGCCTGGTGGCCCGGCCACCCGATCACCTCCTCCACCATGGGCCGCTGTCAGTACGAGGGACAGCTGGTGGTGGCGGACGGCCGCGGCGCCGTGACCCTGCTGGACGCGTCCACCGGCGACGTCGCCGGGCCCGCGCCCGCGATGGTGAGCCAGGAGGTGACCGCGACGGCGAACGACGACGGTGTCCTGCGGAGCGTCGAGGAGAGGACCGTCCCGGGGTGAGTGACCGCGGTGTGCGATCTGCCCTGCGCCGGCGACGCCACCGGCGGGGCGCACAGGCTGGGAGCGACGAAGAGCGGCACCGAGGCGTTGCACGTCGGCCCGGTGTCGGCGCTGGCCGGTGTCCTGGTGACACGACAGGTGGACAACGGCCCGCCAACCGCTCAACCCGTGATCATCAGTGGCGGGGCCGACGGCCAGGTACGGGCCTGGAGGCCCGGGCACCCACCGATGCCCACCCCGGTGTGGGAACGAGGCTGCGCCGTCGTCTCGGTGGCCGCCGCGCACACCGCGAAGGGCCTGCTGGTCGTGGCCGCCTGGCAGGACGGTGCGGTACGGATCCAGCCGCTCACCGCGCAGGGGCGCGCGGTCGAGCCGGCCCTCGGCTCGCCGGTGGTGGCGGTCGCGGTACTTCCCGACGGGCAGGTGGTCCTGACCCTGGACGACGGGGTCGTCTCGGTTGCGGTGCACACTGCCGGCCAGGCCCGAGCTTGTGATGGATCCGGTGCGGCGTGGTTTGGTGCCGACCTTGTGGTGAGCCGGTCGGCGGTAGGACTCGCCGGTGGCCAGGAGCAGGCCCACGTCGTAGCGGTTCGCGGGGCGGCGGTCCTTCGAGCCGGGCGGGCGCCCGGGGCCGTGCCGCAGTCCCGGGAACACCCGGACGAGTGATCACCGGGACCAGCAGTTCGAAGCCGGCCGTTGAACGACGAGCTCAGTGGGCCACATCGGCGAGAGGCCCGAAGACCCTGGTCACATAGCTGTCGAGCTGGTCGCCGAACGTTGCGGCCGAGTCGATCTCGGAAGTAGGGAGGGCGCCGGCATCGTCGATACCCGCGAAGTAGTCCACGTCGGTCCAACCACCGCGGAACAGCACGACGGACAACTCACCCCCCAGACCGGTGAGAACGACTCCGAGGGAGTCCGACTTCGCCACGGTGGTCCGGTCCCGCTCAAGCTGCTGCGGCCACTTCTGCTCCTCGTCCCGCCAAGTGACCGGTCCAACCGTCAGCCCGGCCTCCTCCCAGCGGTTCCTCCGTCGTTCCACCTCAAGGACGGCCTCGTCAAGATCGACAACTCGTTCCATGTACCGATCATGCCGCAGAACCCGTCCATCGCGTCAGGTCAGCCGGCAAGGCGATTGACCAGCTGGTCCGCCAGTTGGAAGCCGGCCGTTGAACCACAAGCTGAACCAGCCGGGAGTCGGCCCCGCTCCGGTCAGGATGGGCGGTTCTCGGTTGTTCCTGCGGTGCCGATCTCGTCGAGGGGGAGGGTGACGGAGGGGCGGGTGGTGGGGTTGAGGCGTAGCAGGGCGCCGGGGAGTTCGGTGGCGAGTTGGCGGCCGGTGAGCTGTTGGTAGCCGGGCCAGTCCGGGGGGAGGTGGCGGGGGGAGGTGTAGGCGGTGACGATGCCTTGTGAGTCGGGGTCGGGTTCGACGTACAGGCCTGGGCGTTGGGGGAGGGCGAGGACGGCGAGGGGGGTGTCGAGGAGGGCGGTGAGGAGGGCCTCTTCGGGTCCGTAGCCGGTGGCGGCGTTCTGCAGGGCCGTTTCGGCGGCGTTCTCGGGCTGGTACATGCCGAGGGTGCGGGGTGAGGGGCGGTAGTTGGGGTTGTGGACCCAGCGGACGAGGTCGCCGCGCTGGTCGACCTCCCAGCCGCCCTTGATGCCCCACGGGGGGACGGCGCCGTCGGGGTCGAAGGCGGGATCGATCTCGTACATCCACCGGCCGGGGTTGGCGCGGGCGCGTTCGCGCGTCGCGTCGGTGATCGGTGGTGCGGGCGGCTCGGTCGGTGGCGGGGGGATGGTCACGGTGGTCTCCTTGTCGGTGGTGCGGGTCAGGGGCTGGTGTAGCCGGGTTGTCGCCATTCCGGGCTGAATCCCGGCGTTGGCCGGTAGTACGGGTTGGGGACCGGTGGTCCCCAGGTCTGGTCGATCGGGTTGAACTGCTGCCAGCTCTTGATGTTCTCGATCTTGATGCCGCCTGGAACGCGACTTCGCCCTCCAGGTGGTGCGGGTTGTCGAGAATGCTGGCATCGACCTCGTACTTGTACTGGCGGCGGGAGTCGGGGATCTTCGAGGGGTCACGGCTCGCGCCGACGAAGGCGGAATGTTCATTGTCCAGGACGTAACCGCGCAGGTCGGGGTTGGTGACGTCCCATGGGGCCAGGCCCTTCGCGCCCAGCACCTCGGCCGGACTGCGGTCGTCGAGGCGGAAGAGCGGCTCGCTGCTTTCGCGCCATGTGACGCCGTTCAAGCCGGACAGGTCCACGTTCGGATCGACCGCGGCGTCCAGGCGCTTGGCCTCCTTCGCGGCTTGCTTCGCCGCTTCCTGCGCGGCCGCTTCGCGAGCGGTCCTCGCAGCGGTCTCTTTCGCGGCCTTCGCCGCCGCTTCCTGTTCTGCCTTCTTGGCGGCGTTCTCGGCGACGGCGGCGGCTTCGCGTTCGGCGAGGGTTGCCGCGGTGCCGCCGCCGGTGCCGACGCCGATCAGGAAGTTGCCGACGAGCTTGCCGCTCGCCTCGGACGGGTCGCTGCCCCAGCCACGTCCAGCGCCACCCCGCCCGGCACCCCCAGCCCGGGCACCGCCACGTCCAGCAGCCGCGAACCCAGGACCGTCAGATACGGCAGGCCGTCCACCGGCACGTCCTTCACCCGCGCGAACGCGGCGAGTTCCTCCTCGGACGTGAACGCGAAGATCCGGCGGAGACCGCCCTCGTCGGCCGTCCACAGCGCCTCGTCCCCCCACCGTGGCACCAGCACCGCACTCATCCGGAACTGCACCAGCATCAACGCCGGGTCACCCGCCCCCGCTCGCAGCATCCGCACCTGATGCACCAGACCAGCGTTACTCAACGTCACCCCCGATCGCTCCGAGCCTATCGGACACCCAAACCGCCGGGCCCGACCGCGAGGAAGGCCGACGGTTGACCACTTGGTTCCGGTACACCGGCCGGCCGAACCCCGACGGGGTCGTCGCTTGATCTTCGACCTCGTGCGGCGGGACGGGCTCGGGTGTCAGGACACTGCGGGGCCGGGTCCCTGGGGTCCGGTGTCACCGGAAGCGGATAGCCTCCGGCGGGGACGGGTGGCTGATGGGAGTGGACGTGGACATCGAGGAGATGCTGGACCGGCTTGCCGTGGTGATCGGGCCGCCGCCCGCGGACGGCGTGGTCCCGGTTCCGTGGGAGCGCGCGCCAGGGGCGATCGGTTTCCAACTGCCTGCGGACTTCCGGGCGTTCGCTGACCGGTACGGGATGGTCAGCATCAGGGACGAACTGCACGTCTACACGCCATCGGCAGCGCCCAGTCCCCAGACCGGGCAGCCGCTCGGCTTCGAGGGATTCTTGTACTACACGACGGAGCCCTACGGATACTGCGCCATGCTGGCCCAGGCCTACCGGGACGGGGACTACGACGAGTGCCCGTATCCGTTGTTCCCGGCCGAGGGAGGGTTGCTGAAGTGGGGCAACAACTACAACTCGGACCAGTTCTTCTGGCTGATGCGGGGTGCGGACCCGGACCGGTGGCCGGTCGTCGCCAAGTTCGATTCGATGCTGGAGTGGGACCTGTTCGAGGGCGGTTTCCTGGAGTTCCTGCTGGCGGCGGTGACGGAACGTTATCCCTACCATCAGAGCGTTGTTCCCGGTGGGATGAAGCAGGTCGATGACGGCTGTGCCTATCGCTTCGGGGGTGACTGGTCGAAGCAGCTTCTGGAGTGAGCCCGTGGAGGTGGTCAACGGCCGGCTCTGGGTGGTTCCGGCTTGGTGACCTGAGCTGCGGGCTTCCGGGACCGTCTGCAGGGCGGCACTGGGCAGGACGCCGGGCACTACGGTGACTGGTCGAACCCTGCCACTCACGAAGGAGGCATCGCCATGGTCCACCCGGCGATCATCCGGCTCTCGGCCCTGCTCGGGGCGCCGAGCACTCCGGGCGACGCCATCGACTGGGACGAGCTGGCCCGGACCACGGGCCTGCGCCTGCCCGCCGACTACCGCGACTTCGTCGCGCTCTACGGCGGCGGCGAGCTGGACGAGTGCCTCAGCGTCAGCACGCTGCCGGTGGACGGCTCCCCGTACGGCGTCCTCGTCGACGGACTGGACGTCGACCCGAGAGAGGAGCCGGCGGCCCTTACCGGCAGCGCCCCGGAGGACCTGGAGGAGGGGAGGCTTCTTCCCTTCGCGAAGAGCGCCAACAGCGACGTTGCTTTCTGGCTCTGTAATGCTCGGGACCCGGACAGCTGGGACGTCGTCGTGTACAAGCGCCAGCCCCTCTACGGGGAGGAACGCTGGGTCCGCTTCGCGGTGGGCTTCGGCGACTTCCTCCTCGGCACTCTCGACGGGACGTTGCCCAACCCGTTCAGCGACAGCGGCTTCGCCAGGCCCCCGCACGCCTACCGCAACTGGCGCCAGCCGCTGTGACTCACACCGCGTTCGCGCGCGGCTGCTGGCGGCCTGGCCTCCGCGTTCGGCCGTTCGTCGTGGACGATGAACTCGATCACATGCTTTCCCCGGCTGATGTCGCCGCGGTGACATGGTGCGTGTTGGCGGGTGTCGAGGTGGCCGCTCATGCCATTCGAGAAGACGGTCACAGTCGAACGTGTCGCCCGGATCGCGGCCCGCAGGGCTTCCACGGCCACAGGAGCCCCGGGTGCCGCGGCCCCGATGGACGGGGGAATCGCCGCGGTAGGGCCGGCCCGAGCGGCGGTGCTCTCGCTGATTCATCGGTGGCGGTGGTCGTTGGGGGCGAGGCGGGGGCCGAAGTGCGGTGCGCGGGCGCCGCCCAGGAGCGCGAGTTTGCAGACCCGGTGGCGCTGGCCGCTGTAGGGGGCGAGGAGGTCGAGCATCTGCTCGTTGGTGCTGCGGGTCCGGCCGGTGAAGAAGTGTCCGACGTGATTGGCGAGGTGGTAGTCGCCGACGGAGACCGCGTCGGCGTCGCCGTTGCTGCGTTGGAGGGTCTCGGCGGCGGTCCAGACGCCGATGCCGGGCACGGTGGTCAGCCGGGCGTGGGCCTGTGCGCCGCTCATGGCGGAAGCCTCTTCGAGGCGGGGTGCGAGCCGGACGGCGCGCTGGATCGTCGCCGCTCGCTTCTGGTCCACACCGGCCCTGTGCCACTCCCAGGACGGGATCATGGCCCACTGCCGGGCGGTGGGCGTGACGTACAGGTCCGTACGCGGCCCCGGGGCCGGCTCGCCGTGGCGGCGCAGCAGACACCTCCGGGCCCTCCTGGCTTCGGTGACCGTGACCTTCTGCTCCAGTACCGCGGGCACCAGGGCGTCCAGGACTAGCCCGGTGGAGCCGAGGCGCAGGCCCGGGTTTCGGCGCTGCGCCTCGCGCAGCGGCCCGGGCGGGAGAGTGAGCCGGTCGGGGGTGTCGTTGGCGCCGAGCAGGGCGGGCAGGCGTTCCATGAGCCAGTCGGCCGCCGGGCCCCAGACGGTGGCGGTGATCTCGCCGTCGGCGGGCCGGGCGGTGATGTGCAGGGTGCGTGGTGTCCTTTGCCACCGAACCTAGACCTAAATGTCACCGAAGTCGGACCACTGCACGGTTCGTGCCATCGAACCTTGACCGTACTGGTCAGACGGCTCAGGGCTTCGCAGCCCGCTTCGTACCATCGGCCGGCTCTGATCCTTCCTGGTCGCTGGAGCTGAACTGCTCGCTGATGTTGTTCCACATGAAGGCGTCCTGCCAGCCCGGCTTCGCGGCGGCCCAGCCGAGCAGTGCCGCGAGGACCTTCTCCTGCGAAACGGTCATGGTCTGGAAGTGCTGCTCGGCCACGCCGTCCCGGTATTCGAGCTGGTAGGTGTTGTTCTCGCGCAGCAGGACCTGGATGTACCAGTCACCGGGCCGTTCCCGGTCCACCCGCTCGACGACCATGTGGGCGTTGCCCTGCTGCAGGTTGGCCAGCATCGTCCCGATGGCGGGCTTGGTGGCGCGCTTCACCACGTGGCCACGCTCGTTGGTCGCAATCAGCATGGCCAGATCATCCAGCAGGATGCTGACACCGCTCCGTGAGGCCCTGACCGGGGCGGTCAAGGTTTGACGGCACGAAACGTGCAGTGGTCCACCTTCGGCGGCAATCGGTCAAGATCATGTGTCAGAGGAAAGGTGGCGCTGTGCCGCGAGCGCGGAGCGCCGAACGGCTCATTCCATGGGTCCGTGACCTGGGGTAACGCGACCTGATCGAACGCGTGACCGAATAGTGCGAAAGCGGAATCGGGCTCGTTGCTTTCGATTGAATGTTTGATTCTGGGGGTGTGGAGGCAACATTCGCAGCGCTGGCACCCCAGCTCCAGCCGGTCCGGCCCGGGCCGCTGGTGCCGGTTCTTCCCGCCCTTGAGGACCTCCTGCCGGAGCGGGGGCTGCGCCCGGGCGCGGTGGTGTCGGTGACCGGCGGTGGTACCGCGTTGCTGATGGCTCTGGCGGCGGCCGCGACGTCGGCGGGTACCTGGTGCGCGGCGGTGGGCTTCGACGGGCTCGGCCTGCTCGGGGCTGCGGAGGTCGGTGTCGACCTGCGCCGGCTGGTGGTGGTCGAGGCGCCGCGCGAGCGGCGCCCGGAGGTGGCGCTCGCCCTGGCAGATGGCTTCGGCCTCCTGCTGCTGTGTGGCGGGCCGCCGCCCGGGCCGGTGGCCGAGCGCCTGGTCACCGTGGCGCGGCGCAGTGGGTGCGCGGTGGTGGTGGCCGGTGAGTGGCCGGGCGCGCGGTTGCGGGCGCGGCGACTGGTGGTGTCGGCGGGCGGTCGCGGCGCGGCGGCGCGCGAGCGGCGGGTCGAGCTGTGGCTGCCGGACGCGGACGGCGCGGTCCGGCCGGTCGAGGCGCCGGTCGCCGGGTCGGGCCGCTCCGCGGCGGCGTCCGCATGTGGCTCCCCGGTGGTGGTCTGAGGTGGCCGGGTGCGAGGACGTCCCGCGGGTGCTGGCCTGCTGGGAGCCGGACTGGCCGGTGGTGGCCGTGCTGGGTGGCGAGCCGGAGCCGGAGCGGCTGGTGGTCGTGGTCGAGCGTGCCCGGGATCCTCGCCGCGACGGGCGGGGCGCGGGCGGCCGGGGTGCGACGCGGGCAGAGGCTGCGCTCGGCCCAGGCCCTGGTGGCTGAGCTGGAGGTGTATGAACGCAGCGTCGACGGCGAGGCGAAGGCGTTCGAGTCGGTCGCGGACGCGGTGGGTGCGCTCGCCGCGCACCTGGAGGTTCTGCGGCCCGGTCTGCTGGCCGTGCCGGCCGCGGGCGCGGCGCGCTTCCACGGTGGGGAGGACGTTCTGGCGGAGCGGGTGGTCGACGCGGTCGAGGCGACCGGGCATCCGTGCCGGGTCGGTATCGCCGACGGTCTGTTGGCCGCGCAGCTCGCCGCCCGGCTGGCCCGGGCGGTCCCGGCGGGGGGACAGTGCTCGGTTCCTGGCGCCGTTCCCGGTGGCCGAGCTCGCGGACGCCGGGCTGGCGGACCTGCTGGGCCGGCTCGGCCTGCCGACCCTCGGCCGGTTCGCCGCGCTGCCCGCCGCCTCGGTGCCGAACCGGCAGCGCCCGCGGGCTGCAGGCACGGCCGGTGGTGGCCCGCCCACCTGGGGTGGACCTGTCGGTGGAGGAGCGCTTCGAAGAGCCCTGCACGGTCGCCGAACCGCTGGTGTTCGCCGCCCGCGGCCTAGCCGAGCGCCTGCACACGGGCCTCGCCGGCGCCGGGCTGGCATGCGACCGGGTCGAGGTCGAGGTCGACTGCGCCGACGACACCCCGCAGCTGCCCTGGACGGTGCCGCAGACGGCCCCCAGGGGGTCGAGACGGCATTGCGGCGGCAGCACGCGCCCCTCCCCGGCCGAGCGCTCCCGATTGCCCGTCAGGAGGCCGTCGGCAGCCGCACCAAACTGGCACTGACCTGGTGTTTTCGCGAGAATCCCCTAGGCTGGGGGAGCTATGTCGGACACTCTCGGAGGGGGCAGCATGAGCGAGGAATCCGCTGCGTACGACGCCAGCACGATCGTGGTTCTGGAGGGCCTGGAGGCGGTTCGGAAGCGGCCCGGGATGTACATCGGATCGGTCGGCGAACGCGGCCTTCATCAGCTGGTGTTCGAGGTCGCCGAGCGGGCGCTGGACGACATCCTCGCGGGCACCGCGAGCCGTGTCGGGATCACCCTAACCGCCGACGGCGGCGTCCGCGTCGCCGACGACGGCATGGGCCTGCCGGTCGAGCAAGCGGGCCACAACGACCGCCCTTCGCTGGAGACCCGGTTGGCCGTACTCGGCTGCGGGCGGCCTGTCGACCGGCGCTCGCTGTTCGGCGGCTACTGCGGTGTGGGACTGGCCGCCGTCAACGCACTGTCGAGCCGTCTGACGGCCGAGGTGCGGCGCGACGGCGCGCGCTGGGTGCTGGAGTACGAGCGAGGTGTGGCCGTCGCGCCGGCCGCCCGTACCGGACCGGCCGGCGGCAGCGGGACCGCGATCACCTTCCGGCCCGATGCCGAGATCTTCGAGACGTCGGCGTTCTCGTTCGACCCGCTGGCCGAGCGCTTCAGGGAACTCGCTTTCCTGAACCGGGACCTGGACATCGCCCTGACCGACGACCGCGACCCCGCGGTGCCCCGGGCCGTCCGTTTCCGCTTCCCCGGCGGCCCGAGGGACCACGTCGCCGAGCAGCGCAACCCCCTCCACCCGGACGTGATCGGCTTCGAACGCGAGTACTCCCGGATGGAGGGAACCGTCGAGGTGGCCCTCCTCTGGTGCGACTCCCCCGAGGAGCGCGTCGCGAGCTACGCCAACAGCCGGCCGACCACCGGCGGCGGCACACACGAGCTCGGCTTTCGTGACGGCCTGGCGGCCGCGATCAACACCTACGCCCGGGAGCAACGGCTGATCACCCCGTCCGACCCCGACTTCAGCCCCGCCCAGCTCGGCGCGGGCCTGACGGCGGTCGTGTCGGTAAAGCTCGACCGCCCCGAATTCGAAGGGGCCACCCGTGGCCGACTGGGTAACGGGCCCGTCCGCGCTTGCGTCGCCGACGCCGTCCACGAGCACCTGACCGCCTGGCTCCGCGCCAACCCGGCACAGGCATCGGTGGTTCTCGCCCGGATCTCGATGACCACCCATCGCTGACAGCGGCACACCGACGACGCCGAAGCCCAGGTCGGCAACGGTTCTCAGCCTGGGCTCCTCGGTGGGCGCAGACGGTCTCCCCACATCGAACCCCCTGGTCGTCGCGGGCACGTTGTCAGCGGTCCGAACAAGCTGCGCGTCGATCGGTCCCGCGTTCGGCGTCGCGGCCGCCGGCCCCACCTCTTGCCGCCGCCGGCTCTGACGTTTTGCAGATCCGGCGTCGCCGCCTGGGGTTCGAGTGACCTCCGCCGCCTGCGCATGGCCGTGCGGAGCACCAATGACCGGACGGGGGCCGCCGTTCTCGGGCACCACGTCGGGCCTGGCCACGATCCTGCGGGGCGGTAATCCGGTTGCCCGCACGCTCGGACGTGCCGCAGAGTAGGTACATCAACCCGACATCACCCGGAGAGGAACGTACGTCATGAGCAGCGGCCAGTCGTATCAGCGTTCCTCAGGCTCGCAGCAGAGCCAGGGAGATCCCTCCGGGCGGTAGACCGGCACCCGAAGTGCCTGGCCGTCCTCGGGGGTTCCCCTCGAAGGGCGGCTTTTCTCATGTCGCTTCGTAGTGCCGGATGGTGCAACTGGCAGCACGCCTGACTCTGGTTCAGGAGGTTCGGGGGTTCGAATCCTCGTCCGGCAGCGCAGGTTCTGGAGAGTTGGCCGAGTGGTAAGGCAGCGGCTTGGATCAAGCCGCAGTCGGGTTCACGCCCGCGCGAGTTCGATCCGCGCACTCTCCGCGCAGTACACGCAGTTCATGGAGGAGCCAGCCGACAGGTGGCGCCGGCCTCGGTCTTGAAAACCGTTGGGGTGCGTGAGCACCCGTGTGGGTTCGACCCCCACTTCCTCCGCCAAGGGCGAGCTGGGCATGGGAGAGCCCAAGGGTCTGTAACACCCCCGCTTCTGCTGTGACGGTTCGAATCCGTCCTCGCCCACCCTCCCCTCCGGCAGACCGGTCCGACCCGCCGTCGCGGTCCTCTTGAGGACGGCCCCGGTCTGGCGGTCCTCTCCCGGGTCGCCGTTCGATCGGGTCCGTGACGGCTGATCATGCTTCAGTGCCGTTCGGCGGAGGTTCGGGCACGCCGAAGGACCGGATGTCAGAACGGGGGATCGTCGTGCCGCGGGCCGGCGGTCGAATAGGCGGAGGTTCGGGCCCTGGTTTGCCGGAGGACGGCCACGGCGTCGTCGACGCGACCAAGGTCGATGAGGTGGCCGGCCAGGTCGTGACGGTTGGCCGATGTGTGCTGTTCGAGGACGGCGACGGCCTCCTTCGTGCGTCCGGCGTCGGCGAGCAGTCCAGCGATGTGCTGCGCCGCGTATGAGGTGGCGCCTTCGGGGTGGGCCCGGGCCCGGTCGACCGCCGCGTCGACCCCCTCGCTGGCGGCGATCAGCGGTAGCCGGACCCAGAACAGGTCCCATTCCTCGTCCCCTCCACGGGCTGAGGTGAGGGCGTCGAGGTGGGCCAGTCCTTCCTCGGGGCGGCCCTGGCCGGCGCAGAGTGTGGACAGGGCGTGGAGGATCCAGTCGTCGCCGCTGTGGGCATCAGCCAGTGCGCGCATGACGTCGATCGCCTCGTCGCCCCGGCCGTGGCGGGCGAGGAGCCATGCGAGCAGCGCCGCCGAGTGGGCCTGGTCCGCCTGCCGGTACACCGCGATCGCACCCTCCACATCGCCGCGTTCCTCCAACAGCTCGGCGAGCCGCTGCGCGGCGTGCCCCAGGCCGTCGTCCGCCGAGTAGGCGCGCAGTTCCTCAACGCGTCCGTGCCGGGCCAGCAGGTCGGTGAGCTGGTCGCGCCCGTGGAGGGAGGCTTCGGCGCGGTTGCGGAGCAAGGCGATCGCCTCCTCGACGCGTCCTTGGCGCTCGCGAATCGTTGCGAGCAGGCCGGTCGCGGTGTCGGCGTCGAGGCCGCGGCAGCACCACGGGAAGTCGGAGCACTGGTGGCCTGCCCGGATCCGGGCGGAGAGCAGCGCGGCGGCCTCCTCGTCACGACCGGCGCCCTCGGAGACGTCGACCAGGGCTTCGGCGTGGGACGAGTCGTCGACGTGCGGCCGCAACAGGGTGAAGGCCTCGTCGCCGCGGCCGTGCCGGGAGAGCAGCCGGGCGTAGGACTGCAGCGCCATCGGATGCCCTGCGGCCATCCGGGCCCGGAGGATCTCGATCGCCTCCCCAGCCCGGCCCCAGCCCTCCAGGAGTTCGGCGGTGTCCTCGACGGCCGTCCACCAGCCCGTGGAGAGGTACGGGTCGAGCACCGCGAGCGCCTCGTCGTGCCAGCCCTGCTCACCGAGCAGCCGCGCCCACTCCCGAGCGCAGAACCACTCTCCACGGCCCGCCCACCGCTCCACCACGTCGGCATGACCTTGTTCGAGAAGCCGGGAGACCAGATCCGGCGGAATGCAGCCGGACTGTGTCCGGGCCCGGTGGTCAAGATCAGTAGCGTCCACGGTGACGCACCATAGCCCCCACCCCTGACGCCCTGTTCCTACCGCCGACAGGACTCGGTCTACGGCCGCGGCAGCACGCCCTCACACCTGCCGCACACGATCATGCAGTGGCGCAGGCCAAGGCAACCCGCATGGCGACTCACACCGTGATGAGGATCCGCCAAGCCCCGGGTCTGGCAGGCGACTCACTCGCCTGTCCTGCCCGGAGCGGGAGGGGGCTCCGCCCCTTGAATCGGTGGGCTGCCAGTCGGCCGATCCAGGCCCGGTTCGGGGATCCCGGAGTAGTGCTCGCGGAGACCGGGTCCAGTGCTGACTCGGCGACGGTCGCGCGATGCCTATTCGCTCGTCAGGGTCCCGGAGATGCGCAAGGGCTCTCCGGTGGACAGGCCGAGTCGCCCCGCCCAGGACAACGCCTCGTCGCGAGAGGCGTCGCGTTCGACCAGGCGGGCGGCGGCCAAGGTGGCCGGCACCTTGTTCCCGTCCAGGAGGACGGCCCACTGGCGGGCGGTGAGGGCCAGGTAGCGCAGGGCCGGGAAGTCGGACAGGACGGTCAGGTTCTGGACCGCGGCCTGGGAGAGATCGAGACAGCGCAGGTTCGGGACGCTCCGCAGCGCAGTGATGTCGGTCGGGGAATCGGCGGCGAGGTCGAACGAGGCGAGGTGCCGGTGGCCGCTGAGTGGCGCGAGGCCGCCACCGTGCAACGTGACCGACAGGAACTCCACGGGCAGGGTTCGGACGGGGGACAGGTCCACGACGGGGCGGCGCTTGAGTTCGAGGCGCCGCAGGTGGCGGGCGGCGGTGAGCGGGGCGAGATCCATGGGCCCGGCGGGGGCACGGACTTGGATCAGCACGGCCTGGAGGCCGGGTGGGACATCACCGGGTATGCCGACGGTACGCAGCTCGGGATCGGAGCCGGCCCCGCAGGTGTCTTCCACGAACTCGATGTAGCCGACTTCGTCCTCCTCCACCCCATAGGCGCCCTGGTCCATGAGTTCCAGAAAGCGGCCCAGGAGGGAGGTGACCGAGTCGGCGACGTGGAGCGGCCCCTCGTCGTAGTCCCGGCCGATCTGTATCACCTGTCCCTGACGTCCGGCCCGGGCAGGAGACATGTCGACCGCCAGGTAGTTGCCGTCGTCGGCGGTGGCGAACGGGAGCCAGGCCGGGTGCTCGCGGCAGCGCCGCACCGTGTCGGGCGGGTCGGCGTCCAGGACGACCGTGTCCCAGGCGATCTCCCAGCCGGTCCACACCGGCTCCCGCAGCCTGGCGTTGGCGACGACCAACTGGTCCAGCGACATCCACCCGAGGTTGCCGAACAGGCCACAGGCGTCGTCCCCGCTGCCGTCAGCGACCAGGTACAACGCTCGCAGATCGTCCGGCAGGGGCCGGCCGATCCGGCGCTCGGCATCATCCAGGGCCGCCTCCGTCACGGGCGGAGGCAGCGTCTCGGCGAACCCCAGGACCTCGGAACGCCGCCTCAGGTAGTCGCGCAGCCGGGCGACCGCCAGATCCGCGTCACCCGCCGGGGCGGCCGTGCCCTCCTCCTGAGCGAATCCCGGACAGGACGGCCGGTAGCCGTCGTCCAGGACGGCCAGGAAGCCCGGACGTTCACCCTGCACACGCGCGACAACGTCCCGGGACGCCACCAGCGTGAACTCCCCGGACGGTCGGCACCGAACCTCCAGCCTGGTGTGCACCCAGCCGCGGGCCGTGCCCACCGCAGACGTCACATCGTCCAAGTCCTGGAAGGTTCCAGTCGGGTGTATCGGCCGCCCGGCCGCGCCGGCGACGGTGTACCTCCCCGACACACCGAGCCCGAGCAAGCCCTGAGAGCTGACCAGCAGCGCCTCCGTCCACCCCCCAGGAGCCGCCGCCGCGATGGTCCTGGCCACCCGCGCGACACTCTTCTCCACCATCTCAGCCATGCCCTGCTCCGCTTCCATCGAGACTGTCGATGATCATCGCAGGACGGCATGACAGAGCAGCGCGCAACCTCCCGGCCAGGGCCCCGCCGGCGTCGGGGCGTGCGCTACAGAGTCGACTGGCCGTCCCTGTTGGGCCATGGGCTGTTCTCTCCTCGGGCAGTCGGGGCTGATGGTGGGGTCAGGTGATGCGGTGTTCCCGACGGAGCTGGGGCTTCTCGCCGATCCACTAGGTGTGCGCTCGGGGGGTGATCTGGAGGCGGACGTCGGTGATGGCGGGCTGTCCGGCGTCGCGCCAGGCGGCGATGGTGTCCTCGACCGCGTCCCACAGGGCGCCGGGGCCGCCCTGGCGGACGGTCCAGGTGCCGTCGGCCTCGGTGAGTTCGGTGAACGACTCCCGCGCGGTGTCGAAGAGGTAGGTTCGTGCGTCACCGTCGGCGGTGGTGGTGCGGACGAGCTGCGCGCCGGGCGCGGCGAGCTGGGTGAGGAACGCGGGCATCCACTCGGTGAGCAGCCCCGGGCCGCAGGGCCAGTCGAGCCTCAGCTACAACGCCGACGGACTCCTCACCTCTCGCACCAACGCGACCGGCACGGCGACCTTCGACTACGACAGTGCGGGCCGCATGAAGTCCTTCGCGGACCCGCTCACCGGGGGGACGCTCGGCTACACCTACTACCCGTCCGGGGCCGTTCAGTCCATCAGCTACGGCACCGGCACCACGCGTTCGTTCACCTACGACGGCAAGCAGAACCTGGCGAGTGACACCCTTAGCACCTCCGGCGCCACCAAGGCATCCCTCACCTACGGCTACTACGCCTCCGGCCGGCTGAAGACCCAGAACACCACCGGCCTCGCCGGAACCGCCAGCGCCAGCTTCACCTACGACCAGGCCGGCCGGCTGTCCGGTTGGAACAAGGGCGTCGCCACCACCGCCTACGGCTACGACGACTACGGCAACCTCACCAAGTCGGGTGCCACGACGGCGACCTACAACCAGCGCAACCAACTCGTCACCGCCGGCGAGAACACCTACACGTTCACCCCGCGCGGCACCAGGTCCTCCGTCACCAATGGCGGCATCACCACCAGCGCCGGCTACAACGCTTTCAACGAACTCGTCATCCAGGGTGGTCGGACCTACGCCTATGACGCCCTGGGCCGACTGGCCACCACGGTGGGCCGCTCCTTCGGCTACGACGACACGACCAACCACCTCGTCTCCGACGGCACGGAAAGCTACAGCCGCACACCCGACGGAGGCCTGGTCGCCACCGGCGCGGCCGGCAGTGCCGCCTTCACCTACAGCAACCGCCACGGCGACCTGGTCGGCACCTTCACCGCCAACGGCGCCACCATGGCGAGCTCCGCGGCGTACGATCCGTGGGGTAAGCCGGACGGCGGCACCGGAACAGGCAGCAAGATCGGCTACCAGGGCGGCTGGACCGACCCGACCAGCGGCCAGGTCAGCACGGCCAGCCGCTGGTACGACCCCGCCACCGCCGAGTTCACCAGCCGCGACTCCGCATCCCTGTCCACCGCCACCTCCTCAGCCGCCAACCTCTACGCCTACGCCAACGGCGACCCGATGAACGCGGCCGACACCAGCGGTCACCGCTCCTGCACCCCGATCCCGGTGCCGGTCCCTCGGGGCGGCGGGCCCGGCAACGACAACGACGACGGGCCTACGCCCCCGCGCAGTCAGCACCCCCCAGCGCTGCACCGGCGCCCCGGGGCGCTCCCGCCCCGGACTACGGCCTGGCGGCCCGCCAGGAATTCGACCTGCAACGGATGCTCGAGAAGGACCGCCTCGACAACGTCATCAACGCGTACGTGGGCGGCTCGCAGCCTTCGTATTACGGTCCGGGGTGGCAGTACACCGCCCCGTTCACCGGGCCCGCAATCGGGGATCTGTTCGGAGGCGTGGCGTGGGGGGAGATCTTCGCCGGGATTGGCCTCATCGCGGAGCCGTTCGCCCGCAACAGCTGCGACACCCCGACCGGGCACCGGAACACCACCAATACCAGCTCCAACACGTCGACCCCGCCCCGCCCGAAGCCGGTCGACCCCCACAAGGTCGCCCCCACACCGTGCACGACCTGCTTCACCCCGACGCCGGAGGGGAACGTCCTCAACGGACCGCAGCTCGGTCCGACGCAGCAGGGCATCGCAGCGCAGCTCGATCTCGACCCTGCAACGCTGCAGCAGATGGCCGCCACCGAGGCCGCGATCCTGCAAGGTTCCACCCAGACCTTCGACTTCTCCGGCAACAGCAACAAGGAGGCCGAGGGGTGCCCAGCGGCAGGGGTGGTCGACTATTGGGAGCGTGACGCCGCCAATGGAAAGCGGGCGACCGGGGTGGAAGCATGCCTGACCGTGGCGAGCATCAAGAACGGAAGTGCAGCACAGCAAAGAGGGGTTCCCGGCTACAGGTGGGCACAGAAACTGGCGACCGGCGACCTCGGAGCGGGCGATGCGAAGTATTCCGTGAACGCGTGCCACCTTCTGGGAGACCAGTTGGGCGGAACGGGAAGGCTTGCTGACTTGGCGACCTGTGGCAGGTCGACGAACGCGGCCAGGCAGGACATCTACGACCCTGGCCGCGACGGTCCGATGACCGCCTTCGAGAACCTCGTAAGACAGGAGGTGGAGGCCGGTCAGCAGGTGCTCTACCGTGTGTAGCCCAAGTACGAGGGGAATCGGACCGTGCCCTACGCCTTCGCCATGGAGGCCTTGAGCACAACCGGCCATCTGGAACTGAGCATCGTTCCGAACGTCATATACAACCGGCACACGGGTGCCTGGGTGAACATCGGCCTGACCTCGTGCTCGTCGTGCTCGGACCCATTGCCGACGCCGGGGGTCCGCTGACGTGGCCGGGCCGGACCCGACTGAAGGGGAAGAAGGTATGCATCCAGCAGTGCGATCTCTCATCGGAATGATGCCGCCACACGATGGCTCCGGTGACGTCGTCGACTGGGATTCGGTTGAGGAGGCCCTCGGCGCGTCGCTGCCGAGTGACTTCCGGGACTTCGTCGCCGTCTACGGTGCGGGGTCGATCGACGACCAGGTGGAGATCGCCTCACTTGAGGCGGGGGAGTCCGACCGTGTGGACATCCCGACCATGACACTGCGTGCGTCCAGCGAGCGATGGATCGAGGAGACCGGATCCGACTACCCGCTCTGGCCGGAGCCGGGATCCCTCATCGGCTGGGGCCGGCTGAAGAGCTACGGGCAGACGTACGGATTCCTCTATTGGCGGTCGGCAGGGCCTGATCCGGACCGGTGGCCGGTGGTGGTCTGGAAGCGCGGCGGTGAGGGATTCGTCGAACATCCCTACGGCATGGCGGAGTTCCTGGTGCGCACCCTTCAGGAAGCGGGTTCACTGCCCCTGGAACGACGCGACGTGTTCGGCGCCCCCCACTCCAGATTCGTCCATCAGCGGGAGGAGGAGCGGCTGAATGCCGAGGGCATCGATCCTTGGGAGTACCTGGACGACCTGCACGAGGAACTGGACGACCCGGCCAATGACGTTGCCGTGGAGATCACGAGTCCGGGCGGGGGAAGCACCGCCTACCGGCGCGACGAGGTCCCGGCCGAGTTGTCGGCGGACCTGGCGCGACTGAAGGAACACAGGACGGCGGCCGGCCATCACAACTTCAGGGCGGTCCAGCCGGAGGTGTCGGCGGTTGAGGTTCCGCAACTGGCGTTTCTCGGCATTGGCCTGCGTGACGGAACTCTTTCCATCACAGCCTCGATCGCCCTGGGTTCGCCGGATTGCGGGCCGCTGCTGCTCTCCGCACCGTTTCGTCTGTCCGTGCGGGCCTCCGGCCCACAGGGGGAGGAGGAAGTCTCGGTCGCGGAAGTGCCCACCGTGCCCACCGGTGCCCTGGCTGTACCGGACCACGTCGAGATCACGAAGGACCGCCCGTACACGTTCTCGGTGGACGTGCCGGCTTCCGAGCCGCTCTGGGGGCGGTACCGGCAACTGCTGGATCGAACGTCCGACGGTGCCTCGCTGGTCATGAGCATCACCGACGAGGGCGTCGGCGCCTTCCGTACGGCGGCCAAAGTCGCGGCACCTCCAGGCTCGGAGAACACGCTTCTCGCCGCCTGGCCCCCACGGGCGTAATCGTTCTCGGAACGCGGATCCGTAGCCCCCAGTGCCCTTGCGTATGACCCTTGGGCAAGCGGGTCGGTCCAGCCGCCCAGATAGCCGGATCGGCGATCTGGGCGGCTGGACCGACCCGGCCAGCGGCCAGGCGAGCACGGCCAGTCGCTGGTATGACCCCGCCACCCCAGAGTTCACCACTGACGTTGTCTGCGGGGGGCGGGTCGGTGTCTGCGGTTCGGGGGGAGAGGTGGAGGACTTCGGTCGGGCAGGGTCGCTGGCCGGGGCCGGGGCGGGGTTCGCCCGTGCCGGCTCTGGTGCCGTGGGCGGGTACCGACGAACCAGAAGGCGGTGGACGTCCCGTCGGGCCTTGCTCGGTTCGATCGGGGGGTGGTTGCGGGCGTGGGATGCTGGCTCGCATGGTTGACGCTCCCGACGCCGGCACCGACGCCGACGCCGATGTCCTTGGGTAGGGCTTGGTCGTTCGCGGCCGCGCGTGTGCCGGCGGAGTGCCCCGCAGTGGAGGTTGAAGGCGTGCCCGGTGTTGAGCATGCCGGGGGCCTGGGCCGTACCCTGTGCGGGATCCGCGGCCGCTACCTGACACTCTTCCTGCACCACTTCCGGCCCCGCGCGTTGGCCTCGTGCCGCAATTGCCGAACGCTGGCCGAGGCGGCCCCGCCGGGGCCGTGCGGGCAGGAACGCCTGCACGACCTGCTCCTCCAGGAGGCCGACGACGGACCGCTGCGCACGGACCTGCTCGCCGCGCTGCGCCGGGGCGCGCGGATCGCGATCTGGATCACCGGCCCGGTGAAGGACCTCACCCGCTTCCATTCGCGGATCGACCGGATGACGGAGGAGGCCGGCCCGGTTGCCGAGGCACTCGCGGCGGCCGGGACCTCCATCACGCTGGCCCGCGTCGAGGATGCCGACCGGCAGTACCTCGTCGTCCTGCCGCCCGACGGCCATGCCCGCATCGCGCGTGGGGCGGTGGCTGTCTCTCCCGCGGCTTCGCTCACGCCCGCGTCTGGGCCGTACTCCACGGGCACCTGGCCGTCCCGGCGGCCGCGAAGCTCGACGGCCACGGTGTCGGCGCCTGGATGGGCCGTCAGCGCAGGAACCCCAAACTGACGGCAGCCCAGGACGCGAAGCTGACCGCGTTGGACGAGCTGTGGCGGATCGAGCCGGACTGGAACAGGTCGTACCGGCGCTTGCTCGTCTACCTCGCCGCCGGCGGCACCCTCACCGGCCCCGCCAACCGCACCGGCGGCGAGGCGGACCCGACTTTCCGCCCCGGTGCGTGGCTGCGCAAGCAGGCGGGGGCCCGCGCCGGCGGGAAGCTCAGCGTCCAGCAGACCGTGCTCCTGGACTCGCTGGCCGCCGCCGAGCAGGCCGGCACCTGAATCGACTCGGCCGCCGTCCCGTCCCGGCCAGCCCGCCGTCCCGTCCCGGCTCGCTGCTGCCCGTCGGCCCGTTGCCGTTCGGTCCGCCGTCGCTGGCTCGCCGCGGCGCCACGTTGCCCGGCCCGGCCGTCCGTCCTGGCCGGTGCCCGCCAGCTGTTCCCGGCGTTCTCGCGTAGCCGGGGGGTCTGCTTGGCGAGGCGGCGCTGTCGCAGAGCGGCCGCTGGGCCGGCCCGGCTTCTCCCGGTGCGCCTGCCGGGCCGTCACTCGGCCAGGCTCGCCTGCCGCCTGCGGCCTTCCGCTTTCGGCTGCGCGTGCTCGGCCCTGCTCCGGCCGTTGTCCCGTCTCGCCGTCGGCCGCTGGCGGCCCGGCCCTGCTGCTCCGGCCTGCCCGTTCGTTCGCCTGGCTGTCGCTCGGCTGGGTCGAGCGCGGCCTGCCCGGACTCGGCGACCAGTGGGTCGCGGTGTCAGACGGCTACTTCATCGGCGACCCCACCACCCACAACGCCCTCATGCACGACACCCCGGCACAGGCCGCCCACACCGTCCGGCTCGCCCACCTCCACAACTTGTAGCCGGACCATCTGAGCGCTGGCCGCCGTTCGAGTCCTACAGCGACATCGACGCGTAGGGGGCCTCGGATCGGTGACCTCGCCATGTTCCTTCCGCGGGGCGGGTCGCCTGTGCCTGGACTCCGCAGCCGCTAGGTGGGACAGGGCCGTGACGGATACCGAGGACGGGGCGCCGATCGAGGCGATGTGGCGGGTGAACGATCTGACGCGTGGATACCTCGCCCAGGACCGAGTCCTGGTGGAGGGATGCCTCACCGGGGCGGCCGCCGACGTGCTGGATCCCCTTGTTGGCCCGTCCCGGGCCGGGCCGGCGTCGTGCTGGGGAGCCCGTGTGGGCTGGTCGGGCGCCGCAGGGGGTGTCGTTGATCTTCAGTGAGTGGGTGATGTCGTTGAGCTGGTACGAGCGCGGGTCGTTGATGGTGCCTCCGTCGCGTCCCACGCACACGTGCCGGCCGATGTAGTTGTCCTTCTGGTAGACCTGTGCGGTGCGGCCGTTGTTGTTGATCACCGAGCTTCCCGCTCTCCGGATGTAGTCCGGCAGGTGTCGCTCGCTCCCGTCGACGGCCCGCTCGACGCAGGGCCGGCCGACGAAGTCGATGTCGGGGCAGACGCGCACGAACCCGTGGGGCACGCGATCGTGTCCCGGTGCTGCGCGGGGGCCGTTGCGGTGCCCGGGACGGCCTGGGCCGGCGTAGGCGAGCACCGCGGCCAGCGCCACGGTGGTGGCGGCGAGCGTCGTGCGGACACGCGTGGTGCGCATGTGGGTTCCTTCGATGGTTCCTCGGGCGGCGGGGCGCTGGTGTACCCGGACCGGGCCGGCCGGGGCCTGGGCGCCTGTGGGGGGTGTTCTCCGGACGGATCGGTTCTGCAAGCGGCCGACCGCCGGGGATGCACCCGAAGGAGTCAAGCAGCGGCCCGCCGGCCACACCACCGCCGTTCCGCGGTGGTGTGGCCGGAGCAGCGGTTGAGGCCGGCACCTGGCCCTCGTTGTGCCTGCGGACCAGCCGGCGGTCAGGGTGCGATGAGGATCATGGGGGCGGAGGAGGTGGACCGGCCCTCCACGCGGACGTTGTGGCCGAAGCCGGTCAGGGCGCTGACGACGAGGGTGATGGCGTGCGCGGCGTGCTGGCCCATCCTCCTGGCGATCCATGCCTTCACCGACGCCAACGACCAGGACGCCCTGCCCCTGCTGCGCCTGGCACTCGATCGAGGCCTCGCCGACGGTGGCCCGGTCCGGCCGCCCGGGTGAGGACGAGGACGGCCGGGTGAGGATGAGGACGGCCGGGCGCCGCTCGCCCGCTCGCGTACTCGGCGGCCGGCTGGGTGCTTTCTGCGGACGCTACAGATGGCTCCTACCACCTCTCACCTGACGCGAACGTGTAGGCCGATCGCACGATCTGGAAGCCCGACCTGTTGTGAGCAGCAGCAAGGACGCTCCACGGCATCTACGGCCTCAAGGAGCATCTGGTGGGACGGGGTCATCGGCTGACCTGCGGTGGGTAGTTCATCGACAGGGTGGTGAGTTTCGGTCAGGAGCGCCGGCGCCGGTGGGAGCGAGCTCTTCCGCCGGTGGCACCCGGTCCTCATCGTCCACCTGCCCGACCACCTCCACCGCACCGTTGCCGCCGCCGAGCAGGACGACGTCGACTCGGTGGGGTGGTGCCTGCCCGGTATGCCGCCGGGGGCAGCGACATCGGGTCGCTCACCGCCGGGGACACGCCCGGTCAGGCCTTCGGCACCGGGACACCGTCCGGGGCCTGGGCGACGCCCGAGGCGGAGCCCGGGGCTCTGGGCATCCGTGAGCTGCCCGAGGAGGCGAAGTCCTCAAGCGCCAAGTCCGGGTCCGGGTCCGGGTCCGGGGCGAAGAAGAAGCAGGATCGTGACGCGAAGGGTGGCAAGGCCAAGGGCGGCGAGACCGATGCCGGCGGGGGAGCCGCGGCAGCTGTTGCCTTCGCCCGGGGGCAGATCGGCAAGCCGTGCGCGTGGGGCGCCATCGTGCCCGGCTCCTTCGACTGCTCGGGGCCGGTGATGCGCGCATGGCGGGCCGGCGGGGTGGCACTGCCGCGCACAAGATCACCTGGCGCGGGACAACCACCGGCGCTCCATCGCGGCCCGATGTGACGGAGCGCCGTAGTCTGCGATTGATCGTTTAGAACCCGCTGGTCGGCGCGGTGGCGGTGCATCGTGGTTTGCGAAACCGGAGCACGACACCTTGTGAGGCGGGGCCGTCCGAGTGTGGCGGCCGTCCCGCCGTTGGACTGCGCGGCCGGGTGCATCGTCAGCTTTCGGCTTGGCCGGGTTCTTCCGCTTCGGTGGGGATGGTCCAGCGCATCAGGGTGGTGGTGCCGGCCTGTTCCAGGGTGACCGCGTAGACCTGGTCCCAGGCACGTTCGCCACGGTGGCGCATGGAATGGTCCCCGGGGTCCCAGCCCAGGCCCAGGACCTGGCATCCGTCGATCTCGATCCGCCCGGCCGACAGGGGGTGGATCTGACCGGCCCGGTCGAGCAGGTGGAAGTGGCTGTGCGCGTCCACGGAGACCATCAGACCGGCGCGGGGCCCCCAGCTCCGGATCCGGTCGGCGAACTCGTGGGCTTCGCGCAGCGGAAGGTCGAGCCGCCCGTAGGGACCCTGGCCGCCGTACTGGGGTGTCCGTTCGCCGTCGAAGCGAGCGTGGGCGTCGTCCGCGTACTTCCCCCAGTAGGTGACGTCGGCGAGTCCGTCGACGGATTCACCGTTCAGTCCGACGAACGAGTCCAGGGCGCGCGCGTCCCCGAGGACCATGCCGCACCGGTCGACCGGCAGGTCGCCGAGCCGGATCGGCGACCTGCCACGGTTGCTCGGCCAGGGCAGGCCGAGGTCGACCTCCAGGACGGAGACCACCGGCCCGTCGTAGGAAACCCACGGTTTGGCGCGCACCTTCAACGGCCGGTCGGCGGCGGCCGGCACCGCGACCGCCTCGCACCACCAATCGCTGCTGGGCCCGTCCGCAGGCTCGTGGAAGTGGCCGCCCCCGAACCCTGCCGCGGCCAGCGCCCGCACGGACAGCGGATCGCCGGTTTCGGACCACTGGTCGATCGAGCCGGCCATCCCCAGTACCAGCACACCGGACGGCGCGGTGACGACTCCCAGGTCGACGGAGGTCTCACTCATCCGCCGATTCAACCAGGTGCGGATCGGGTGGCTCACGGGGCCCTCGCGGCCATGCGGGTTCACCAAGCTCCTCGTGCGACCACGGAGTCGCAAACCAACATGCTCCATTCGCAAACCGCCGTGCTCCGTCACCATCCGATGTGGTCATGATGCGATGTGTGTGCGATTGATAGTGTTGCGATAGATGCGGTTCTATGTGCTACTTTTCTTGGGTGGAGGTATGTGATGAGTGAGATCTTCGCGGCGGTCGACGCGCTGCTGGCCAAGGCCAGGGACGGTGGGGACCTGCCGGAGCCCGCTGAACGGGAGCGGCTGCGTAAGGCGGCCGGCCTGACCCAGGTGGAGGTGGCCGCGGCCCTGGAGACCCGGCGGGAGACGTTCGCCAAGTGGGAGGCCGGCGCCGCCCAACCGCGGGCTCCGAAGCGCGGCGCGTACGCGTTCCTGCTCGCGGGCCTGGCCGACATCCACGGCACCCGGGGCTCGGACGGCTGGCTCACCCTCGCCCGCCGGGCCCGCCCCCTCGACACCGACCAGCCCGCCACCGAGGGGGAGTGACCCGCTGATGGACCGTAAGACGTACACCGCCGAGCTCGTCGGACTGCGCGAGCTGCGTGGCGAGATCGCGGCGGCCGAGAAGGTCGTCGCGGCCGCGCGGAAGGAACTGGACAAGCTCACCGCCCAGCGCTCGCGTCGGGTGGCCGGGCTCGCGGGGTACGAGGGAGCGAAGGCCGATGCCATCGCGAAGGCCTCGGGCCTGCCGATCGGTGACGTGGTGCGGATCGCCCCGCTGCTGGACCCGACCCCGGCCGCCGTCCGCGAGGCCCGGACCGCCGGCGAGACCCCGGCCGTGCAGGCCGTACCGGTCGCCCCGGCCGTGCCGCGGGCCGCACCGCAGCCGGCCGCCGTCGCCCCCGCGATGACCCTCCGGCCGGACCCGGCCCCGGCCGAGCCCGCCGCGGTGGTCGAGCCCGTCGGCCATACCGACGCCGCCCCGGGACCGGTCGCCACTCCCATGCCGGCCGAAGCCCTGGTCGCACCGCGGCCCACCGCCACCGTGCCCGCCGAGCAGGCGCGAGTACTGCCGGAGATCCCGCAGGGCCCGGCCGGTGACGCCTTCGCGGCCGTCACCTCCGGCCTGGTCTCCAACCGCCCCCGCTTCGAGCAGCAGTCCCGGGCGACGGTGTTCCTGGACACCGCCATCGGCGAGCTGGTGGTCCGCGACCACACGCTGCGCCTGGCCCTCGGCGCCAGGACGCCGGGCGAGATCCTGGACGCCGTCCTCGCCGCCGCGCCCGGCACCGAGCGGATCTACGTCACGGCCGGTGCGCCGTGGCACGACGGCGCTGAGCGGTACTCCACCCTCAAGGACGCCGTGGCGGCCTGGCTCAACGCCCCGAGTGAGCGGTGGACGACCGCGACCGGCCGGGGCAAGGACAAGCTCGCCGGGCACTTCATCCACCAGCGCCAGCCCGTCGGCCGCTACGCCCCTACCGTGCAGCCGGACGGCGACATGGTCGAGATCCGCTCCATCGGGGAGTGGTTCGACGCGGACGGCGCCGATGTCGTCACCTGCCGGGACGCTTTTCGGCTGCTGTGGCAGGCGCTGCGCCGGCACTGGGACGACGCCGTGCTGATGGGCTCCCCGTCGCAGACGGGCCGGGACCTGTGGACGCGCACCATCCCGACGAAGGGGAAGTGGGCCGGCGGCTACCCGGTCATGTCCGAGGAACTGCGGGGCCTGCTGCACGCCACCGGCGGGCAGGGGCGCACCGAGCTGATCCTGCCGCCGAGGGTGCCCGCCGAACTGCCGCGCCTGGTGGAGTTCGACGCGACGTTCGCGTACGGCAAGCAGACCTGGAAGTCGGGGGTGGGCGCCCCTGAGCGGATCACCGCCCGGCGCTTCGCGGCGATGGACGAGAAGGCGCGGGCGAAGGCCCTGATGTCCTGCTCGCACTGGCACATCAGGGTCACCGTCCCCGCCGGGTGGGAGCACGTCGGGCTGCTGCCCGCGCCGGTGCCGGGGGAGAAGGCGTGGGAGTACCCGGCCGTCGGTGGCGTCACGTTCACCACCTGGGCCGGGGGAGCGGAGGTCCACCTCGCCCTGTCCAACCACCTGATGCCGTGGAAGGTCGAGGTGCTGGACGGCCTGGTCTGGGAGGACGGCAAGCCGCTCGACGACTGGGGCAAGAAGCTCAAGGCCGCGTGGGCGGACCTGGCCAACCTCTCGAAGCTGCACGGGGACGAGCGGCAGCGGCTGGCGGCCTACCTCGCCTCCCGGGCGGTCCGCTCGATCCTGCTGTTCGGGATCGGCGCTTTCGCGCAGCGTCCCCGGATGGTCGGCGGTTCCACGCCGGTGGGCGAGCCGCTTCCGGCGGGGGTGGAGATCCTCGGTCAGGACGGGGGCCTGGTGACCTGGCAGCGCAGCACCGGGTTCTCCCGCGACCCGAACGCGCACCCCGAGTGGGCCGCCCGTGTCTGGTCGGGGGCCCGGGCCGCGCTGCTGTCCATGCGGATGCGCGAGGACGACGTCCACGTCGGCGCCCTCCACCTGCCCGCGCGGAGCATCGTCGCGTTCCGCACCGACGCCATCTACACCACCGCGGACGTCACCTGGCCCTACCACGGCCAGCCGGGCGAGTTCCTGAAGAAGGGCGACCTGCCCGGGCCCGTCGCGCCGCCTGCCACGGTGGAGGACCTGATGGCACTGCGCGACCTGGGCCGCACCCACTACACCCAGGGAGGCGACCAGTGAGCCCGGGAACGCCGCAGGACCCGAACGAGGCCGCGCGTCTGACCCAGGAGCTGATCGACCAGGGCTACACCAGGCGCCAGGTCGCCAGGATGCTCGGCCGCGACGCCTCCCTCGTCAGCCAGTTCTTCACCAAGGGCAAGGGCGCCGCGTTCGTCGGAGCCCTGCGCCAGATGGTGCGGGCCGTGCGGGGCGGCGAGCGCGACGAGGAGGCGCTGGCCGGCATCGCCGAGGCGAACACCACCCGCCGCCGGACCAGGACGGGGCAGAAGGCGCGGGTACGGGGCAAGGACGTGATCGGGACCGCGGGCGGGTCGATGGCCGGCCGGGCCGGGAAGCAGGCCATCAAGACCGGCGCCGCACACCTGGCCACCGTGATCCACGCCGCCGCGGCCGCCGACGGGCGGGTCGCCCTGACGGTGCGGATGCGCGCCCGCTACTTCACCCTGTCCGCCGGGTCGAAGCAGGACTCGGCGGGCATCCGGCGCGGCGTCGTCCCGCGCGCGGACGGCACCGAGGAGCGTACCTACGGCTCCTCCGCCACCGGCGGCTTCCCCGCCACCGAATGGTCCCGCCGGGTCGCCGACTCCCACGGCGACGTCGTCCACGCCGTGCAGACCTGGCTGATCGAGACCGGCCGCGCCGTCCCCGAGGCGGAGATCGTCTACCTGGAGATCCGCACCTGGACCCCGGACGGCCACCAGAGATCCGAAGTCCTCATCAACCAGTAGCAGCCCACCCGCCCCGCACCACTCACTCCCTGCACGACCGGGCAGAACAGGAGACACCTCCGCCGTGGACACCACGACCACCACCGCCATCGAGGACATCCCGGCCGCGTTGCCCGTCCAGGCCGAGCCGCCCGCCATCGTGAACCCGCTGCCGCTGCACTGGTTCCAGAAGGACGCCGTCGCGGCCGCGGTGCGCGAGGTGAAGGACGGTGGCCGCGCCACCGTCGTCGCGGCCACCGGCTCGGGCAAGACGCTGATCGCCGCCGGCTGCGCCCGGCGCCTGGCCGCCAGGGGCCGGGTACTGGTGCTGGTGCCGACGATCGAGCTGCTGGAGCAGACCGCCGAAGCGTGGTCGCTGCGGGGCGGGCGCCGCGGGCTGGCAGTGGCGGCGTGCTCGCGCGAGGAGGCACTGGAGAGCGCGGAAGCCGGCGGTCGCGTTCACGCCCAGGTCACCACCCAGGCGGCCCGGATCACCGACCTGGTCACCGCTGAGAAGGTGGGTGAGCCGGTCACCGTGTACGCCACCTACGCGAGCCTGGAGCGGATCGTCCAGGCCCACCGCGACTTCGCCCTCCCGGCCTGGGACCTGGTGGTCATCGACGAGGCGCACCGCACGGCCGGCGCCGAGGGCAAGGCGTGGGCCGCAGTCCACGCCGACGACCAGGTCCCGGCGAAGCGCCGGCTGTACTTCACCGCGACCCCGCGGATCGCCGACGACCGGCGCGCGAAGGACGGCCTGGCCGACCTCACCGACGCCGACGGCCAGGCGCTGCCCGTGCTCTGCTCCATGGACTCGGAGGAGATCTACGGCAAGACCTGCTTCACCTGGACGCTCGGACAGGGCATCGAGCACGGCTACCTCGCCGACTACCGCGTCCTGGTCCCCGTCGTCACCGACGAGGACCTACGCGAACTGCTCAACCTCCCAGCCGTCGCCGACCTCCGCTCCCAGCGCACCAACGAGGAACTGCTACGCCTGGCCCTCCAGATCGCCGTGCTGCGCGCGGTCGCCGACCTCGGCCTGCGCCGGGTCATCACGTTCCACTCCCGGGTGTCGGCGGCGCGGGAGTTCGCGAGCACCCTGCTGGAGGCCTCGGAGCTGCTGGAGGACGCGGAGCGCCCGGAGCGGATCTGGGCGAAGGCCGTGGCCGGCACGGACCGTCTCAAGGACTGCCGCGCCGCGTTCGCCGACTTCAAGGCCCACACCGGCGAGGACGGCGAGGAGTGCGGCATCCTGTGCAACAGCCGACTCCTGACGGAAGGAATCGACGTCGCCGCCGTGGACGCCATCTGCTTCGCGGACCCGAAGTCGTCGGTCGTCGACATCGTCCAGGCCGTCGGCCGAGCGCTGCGCCAGACCTACCGCCAGGGCAAGGTCTCCTGGGTCATCATCCCGGTCTACCTCCCCACGCCGGAGGTCGGCGACGACACCGCCGCCGCGCACCCGGCCGAGGTCCACGACGCCGGCGAGGCCGTGAAGGCCGAGGCCGACGCCGAGATCGAGGCCAGCTCGTTCCGCACGATCTGGCGGGTCCTGCGCGCCCTCGCTGCGCACGACGCCCGGGTGGTCGGCCGGATCACCGAACTGCGCGCCTCCCGCTCGCAGGGCACCGCGCACACCACCGCCGCCAAGCCCGCCGAGGCCGGGGAGGGCGAGCAGCAGCCGGCCCCGGTCGAGTCGCCGATCGAGTGGCTCAAGATCAACGCCCGGCAGCACGCCGCCCGAATCCTCCAGACCGTCAAGCTCCGCGCCTTCAACCCGCGCGCGGTCGAGTGGCAGCGGATGCACGCCGTCGCGGCGGTCTTCCACCTCCAGCACGGCCACCTCGACCCCACCGACAAGGCCAAGCACGCGGAGCTGATCTCCTGGCTCACCCGCCAGCGCCACCTGAAAGGCCAGGGCCTGCTCGACCCGGCCCGGGTCAGCGAGCTGGACGCGCTCGGCATGATCTGGTCGAAGAACGCCAACGCCTGGGAACGCGGCGCCGCCTACGCCGCCGCCTTCCACCACCAGCACGGCCACCTCGCGATCCCGGCGACCGCGAAGCTGGACGACTACGCGGTGGGAGCGTGGATGCGCCGCCAGCGCAAGGCCGACAACCTCACCAAGGACCAGACCGTCAAGCTGAACGCGCTGGACGAGCTGTGGCGCCTGGAGCCGGACTGGAACCGCTCCTACCGCCGCCTGCTCTCCTACCTCGCCGCCGGCGGCACCCTCGACGGCCCGGTGAATCGCACCGGTGGGGAGGTGGACCCGGCGTTCCGGCCCGGCACGTGGCTGTGCAAGCAGGACAAGGCCCGCACCGAGGGCAAGCTGACCGAGCAGCAGACCGCGCTCCTGGACGCACTTTGTGGCCGTTGATGACGCTCTCGCAAGGCCTGCGTTCGCAATGGGTTGAGGCCTACGCCGCCGGCAGCACCCTCAGCCTCGCCTGACCTTGTTGGCCTGAGGCTCCCAGGATCCCTGGGCTGCGCGGGAGCGGAGGCCAGGCCGAATTGCCCCTCTATCGTGATTTTCACACCTGGCAGGGAATTTAACGAGAGGGTGTGTCGTCACTTTCCTTGCGAGCTCCATGTTTTGAAGAAGTCAAGCGCGTCATCAAGGCTTGTGATGCCTAGTAATGCAAGTGCAGATATGGTGATTCCGAACATTGTTGTCCAGTATGTCGCCCATGAAATACTCCCCTTATTGGCTTCGCTGCTCAGATGCTTCGAGATGCCCCCAGGAGGAACATTGGGGCGAGAAGCAGGATTGCCATCACTACTGTTTCACCCAATGACTCTGGCTTATCGATCCCCTGGGAAGCCATAACCTTTCCTGTCAGGAACAGTCCGGCAATAAACCCCAGGATGTACCAGATAATAGCCGCGTCAGGTTCGCCTCCGCTTCCACCCACATTTCCGCCCTCGCTTCCATCCTCGTCTCCGCCGTCATCATCCGGTTCAGTCATCACACGCTCCCGATTCCACGCCAGCCCCGACGGTTCGTGTGGAGGTGCCGTGCTGGTCGACGTCGAGACCCGCAGGCCGGTGGACCTCCTGCCTGATCGCGAGGCGGGCACGGTCGCGGCCTGGCTGGCCGGGCACTCGGGGGTCGAGGTCGTCTGCCGTGACCGTGCCCCGTTCTTCGCGGAGGGTGCCAGGATCGGGGCGCCCACTGCGGTTCAGGTCGCGGACCGGTTCCACCTGTGGCGCAACCTCGGCGAGGCGGCTGAGCGGTGCGTCTCCCGGCACCGCTCGTGCCTCCGCGCGACCTTCGCCGCGCCGGTGCCGGAGAAGGCTCCGGCACCGGCCGAGAGCGGGTCGCCGTGGCCCACCGGGCACCGGTTCGCCGACCGCACCCGCGCCAAGCACGCCACGGTCCACGCACTACTGGCCGCCGGCCACAGCCGACGCTCGATCCAGCGACAGCTCGGCATGACCTATCGCACCGTCCAACGGCTGGCAGAGGCCGCGAGACCGAAAGACCTGTTCCAGGGGCAGTGGCAGAACCGCAGGACCAAGCTCGACGACTTCAAGGCCCACCTGCACGAGCGATGGGCCGAAGGCTGCGCGAACGCCTGGACCCTCTGGGAGGAGATCAAGGCACACGGCTACACGGGCGGCTACGGAGCCGTCCGCGCCTACCTCCAGCCGTTCCGCACAACCCCGACCGCACCGGCCGCCCGTCCACCGTCCCCGCGCACGGTCACCGGCTGGATCCTGACCCACCCCGACACCCTGCCGGAGAGCGAGCGCCTGAAGCTCAAGTCCGTCCTTGCCGACTGCCCCGAACTGGACGCGCTCACCGGGCACGTCCGCGCGTTCGGGAAGATGCTCACCCAGCTCCAGGGCGACCAGCTCCCGCAATGGATCAAGGCGGTCCGCGCTGACGATCTGCCCAGCCTCCACGCATTCGTCAATGGCCTCGAACGCGATCTCGCCGCCGTCACCGCCGGTCTCACACTGCCGTGGAGCTCCGGCGTAGTCGAAGGCCACGTCAACCGAATCAAAATGATCAAGCGCCAGATGTACGGCCGGGCTGGCTTCGACCTACTACGGAAGCGAGTCCTGCTGGCCTGACAGTGATGATGTTCGTGGTGATGTCGTCGGTGGGTCTGACCCGTGGCCTGACTGACGTCTCGACTGTCCTGTTTGGGATTTGTCGG
>NZ_JBSFNM010000051.1:0-66043 GCF_053587085.1 Kitasatospora sp. NPDC003701
GTCATCGCCGGCACCGTCGCCGCCGTCCACACCGTCGTCGACCAGGCGCAGGCCGACGGAGTCCGCGCCCGCACCATCCCCGTCGACTACGCCTCGCACTCCGCCCAGGTCGAGACCCTGCGCGACCAACTCCTCACCGAGCTCGCCGACATCAAGCCCGCAACCGCCACCGTCCCCTTCATGTCGGCAGTCACTGCTGAATTCACCGATACCACCACGCTGGACGCCGACTACTGGTACACCAACCTGCGCAGCCCCGTCCTCTTCCAGCAGGCCGTCACCCAGCTCGCGGCCACCGGCCACAGCGTCTTCATCGAAACCAGCCCCCACCCCGTCCTCACCGCGGCCGTTCAGGACACCACCGAGGCCACCGGCCACCCGGCCCGCACCACCGGCACCCTCCGCCGGGACGAGGGCGGCACCCGCCGACTCCTCACCTCCCTCGCCGAGGCCCACACCACCGGCACCACCGTCGACTGGACGACCCTCCTTCCCACCCGCCGACACGCCCAGGTCGACCTCCCCACCTACCCCTTCCAGCGCGAACGCTTCTGGCTCGACGCCACCGCCGCCCCCGGGGACGTCCGCTCCACCGGTCTCACCGCCGCGGACCACCCCCTGCTGAGCGCGGTCCTCCCCCTCGCCGACAGCGACGAACTCGTCCTCACCGGCCGGATCGGCCTCGCCGACCACCCCTGGCTCGCCGACCACGCCGTCTGGGACACCCCGCTCCTCCCCGGCACCGCCCTCGTCGAACTCGCCCTCCACGCCGGCGACCACACCGGGTGCGACATCGTCGACGAACTCACCCTCCAGGCCCCGCTGCTGCTGCCGGAGGAGGGCGCCGTCCGGATCCAGGTCCGCATCGGCACGCCGGACGAGGACGCCCGGCGGAGCTTCTCCGTCCACTCCGCCCCCGACACCCCCGACGACCCCGACGCCCTCTGGACCCGGCACGCGACCGGCGTGCTCGCCACCGGCGCCGAGCGGCCGGCCTGGGACCTCGCCGCCTGGCCGCCGGCCGGCGCCGTCCCGGTGGACATCGAGGGCCTCTACCCGCGCCTGGCCGACGACGGCCTGGGCTACGGCCCGGCGTTCCGGGGCCTGCGGGCGCTCTGGCGCCACGGCGAGGACCTGCTCGCCGAGGTGCGGCTGCCGCAGGAACAGCACGACGCCGCGGCCCGGTTCGGCCTGCACCCCGCCCTGCTGGACGCCGCCCTGCACGCGGCCGCCGCCGCCTCGCCCGGCGAGGTGCGGCTGCCGTTCTCGTGGAGCGGCGTCTCGCTCCACGCCACCGGTGCGACCGAGCTGCGGGTCAGGCTGGCGCCCACCGGCTCCGACGGGCTGGCGCTCTCGGTGGCCGACGCCGCCGGCGCCCCCGTGGCCCGGGTGGCCTCGCTGGCGAGCCGCCCGGTGGACCGGGACCAGGTGCGGGCCGCCCGCGACGGCGGCGCGAACCCGCTGCTGCGGGTGGAGTGGACCGAGCTGCCGGCCTCCCCCGAGGCACCGGCCGGGCGCTGGGTCCTGCTCGGCGCCGACCGCCTCGCGCTGTCCGACGCTCTCCGGCTCGGCGAGTACGCCGACCTGGCCGCCCTCGCCGAGGCCGTCGCGGCCGGCGCGACCGTGCCCGACGCCGTCCTGGTCACCTGCGCCGGCCCCGCGTCACCCGACACGCCGGCCGCCGTCCGGGCCGCCGCCGACCACCTGCTGGCGCTCCTCCGGCAGTGGCTCGCCGACGACCGCTTCGCGGCCTCGCGGCTGGTGCTGCTCACCCGCGGCGCGGTGGCCGCCGCCCCCGGCGAGCAGCCGCGCGACCTCGTCCACGCCCCGCTCTGGGGCCTGCTGCGCTCCGCCCAGACCGAGCACCCGGGCCGCTTCGTCCTGCTCGACCTCGACGACCGCACCCCCGCGCCGCAGGACGTCCTCGCCGGGGCGCTGGCCCGGGCCGTCGGCGGCGACGAGTCCCAACTCGCCCTCCGGGACGGCGGCCTGCTGGCCCCCCGGCTGGTCCGGGCGGCCGCCGGCCGACTGCTGGAGCCCCCGGCGGACACCCCGCACTGGCGCCTGGACACCACCGCCAAGGGCACCCTGGAGAACCTCGCCCTGCTCCCGCACCCCGCGGCGGCCGCCGCGCTCGGCCCCGGCCAGGTCCGGATGGCCGTGCGCGCCGCCGGCATGAACTTCCGCGACGTCCTGCTCGGGCTGGGCATGGTCGACCAGGACGTGATGGGCGGCGAGGCGGCCGGCGTCGTGCTGGAGACCGCGTCCGACGTCACCGGGTTCGCACCGGGAGACCGGGTGATGGGCATGGTGCCCGGCTCGTTCGGGCCGGTCGCCGTGGTCGACCACCGGCTGCTCGTCCCGCTCCCCGCGGGGTGGACGTTCACCGAGGGCGCCTCGGTGCCGATCGCCTTCCTCACCGCCTACTACGGCCTGGTGGACCTCGCCGGGCTCGCCCCCGGCGAGTCGGTGCTGATCCACTCGGCGACCGGCGGCGTGGGCATGGCCGCGATCCACCTGGCCCGGCACCTGGGCGCCGAGGTGTTCACCACGGCGAGCCCGGCCAAGTGGGAGACCCTGCGCGCGCTGGGCGTCCCGGCGGACCGGATCGCCTCCTCCCGCAGCCTCGACTTCGAGCAGCACGTCCGGGAGGCCACCGGCGGCCGGGGCGTGGACGTCGTCCTGAACTCCCTCGCCAACGAGTTCGTCGACGCCTCCCTGCGCCTGGTCGCGGACGGCGGCCGGTTCGTGGAGATGGGCAAGACCGACATCCGCGACACGGCCGAGGTCACCGCCGCCCACCCCGGCACCTCTTACCTCTGGTTCGACCTGATCGAGGCCGGCTACGACCGGATCGGCCGGATGACGGCCGAACTGATGCCGCTGTTCGAGAGCGGCGTGCTCCGGCCGATCCCGGCACGGACCTGGGACGTGCGGCGCGCCACGGACGCGTTCCGCTTCATGAGCCAGGCCCGGCACGTCGGCAAGGTGGTGCTCACCATGCCCGCCGGGCCGGACCCCGACGGCACGGTGCTGATCACCGGCGGCACCGGCGTGCTGGGCGCCCTGGTCGCCCGGCACCTGGTGACCGAGCACGGCGCGAAGCACCTGCTGCTGCTCGGCCGGCGCGGCCCCGAGGCCCCGGGAGCCGCCGAACTGACCGCCGAACTCACCGCGCTCGGCGCCCGGGTGACGGTCACCGCCTGCGACACCGCCGACCGCGACGACCTCGCGAAGGCCCTCGCCGACATCCCGGCCGAACACCCGCTCACCGCCGTCGTCCACGCCGCCGGCGTGCTCGACGACGCGGTGATCGCCTCACTGACCCCGGCGCAGCTCGCGGCCGTCCTGCGCCCGAAGGTGGACGCGGCCTGGCACCTGCACGAACTGACCCTGGGCGCGGACCTCGGCGCCTTCGTCCTGTTCTCCTCCTCGGCCGCCGTCCTGGGCGGCCCGGGCCAGGGCAACTACGCCGCGGCCAACACCTTCCTCGACGCGCTCGCCCACCGCCGCCGCGCCGAGGGGCTGCCCGGCCAGTCGATCGCCTGGGGCCTGTGGGAGCGGGCCAGCGGCATGACCGGCCACCTGGACGCCACCGATCTGACCCGACTGCGCCGCTCCGGGGTGAGCCCGCTCGCCGACGCCGAGGGCCTGGCGATGTTCAGCGCGGCCCTGCACGCCGACCAGGCGGTGCTGGTGGCGATGAAGCTCGACGTCACGGCCGCCCGCGCCGCGTTCCGGAACGGCTCGGTGCCGCCGCTGCTGCGCCGGCTGGTCGGTGCGCCGGGCCGGCCCGCGGTGGCGGCCGGCCCGGGCGGCGGGGACTCCGCACCGGCCCGCCGGCTGGCCGCGCTGCCCGCGGCCGAACGCGCCCGCGCCCTGGTGGAGCTGGTGCGCGCCAACGCGGCGGTCGTCCTCGGCCATGCCACGGACGAGGCGATCCGGCCGGACCGGGCGTTCAAGCAGCTCGGCTTCGACTCGCTGACCGCCGTCGAGCTGCGCAACCGGCTGAACGCCGCGACCGGGCTCAAGCTGCCGGCGACGCTGATCTTCGACCATCCGACGCCGGACGAGCTGGCCGCCTGGCTGCACACCGAGCTGGCCCCGGCGGAGCCGGCCGGCCCGCCGGTCCCCGACGACGAGGTCGGCCGCCTCCTGGCCACCGTCACGCCGGCCCGGCTGCGCGCCGCCGGGCTGCTCGACGCGGTGCTCGCCCTGGCCGACGCCGCCCCCCGGACGCCCGCGGCCGGGACGGACGACGCGCCGGACGGGCCGGAAGAGCTGGACGAGATCGACGCCATGGATGCCGACGACCTGGTCGGCCTGGTTTTCGGCACCACTGACCTCTGATCGCGATCGGACTGCGGAGAACAACGATGGCTGCATCACAGGCTGCATCACAGGACAAGGTGCTGGAGGCCCTCCGGCTCTCGGTCAAGGAGACCAAGCGGCTCCAGCAGCAGAACCGCGCGCTGACCGAGGCCCGGCACGAACCGGTCGCGATCGTCGGCATGGCCTGCCGGTTCCCCGGCGACGTCCGCAGCCCCGAGGACCTGTGGCGGCTGGTCGCCGAGGGGCGCGACGCCCGCTCCGACTTCCCGGCCGAACGCGGCTGGGACGCCGAGGAGTTGTACGACCCGGACCCGGACCGGCCCGGCCGGAGCTACGTCCGGCAGGGCTGCTTCGTCCGGGACGCGGACCGCTTCGACGCCGCGTTCTTCGGGATCAGCCCGCGCGAGGCGCTCGCCATGGACCCGCAGCAGCGGCTGCTGCTGGAGACCTCCTGGGAGGCCTTCGAGCGGGCCGGCATCGACCCGTCCTCGGTCCGCGGCAGCAGCACCGGCGTGTTCGTCGGCGCGTCCCCGCTCGGCTACGCCGCCGACCCGCGCAGCGCCGAGGGCTCCGAGGGCTACCTGCTGACCGGCACCACCGTCAGCGTGGCCTCCGGCCGGCTCTCCTACACCTTCGGGCTGGAGGGCCCGGCCGTCACGGTCGACACCGCCTGCTCCTCCTCGCTGGTCGCCCTGCACCTGGCGAGCCGGGCCCTGCGCGACGGCGAGTGCTCGATGGCACTGGTCGGCGGAGCGGCCGTGATGGCGGCGCCGCACATGTTCATCGAGTTCAGCCGCCAGCGCGGCCTGGCCCCGGACGGCCGCTGCAAGGCGTTCGCCGGCGCCGCCGACGGCACCGCCTGGGGCGAGGGCGTCGGCGTGCTGCTGGTCGAGCGGCTCTCCGACGCCCGGCGCCTCGGGCACCCGGTGCTCGCCGTGGTGCGCGGCTCGGCCGTCAACCAGGACGGCGCCTCCAACGGCCTGACCGCACCGAGCGGGCCGGCCCAGCAGCGGGTCATCCGGGCGGCGCTGGCCGACGCCCGGCTGTCGGCGGCGGAGGTCGACGCGGTGGAGGCGCACGGGACGGGCACCCGGCTCGGGGACCCGATCGAGGCACAGGCCCTGCTCGCCACCTACGGGCAGCAGCGGAGCGCCGAACAGCCGCTCTGGCTCGGTTCGGTGAAGTCCAACATCGGCCACACCCAGCTCGCCGCAGGGGTCGCCGGCATCATCAAGACGGTCCAGGCGATGCGCCACGGCGTGCTGCCGGCCACCCTGCACGTCGACGAACCGACGCCGCAGGTCGACTGGTCCCGGGGCGCGGTCGAACTGCTCACCGAGCAGCGCGCCTGGCCCGCGACCGGCCGGCCCCGGCGGGCCGCCGTCTCCTCCTTCGGGATCAGTGGCACCAACGCCCACGTGATCCTGGAGCAGCACATCGAGGAGCAGCCCATCGAGGAGCCGCCCACCGGCGCACCCGCCGACGCGCCCGCCGAGACGCCCCGCACGGCGCCCGCCGGCACCCCGTGGCTGCTCTCCGCCCGCGATCCGGAGGCGCTCCGCGCCCAGGCCGGGCGGCTCGCCGACGCCGTCGCCGCCGCCCCCGGGTGGGAACCGGCGGACGTCGCCTGGCCCCTGGCCACCGCCCGGGCCGGCCTCGACCACCGCGCGGTGGTGCTCGGTACCGACCGCGCCGCACTGCTCGCCGGCCTCGACGCGCTGCGCCGGGCCGAGGACGCACCGCAGGTCGTCCGGAGCCCGGCCTCCGCCCGCACCGGCAAGCTGGCCTTCCTGTTCACCGGCCAGGGTGCGCAGCGGGCCGGCGCCGGACGCGAACTGCACGGCCGCTTCCCGGTGTTCGCCGCCGAGCTGGACCGCGTCTGCGCCCTGCTGACGGAGCGGAGCGGGCTGCCGGTCCGCGAGGTCCTGCTGGCCGAGGAGGGCTCGCCCGAGGCGGCCCGGCTGGACGGGACGGCCTTCGCCCAGGCCGCCCTCTTCGCGCTGGAGGTGGCACTGTTCCGGCTGGCCGAATCCTGGGGCCTGCGGCCGGACTTCCTGCTCGGACACTCGATCGGCGAGCTGGCGGCGGCCCACGTGGCCGGGGTGTTCTCGCTGGAGGACGCGGTGACGGTGGTCGCCGCCCGTGGCCGGCTGATGCAGCAACTCCCGCCCGGCGGCGCGATGGTGGCGGTCGAGGCGACGGAGGAGGAGGTCGCCGGGCTGCTCGCGGACGACGCCCGCCCGGTGGGCGTCGCCGCCGTCAACGGCCCGCGGTCCGTGGTGGTCTCCGGCGACGAGGACGCGGTGGCGCGGATCGCCGAGCGGCTGGGCGCCGACGGCCGCCGCACCAAGCGGCTCACCGTCAGCCACGCCTTCCACTCCCCGCGCATGGACGGGATGCTCGACCGGTTCCGCGAGGTGCTCGACGGGGTGACGCTGAACGAGCCCACGATCCCCGTCGTCTCCAACCTGACCGGCCGGCCGGTCGCCGCCGGGCAGCTCGGCACGGCCGAGTACTGGGTGCGGCACGTGCGCGAGGCCGTGCGCTTCCACGACGGCGTCCAGCACCTGCTCGGGCAGGGCGTGACGGCCTTCCTGGAACTGGGCCCGGACGGCGTGCTGTCCGCCCTGACCCGGCAGAGCGCGGGCGACCGCGCGGCGGGCGTCGCGGCGGTGCCGCTGCTGCGCCGGGGCCGCCCGGAGCCGGACACCGTGGTCGCCGCCGTCGCCCAGGCGCACGTGCGGGGCGTCCCGGTCGACTGGCCGGCCTGCCTGACCGCCCTCGCCGGACCGGCCGCGCACCGGGTGGACCTGCCGACGTACGCGTTCCAGGGCGAGCGGTACTGGCTGGACTCCGCCGCGCCCGCCGGCTCGCCCGCCGAGGTGACCGGCCTGGGCGTGGGCGCGGCCGGGCACCCGCTGCTCGGCGCGGTCGTCGCCCCGGCCGAGGGCGGCGGGCTGATCCTCACCGGGCGGCTGTCGACCCGCACGCACCGCTGGCTCGCCGACCACGTCGTGCTGGGCTCGGTGGTGGTGCCCGGCACCGCCTACCTGGAGCTGGCGCTGCACGCGGCGCACCTGACGGGCTGCACGACGGTCGAGGAGCTGGACCAGGAGGCGCCGCTGATCCTCCCCGAGGACGGCGCGGTGCAGGTCCAGCTGGTGGTCGGCGAGGCCGACGCGACGGGCCGGCGGCCGATCGGCGTCCACTCGCGCCAGGACGGCGACGAGGCCTGGACCAGGCACGCCGGCGGCACGCTCGCCACCGGGAGCACCGCGGACGGGAGCGCCGACGGCTCCGACGGCTGGGAGCCGGCCGGGGTGTGGCCGCCCGAGGGCGCCGAGCCGGTGGACCTCGACGACTTCTACCCGTCCGTCGCCCGCGACGGCTTCGCCTACGGCCCGTCGTTCCGCGGCCTGCGGGCGATGTGGCGCGCGGGCACGGAGGTGTACGGCGAGGTCGCCCTGCCGGAGCCGGAGCGGGCGCAGGCCGGCGGGTACGGCGTGCACCCGGCCCTGCTCGACGCCGCGCTGCACGCGGGCCTGGTCGGGAACACCGGGGACGAGGTGCTGCTGCCCTTCGCCTGGAACGGCGTGCGCCTGCACCGCCCCGGCACGGCCGTCCTGCGGCTGCGGCTGGCCCCGGCCGGCCCGGAGGCGATGTCCCTGCAGGTGGCCGACGAGAGCGGTGCGCCGGTCGCCTCGGTCGCCTCGCTGCGGGCCCGGCCGGTCTCGGTCGAGCAGCTGCGCGCGGCCGCCGCCACCGGCCTCGCCGACGCCCTGTTCCGCGTCGAGTGGTCGCCCGTCCCGGCGGCCGAACCGGCCGGCGGACGGTGGGCCGTCCTCGGCGACGGATCCGGGCACCCGGGCCTCGACCGGTACCCGGACCTCGCGGCGCTCGGCGAGGCCGTCACCGCCGGCCTGCCGGTGCCGGACGCGGTCTTCCTGACGCTCCCGGACACCACGGGCGACACGGGCGACCTCCCCGCGGCGGTCCGCACGACCGTGCAACGGGTGTGGTCCGCGCTGACGGCCTGGGTCGCCGACGACCGCTTCGCCGGCTCCCGGCTGGTCCTGGTGACCGGCGGCGCGGTGGCCGCCGGACGCGACGAGGACGTGCCGCACCTCGCCCACGCGCCGCTCTGGGGCCTCGCCCGGGCCGCCCAGGCCGAGCACCCGGACCGCTTCGTCCTGCTCGACCTGGACGACGACGGCGCGGACACCGCCGCGGCGTTCGCGCTGGCGGCCTCGGGCGACGAGCCCCAGCTCGCCCTGCGCGCCGGCGCCGTGCTGGCCCCCCGCCTGGTCCGGGCCCGCACCGCGACACCGGCATCGGCCTTCGCCCCGGCGCCCGACGGCACGGTCCTGGTCACCGGCGGCACCGGCGCGCTCGGCGCCCTGGTGGCCCGGCACCTGGTCACCGCGTACGGCGTGCGGCACCTGCTGCTGCTCGGCCGGCGCGGGCCCGAGGCCCCGGGCGCCGCCGAACTGACCGCCGAACTCACCGCGCTCGGAGCCCGGGTGACGGTCACCGCCTGCGACACCGCCGACCGCGACGACCTCGCGAAGGCCCTCGCCGACATCCCGGCCGAACACCCGCTCACCGCCGTCGTCCACGCCGCCGGCGTGGCGGTGGACGGCGCGCTGGCCTCGCTCGACCAGGAGCGGTTCGACGCGGCGCTCCGCCCGAAGGCGGACGCCGCCTGGCACCTGCACGAGCTCACCCGCGACGCCGGGCTCGCCGCCTTCGTGCTGTTCTCCTCCGCGACGGCCACCCTCGGCGGCGCCGGCCAGGCTGGCTACACCGCCGCCAACGCCTTCCTCGACGCGCTCGCCCAGCACCGCGCCGCGCAGGGCCTGCCGGCCCGGTCGCTGGCCTGGGGCCTGTGGGAGCAGCAGGCCGGCATGGCGGGCGCGCTCGACGACGCGACGCTCGCCCGGATGCGGCGCTCGGGCGTCCGGTCGCTCACCCCGCAGGACGGCCTCGCCCTGTTCGACCGGGCGCTCGCCGGAGCCGACCCGACGGTGCTGCCGGTCCGGCTGGACGTCGCCGCGCTGCGCCGGGCCGGCGCCGACCTCCCCCCGTTGCTGCGCGGGCTGGCCGGCCCGGCGGCCGGGCCCGGCCGCCGGCCGGACGCCGGGGCGGCCGAGGGCCTGAAGCGGCGGCTCGCCGGGCTGTCCGAGGCCGACCGCGAACGCACCCTGCTCGACCTGGTGCGCGGTCAGGTGGCGGTCGTGCTCGGCCACTCGGACGCGGCCCCGGTGGGCGCGGACCGGGCGTTCGACGACCTCGGCTTCGACTCGCTCACCGCGGTCGAGCTGCGCAACCGGCTGACCACCGCGACCGGCCTGCGCCTGCCGGCGACGCTGGTCTTCGACTATCCGACGGCCGCCGAGCTGGCCCGGTACCTCGACGCGGAACTCCCGCGCGAGGGAGCGCCGTCGGCCGCGCCGGCGCTGGCGGAGCTGGCACGCCTCGAAGCCGTTCTCGACGGGGTCGGCACCGACCACCCGGACCGGGCGCGGATCGCCGCCCGACTGCGCGCCCTGACCGCCCGGTGGAGCGACCAGCACGGCTCGGCCAGCGGCGAACCGCCGGTGCCCGAGCTGGAGTTGGACTCGGCCGGCGACGACGAGGTCTTCGACTTCATCACCAACGAGCTCGGCATCTCCTGACCCGCCCGCCGGCCGCCGGGCCGGCCGTCCGTCCTGTTCCTGTCCGATCCGAAGGGGTTGCGCCACTGTGGCCAGCGAGACCGAGGACAAGCTCCGTTACTTCCTCAAGCGGGTGACCGCCGATCTTCAGGAGACCCGCCGGCGGCTCCAGGAGATGGAGTCCGTCACGGGCGAGCCGATCGCGGTCGTCGGCATGGCCTGCCGCTTCCCCGGCGGCGCCGACTCGGCGGAGCGGCTGTGGCAGCTGGTCGCGGACGGGCGGGACGCCATCACGCCGTTCCCCGCCGACCGAGGCTGGGACGTCGAGGCGCTGTACGACCCCGACCCGGACCGCACCGGCCACACCTACGCCCGCGAGGGCGGCTTCGTGGCGGGCGCGGACCGGTTCGACGCCGGGTTCTTCGGCATCGGGCCGCGCGAGGCGCTGGCGATGGACCCGCAGCAGCGGCTGCTGCTGGAGACCTCCTGGGAGGCCTTCGAGCGGGCCGGCATCGACCCGGCCACGCTGCGCGGCAGCAGCACCGGCGTCTTCATGGGCGCCGGGCAGGTCGACTACGCGGCGCTCGCCCAGCGGGCCACCGACAGTCTGGAGGGGTACCTGCTCTCCGGCGGCGCGGCGAGCGTGATCTCGGGCCGGCTCTCCTACGTGTTCGGGCTGGAGGGCCCGGCGATCACGGTGGACACCGCGTGCTCGTCCTCACTGGTCGCCCTGCACCTGGCCTGCCAGTCGCTGCGCCGCGGGGAGTGCTCGACGGCGCTCGCGGGCGGGGCCGCCGTGATGGCCTCGCCGGGCATGTTCGTCGAGTTCAGCCGCCAGCGCGGGCTGGCGCCGGACGGGCGGTGCAAGGCCTTCGGCGCCGCCGCCGACGGCACCGGCTGGGGCGAGGGCGCCGGCGTCCTGCTGCTGGAGCGGCTCTCGGACGCCCGGCGGGCCGGACACCGGGTGCTGGCCGTGGTGCGCGGCTCGGCCGTCAACCAGGACGGCGCCTCCAACGGGCTCACGGCTCCCAACGGGCCGTCGCAGCAGCGCGTCATCCGCACGGCGCTCGACAACGCCCGGCTCACGGCCGCGGACATCGACGCGGTGGAGGCGCACGGGACGGGCACCACGCTGGGCGACCCGATCGAGGCGCAGGCCCTGCTCGCCACCTACGGCCAGGAGCGGGCCGACGACCAGCCGCTCTGGCTCGGCTCGGTGAAGTCCAACATCGGCCACACCCAGGCGGCCGCGGGCGTGGCCGGCGTGATCAAGATGGTGATGGCGATGCGGCACGGCGTGCTGCCCGCCACCCTGCACGCGGCCGAGCCGACGCCGCACGTGGACTGGAGCGCCGGCGGGGTCGAACTGCTCACCGAGAACCGGGCATGGCCGGCCGGCGAGCGCGCCCGGCGCGCGGGGGTGTCGGCGTTCGGAGCGAGTGGGACGAACGCGCACGTCATCCTGGAGGAGGCCCCGCCGGTCGAGGACGAGGCCCTCGCCGCCGACTCGCCCTCCCCCGTGGTGCCGTGGGTCCTCTCCGCCCGCGACGAGACCGCCCTGCGCGCCCACGCCGCACAACTCGCCGACCACCTGCGCGACCACCCCGACACCGACCTCCACGCCGTCGGACACACCCTCCTGACCGGACGCGCCACCCTCGACCACCGCGCCGTCGCCCTCGGCCGCACCCACGACGAACTCCTCACCCAGCTCACCGCGTTGACCGAGGAGAGCACGACGAGCGGCAGCGCCGAGCACACCGGCCGCACCGTCTTCGTCTTCCCCGGCCAGGGCTCCCAGTGGATCGGCATGGGCGCCGAACTCCTCGACACCTCCGAAGTGTTCCGCACCCACATCGAAGCCTGCGCCGAAGCCCTCGCCCCGCACACCGACTGGTCCCTGCTCGACGTCCTGCGCGGCAACGACGACCTCACCCGCGTCGACGTCGTCCAACCCGCCCTCTTCGCCGTCATGGTCTCCCTCGCCCGCCTCTGGCAGTCCCTCGGCGTCCAACCCGACGCCGTCCTCGGCCACTCCCAGGGCGAAATAGCCGCCGCCCACATCGCCGGCGCCCTCACCCTCGACGACGCCGCCCGCATCGTCGCCCTCCGCGCCAAGGCGATCACCAGCCTGGCCGGTACCGGCACCATGGCCAGCGTCGCGCTGCCCGCGTCGCAGGTGGAACCGCTCCTCGCCGCGCATCAGGGGGAGGTGAGCATCGCCGCCGTCAACGGCCCCACCCACACCGTCATCGCCGGCACCGTCGCCGCCGTCCACGCCGTCGTCGACCGGGCCAAGGCCGACGGCGCACGGGCCCGCACCATCCCCGTCGACTACGCCTCCCACTCCCCCCAGGTCGAGGCCCTGCGCGACCAACTCCTCACCGAGCTGGCCGACATCGAGCCCGCGGCCACCACCGTCCCCTTCCTGTCGGCCGTCACCGGCGAGATCACCGACACCACCACGCTGGACGCCGACTACTGGTACACCAACCTCCGGCAACCCGTCCTCTTCGAACAGGCCGTCCGCGCCCTCGCCGACACCGGCCACACCACCTTCGTCGAGACCAGCCCCCACCCCGTCCTCACCCCCGCCGTCGAGGACACCCTCGACACCACCGAGCACCCGGCGGTCGTCACCGGCACGCTCCGCCGCGACGAGGGCGACTGGACCCGGCTGCTCACCTCCGCCGCCCACCTCCACACCCACGGCGCCCGGGTCGACTGGGCCCCGCTGCTGCGCCCCGGCCACCACCCCGACCTCCCCACCTACCCCTTCCGGCGGCGCCGCTACTGGGTCGACATCACGGGCACCGGCACCCCGGTCGCCGATCCCGACGACCGCGCCACGGCCACCGCGGGGGCGGAACTGCGGCGGCGGCTCGACGACCTGCCCGAGCCCGACCGCGAGCCACTGCTGCTCGACCTGGTGCGGTCCCACGCGACCGCCGTCCTGGGCCTCGACGAGCCGATCGCGCCCGGGCGCTCCTTCCACGAGCTGGGCTTCGTCTCGCTCACCGCCGTGGAACTGCGCAACCGGTTGAACGCCGCCACCGGCCTCCGGCTCCCGGCCGCCGTCGCCTTCGACCACCCGACGCCCGAGGCGCTGAGCGGCCACCTGCACGGCCGGCTCCTCGACACCGCGGCCGAGCCCGCCGACCAGGCACCCGCGCCGGCGGCCGCGGTCGGCGACGACGAGCCGATCGCCATCGTCGCGATGGCCTGCCGGTACCCGGGCGAGGTCCGCAGCCCCGAACAGCTCTGGGGGCTGGTCGCGGACGGCCGGGACGCGATCACGCCGTTCCCCGTGAACCGGGGCTGGGACCTCGACAACCTCTACGACCCCGACCCGGACCGCCCCGGCCGCACGTACGCCCGCGAGGGCGGCTTCCTGCACGACGCCGACGGCTTCGACGCCGCGTTCTTCGGGATCGGCCCGCGCGAGGCCCTCGCCATGGACCCGCAGCAGCGGCTGCTGCTGGAAACCTCCTGGGAGGTCTTCGAGCGGGCCGGCATCACCGCGGACAGTCTGCGCGGCAGCCGCACCGGCGTGTTCGCCGGCAGCAGCGGCCAGGACTACCACCTGCTGGCGCAGGGCGCGGCGGACGGTCTGGAGGGCTACCTGATGACCGGCAACGCGGCCAGCGTCATCTCCGGCCGGCTCGCCTACACGTACGGGCTGGAGGGCCCGGCCGTCACGGTGGACACCGCGTGCTCGTCCTCCCTGGTCGCCATCCACCTGGCCTGCCAGTCGCTGCGGTCGGGCGAGAGCACGCTCGCCCTCGCGGGCGCCGTCACCGTGCTGTCCACACCGCAGGCGTTCACCGCCTTCAGCCGGCAGCGGGGCCTGGCCCCGGACGGGCGCTGCAAGCCCTTCGCCGCCGCGGCCGACGGCACCGCCTGGGGCGAGGGGGCCGGCGTGCTGCTGCTGGAGCGGCTGTCCGACGCCCGACGCAACGGACACCCGGTGCTCGCCGTGGTCCGCGGCTCGGCCACCAACCAGGACGGCGCCAGCAACGGCCTGTCCGCGCCGAACGGTCCTTCCCAGCAGCGGGTCATCCGGCAGGCGCTGGCCAACGCCCGGCTGACCGCGAACGAGGTGGACGCGGTCGAGGCGCACGGGACGGGAACGCCGCTCGGGGACCCGATCGAGGCCGAGGCGCTGCTCGCGACGTACGGGCGGGACCGGCCGGCCGACCGGCCGCTCCGGCTGGGCTCGGTGAAGTCGAACATCGGCCACACCGCGGCCGCGGCCGGAATGGCCGGCGTGATCAAGATGGTGATGGCGATGGAGCACGGCGTCCTGCCGCCCACCCTGCACACCGACGCCCCCACCCCGCACGTCGACTGGGACTCGGGCGCGATCGCCCTGCTCACGGAGTCGGTGGCCTGGCCCGAGCACGGCCGCCCCCGCCGCGCCGGCGTCTCCGCCTTCGGCATCAGCGGCACCAACGCCCACGTCGTCCTCGAACAGGCCCCGGTCGCGCCCGAGATCCCGCCCCGCCGGGCTTCCGACGACACCGCACCGGCGGCCTCGCCGCAGCCCGAGCCCCCGGCCGACGCCCCGGCGGCCGAGCAGCGGCCGCTCGTCCTCTGGCCGGTCTCGGCCCGGGGCGAGGCCGCGCTGCGCGGCCAGGCGGAGCGCCTGCGCGCCCACCTCGACGACGTGCCCGGCCTCGCGCCCGCCGCCGTCGGCCGCTCACTGGCGCTCACCCGGTCCGCCCTCGCGCACCGCGCCGTCCTCATCGGCCGCGACCTCGGCGAGCTGGAGGCCGGCCTGGCCGCACTGGCGGCGGGCACCGCCGCGCCGGGGCTGGTCCGGGGCACCGCGGCGGCCGGCCGGGTCGGTTTCCTCTTCCCCGGCCAGGGCAGCCAGTTGCCCGGGATGGGCCGGGGTCTGCACGCCGCCCACCCGGTCTTCGCGCGGGCCCTGGACGAGCTGTGCGAGCTGCTGGACCACCAGCTCGCCGAGCCGGGGCGCCCCGCACTGCGCGACGTCCTGTTCGCCCCGGAGGGCAGCCCCGAGGCGGCCCTGCTCGACGAGACGGTGTTCACCCAGGCCGGGCTCTTCGCCGTCGGCCTGGCGGCGTTCCGCCTCCTCGAATCCTGGGGCGTGACGCCCGACCACGTCGGCGGCCACTCGATCGGCGAGCTGGCGGCGGCCTGCGCGGCCGGCGTACTGACGCCGCAGGACGCCTGCCGGCTGGTCGCCGCGCGCGGCCGGCTGATGCAGGCCACCCCGACCGGGGGCGCGATGGTGGCCGTGGAGGCGGCCGAGGACGAGGTGCTGCCGCTACTGGCGGGCCGGGAGGAGCAGCTCGGCCTCGCCGCCGTCAACGGGCCGCGCGCCGTCGTGCTGTCCGGCCTGGCCGAGGCCGTCGACGAGGTCGCGGCCGTGCTCGCCGCACGCGGGTGCCGGACCAAGCGGCTGCGGGTCACCCGGGCGTTCCACTCACCGCTGATGGACGGGGCGCTGGCGGGCTTCCACGAGGTGGCGGGCGAGCTGACGTACCGGGCGCCGCGGATCCGGCTGCTGTCGAACCTGACCGGCGAGCAGGCCACCGCCGAACAGGTCGGCAGGCCGGAGTACTGGGTGCGGCACATCCGGGAGACGGTGCGGTTCCACGACGGCGTGCGCCGGATGGCGGCGGACGGCGTGACGACCTTCCTCGAACTCGGCCCCGGCGGCGTCCTGTCCGCCCTGGTCCGGGAGGCGCTCGCCGACCGTGCGCCGGCCCCGGCGGCGGTGCCGCTGCTGCGGCGCGGCCGGCCGGAGTCGGAGAGCGCGCTGACGGCGCTCGCCCACGCCCACGTCCGCGGGGTCCCGGTCGACTGGGACGCCGTGCTCGCCGATCCCGGGGCGCGCCCGGTCGCCCTGCCCACCTACGCGTTCCAGCACCGGCGCTTCTGGCCCGACGCCTCGCCGGCCGTCCGCCCGGAGGTGCCCGGCGCCGCGGCGGGCACGGTGAGCAGCGCCCCGGACGTGCTGCGCAACGCCCCGGCCGACCAGGACGGCCCCGCCCGGTCGCGCGAGCGGCTCGCCGCCCTCGACCCGGCCGAACGCGACCGCGCCCTGCGGGAGTTGGTGGCCGACCAGGTCGCCGCCGCACTCGGGCACAGCTCCGCCGACGAGCTGGACGCCGACCTGAGCCTGCCGGAGCTGGGCTTCGACTCGCTGGCCGCGACCGAGCTGAGCGCCGCACTGCTGGCCGCCACCGGCCTCGCCCTGCCCCCCACCGCGGTGTTCGAGCACCCCACGCTGGACGGGCTCACCGCCCGGCTGCGGGCCGAGCTGGACGCCGCCCCGAGCTCGCCGGACACGCCGGCCGACGGCCTGCTGGCCTCGCTGGCACCGCGCGCCGCCGAGCTCGGCCGGTTCGCCGAGTTCGGCGAACTCCTCGCGGCCGCCTCCCGGTTCAGGGAGACCTTCGACTCCCCGCCGGACCTCGGCGCCCGCCCGGCTCCCGTCCGGCTCGCCCACGGCCCGGCGGCCCCGCGGTTCTTCTGCTTCCCCTCCTTCGCCACCCGGTCCGGCGCCCACCAGTACGCCCGGCTCGCCGCCACCGCCCGCGGCCGCCACGAGCTGTGGGCGCTGCCCGCCCCCGGTTTCGTCGCGGGCGAGCCGCTGCCCGCCGACCTCGACGCGCTGGTGCGCCTGCACGCCGAGGACGTCGAACGGCTGGCCGCCGGGCAGCCGTTCGCGCTCCTGGGCCACTCCGCCGGCGGCTGGATCGCGCACGCGGTGGCGGCGCACCTGGAGAAGGCCGGTGTCCTCCCCGCGGCACTCGTCCTGCTGGACAGCTACCGGCCGGGCAGCGCGACCCTCCCCCGCATCCAGGCGGAGATCGCCCGTCAGCTGGCGGACGGCCGCCTCGCGCCGGACCAGCTGCTGGACGACACCTGCCTCACCGCGACGGGCGGCTACGCCCGGCTCTTCGAGGCCTGGGAGCCGCAGCCGCTCGCCACCCCGACGCTCCAGCTCCGCGCGGCCCGGCCACTGCCCGGCTTCCCGGCCACCGGCTGGCAGGCCTCCTGGCCGGTGCCGCACACCGAGGCCGAGGTGCCGGGCGACCACTTCACCATGACCGGCGAGCACGGGCCCGCCACCCTGCAGGCCGTCCTCGACCACCTCGCCTGACCGTCCCACCCGTTCCACCCGTTCCGCACCGCACCGCACCACCACGAGTATCCGTTCCCGACCGAGGGTGAGCAGACCATGAGCACCGACCACAACCCCCAGCCCGGCTCCCTGGACCAGGCCGTCCTGGACGGCCAGGCCCCCTACCACCGCCGCGCGCTGACCTTCTACGACCTGATCGTGTTCCGCGGCAGCGCCCCGCTGTTCTGGCGCTGCTCGCCGAAGAACTTCCTGCAGATGTACAACACCTCCGTCGGCGCGAAGCACCTGGAGATCGGCGTCGGCACCGGCTACCTGCTCTCGCACACCAGGTTCCCGGTCTCGAACCCGCACATCACGCTGGCCGACCTCAACCCCGCCACACTCGACTTCACCGCGGAGCGGCTCGCGCACTACCGGACCAGCAAGGTGGTCGCCAACGCCCTGGAGCCGCTGCCGGTCGAGGAGGGCAGCCAGGACTCGGCCGCCCTCAGCTTCCTGCTGCACTGCATCCCCGGCAGCCTGCGCGACAAGGGCGTGGCCATCCGCCACGCGGCGGCGGCCGTCCGCCCCGGGGGCACGGTGTTCGGCAGCACGGTGCTGTCCTCGGGCGTCCCGGTCACCGGCGCCGGCCGCTGGCTGATGAACAACCTCAACGCGAAGGGCGTCTTCCACAACGACCAGGACGACCTGGAGGACCTGCGCGACCAGCTCAAGCAGAACTTCGACGACTTCGACCTGGTCACCCGCGGCTCCGTCGGCCTCTTCCGGGCCCGCAAGGCCTGACCCCGCCCACTCCCCCGCCCCACCCGAGAACCGTTCCGGAAAGGACCGACACCATGGCCGCACGCTGGTATCCGATCGAGGAGGCCGACGACTCGCTGTTCGCCAAGGCCCCGCTGTACCACGCCCGTTCCGTCGAGGTGCCGTACTCCGCGGAGGAGACCTGGGCGGCCCTGACCGGCGACGGCGTGTCCAGCTGGACCAAGGGGATGCGACGGCTCACCTGGACCTCGCCGCGGCCGTTCGGCGTCGGCACCACCCGGGAGATCGAGATGGAGAGCGACCTCGTCCTGCGCGAGCGCTTCTACCGCTGGGAGGAGGGCACCCGCAAGACCTTCACCGCGACCGGGGCGACCCGCCCGATCTTCCGTCACCTGGTGGAGGACTACGTCGTCGAACCCACCGAGACCGGCGCCCGGTTCAGCTGGCGCTGGGCGGCCGAGCTGAACCGCCCGTGGTCGTTCCTCCAGGGCCCGCTGGACCGCTTCTTCTTCGGCCCCACCGGCCGCTCGCACATCGACGGCCTGCCCGCCTACATGGCCGGACTGCCCCGGGCCGCACGCGACTGACCCTCCTCCCGCCGCGCTCCCGCCGCTCCCACCGCTCCCGAAACCGCGGGGTCACGGGGGCACGGGACCGCAGAACCCCCGAAAAGCCCGGAACCCCCGGACCGCCGAACCCCCGAACGAAAGAAGACCCGAATGTGCGGGATCGCCGGCTGGATCTCCTTCCAGCTCGACCTCGAACGTGAACTCCCCGCCCTGAGCGCGATGACCGACACCATGATCTGCCGCGGTCCGGACGCCGGCGGCACCTGGCTGTCCCGCCACGCCGCGCTGGGCCACCGCCGGCTCGCCATCATCGACCTGGCGGGCGGCGTGCAGCCGATGGTGGTCGAGACGCCGGACGGTCCGGTCGTGATGACGTACAGCGGCGAGGCGTACAACTTCACCGAGCTGCGGGACGAACTCCGGCGCCGGGGGCACGAGTTCCGCACCTCCAGTGACACCGAGGTGGTGCTCCGCGGCTACCTGGAGTGGGGGCAGGGCGTCGCCGACCGGCTCAACGGCATGTACGCGCTGGGCATCTGGGACGGCCGCGTGGAGAAGCTGGTGCTGCTGCGCGACCGCCTGGGCATCAAGCCGCTCTACTACTACCCCACCGCGGACGGCGTGCTGTTCGGGTCGGAGGCGAAGACCCTGCTCGCCCACCCGTCGGTGGCCCCGGTGGTGGACGCCGACGGCCTGCGCGAGATGTTCGGCTTCGTCAAGGCCCCCGGCCGCGCGGTCTGGGCGGGCATGCACGAGGTGAAGCCGGGCACCATGGTGACCTTCGACCGCTCCGGGCTGCGCGAGCACGTGTACTGGCGCCTGGAGCCGGCCGAGCACCGCGACGACACCGAGACCACCGTCCGGCACGTCCGCGAGCTGCTGGAGGACAGCGTGGCCCGCCAGCTGGTGGCCGACGTGCCGCAGTGCGTGCTGCTCTCCGGCGGTCTCGACTCCAGCGCCCTGACCGCGCTGGCCGGCCGCCGGCTGGCCGCCCAGGGCGAGCAGGTGCGCACCTTCACCGTCGACTTCGAGCAGCCGGACGACTTCCGGCCGGACGACCTGCGCGGCTCGCAGGACGCGCCGTTCGCCCGCGAGGTGGTCGAGCACGTCGGCACGCTGCACCACGACATCCGGCTCGACCACCAGGCCCTGGCCGACCCGGCCGTGCGCCGGGCGACGGTCACCGCCCGGGACCTCCCGTTCGGCTTCGGCGAGGCGGACAACTCGCTGTACCTGCTGTTCAAGGCGATCCGCGAGCACTCGACGGTCGCGCTCTCCGGCGAGTCGTCCGACGAGATCTTCGGCGGCTACCCGTGGTTCCACCTGCCGCCCGTGCAGGAGGTCCCGATGTTCCCGTGGGTGACCGCCTCCGGCCTGGGCCCGCGCAAGCACCCCACCAAGCTGATCGACCCCGAGCTGCTGCTGAAGACGCTCGACGTCCCCGGCTACTGGGCGCAGCGCTGGACCGAGTCGGTGGCCGAGATCCCGGCCGTGCCGGGCGAGGACGCGCACGAGCGGCGGATGCGCGAGTTCTGCCACGTGCACCTGACCAGCCTGCTGGGCCTGCTGCTGGACCGCAAGGACCGGATGAGCATGGCGGTCGGCCTGGAGGTGCGGGTGCCGTTCTGCGACCACCGCCTGGTCGAGTACGTGTACAACACGCCCTGGGCGATGAAGACCTTCGACGGCCGGGAGAAGAGCCTGCTGCGCGCCGCGGTGCGGGACATCCTGCCGACCTCGGTGGTGGAGCGGCGCAAGGCGCTCTACCCGCACACCCAGCAGCTCGCCTACGTCGGACAGTTGCAGCGCCAGGTGGGCGATCTGCTGTCCGGGGACCACGAGGCGGTGGCGCTCTTCGACCGTGCCGCGCTCGCCGGCGCCGTCGCCGCCCAGCCCGAGGCCGTCGACCGGGACGAGCGGGAGGCGTTCGAGCGCGTCCTCGACCTGGCCGTCTGGCTCGACCTCTACCGCCCGACCGTCAAGACCTCCTGAGGAGCCCGCCATGCCCGTCGACAACGACGTCTACAACACCCACTCCTGGTGGGACGACGACCAGCCGTTCGCCACGCTGGAGGCGTTCACCCCGGCCCGGTTCGACTACTTCCACGACGTGCTGACCAACCGGCTGCGGCTGGACCTCAAGGGCCTCAAGGTGCTCGACGTGGGGTGCGGCGGCGGTCTGCTCGCCGAGCACTTCGCCCGCACCGGCTGCCGGGTGACCGGGATGGACCCGTCCGGCCCGTCGCTGGAGGCCGCCGGCGAGCACGCCCGCCAGTCCGGCCTGGAGATCGAGTACCACCAGGGCTTCGCCGAGGAACTCCCCTTCCCCGACGCGACGTTCGACTTCGTCTACTGCTGCGACACGCTGGAGCACGTCACCTCGGTGGACAAGTCCGTCGCCGAGGCGGTCCGGGTGCTCAAGCCCGGCGGCCACTACCTGTACGACACGATCAACCGGACCTTCCGGTCCAAGCTCGCGATGATCAAGATGGCGCAGGACTGGAAGTCCGTCAGCTTCGCGCCCAAGGACCTGCACGACTGGGCCAGCTTCATCAAGCCGGCCGAGCTGCACGCCGTCTTCCGCAAGCACGGCCTGACCAACCAGGACCTCGTCGGGTTCGCCTCCACGCGCCCGCAGTTGGAGCTGCTGAAGGCGATGCGCCGGCGCGCCCGGGGCGAGATCAGCTACGGCGAGCTGGGGCGGCAGTTCCAGCTCGGCGTCCACAAGGACACGTCGGTGATCTACGCCGGCTACGCACGGAAGGCGGCCAACTGACCATGGCGACCCCCACCCCCGACGTCCGGGTGCCGGTGCTGATCGTCGGCGCCGGCCCGGCCGGCCTGACCGCCTCGCTGGCGCTCTCCCGCTACGGCGTGGCGCACCTGCTGGTCGGCAAGTACCCGGGCACCGCGCACACCCCGCGCGCCCACCTGCTGAACCAGCGCACCGGCGAGATCCTGCGCGACCTCGGCGTCGAGCGCGAGGTGCTGGCCGAGGCGACGCCGAGCCGGCTGCTGGCCAACCACGTCTTCATGTCGACCTTCGCCGGCCCCGAGGTGAGCCGGCTCGACGCGTACGGCAACGGCCCGGACCGGATCGGCGACTACCTCGCGGCCAGCCCGAGCACCATGTGCAACCTCGCGCAGCACCGGCTGGAGCCGCTGCTGGTCGAGCAGGTCCGGCAGGCCGGGGTCGGCGAGCTCCGCTTCGGCCAGGAGTTCCTGAGCATGGAGCAGGACGAGGACGGCGTCACCGCGGTGATCGCCGACCGGCAGTCCGGCCTGGAGTACACCGTGCGGGCCGACTACGTGATCGGCGCCGACGGTGCCAAGAGCCGGGTGATGGAGCAGGCCGGGCTCACCGTGGAGGGCGCCACCGGGCTGGCCAAGGTGGCCTCGGTCTGGTTCGAGGCGGACCTCACGGCCTACTGCGCCGACCGCCCGGCGATCCTCTACATGGGCGCCGTGCCGGGCAACCCGCCGGAGGACGGCCGGGTGTTCGTCAGCATCCGCCCCTGGACCGAGTGGGTCTACCTGCGCTTCCTCGACCACGGCGGGGAGTTCGACCCGGACGACCACGAGGAGATCCTCGCGCACATCCGGGAGAGCATCGGCGATCCGTCCGTCGAGGTCCGGATCAAGAAGGTCTCGCCGTGGGAGGTCAACGCGGTCGTCGCCCCCCGCTACGCGGACGGCCGGGTGTTCTGCGTCGGCGACGCGGTGCACCAGATGCCGCCGACCAACGGCCTCGGGCTCAACTCGGCGGTCGCGGACGCCTTCAACCTCGCCTGGAAGCTGAAGCTCGTCCTCGACGGCACGGCCTCCCCCGCCCTGCTGGACACCTACCAGGCCGAGCGGCTGCCGGTCGGCGGGCAGATCGTCGACCGCGCGGTGCGCAGCATGCTCGACTTCCTCGGCATCCCGGCGGCGCTGGGCTTCACCGCCGGGCAGAGCCCGGCGGAGCAGTGGGAGCTGCTGCGCGGCCTCGCCGACGACACCGAGGAGGCGGCCGCCCGGCGCGCCGCGCTGGCCGCGGCCACCGACCGGATCAACTACCAGGTCAACGCGCACGGCGTCGAGATCGGCTACCGCTACCGCGGCGGCGCCCGGGTGGACGACGGCACCTCCGAGCCGGTCGACGACCGGGACGCGGAGCTGTACTACCGGCCCACCACCTGGCCGGGCGCGCGCCTGCCGCACGCCTGGCTGGAGGACGGCGGGCGCCGCCGCTCCACCCTGGACGTGGTCGGCCGGGGCCGCTTCGTCCTGCTGACCGGTCGTGGCGGCGACGGCTGGCACGACGCGGCCCGGGAGGCCGCCCGGCTCACCGGGGTGCCCGTCACCGTCCGCACGATCGGCGCGGCCGAGGGCCTGCGCGACCCGTACGGGGCGTGGGAGCGGCAGCGCGAGGTCGAGGCGGACGGCGGCGTCCTGGTCCGCCCGGACGGGCACGTGGCGTGGCGCGCCCGGACGGCCGCCTCCGCCGGCGAACTGCCCAAGGTGCTGGCGGCCCTCCTCCAGTCGCCCGCCGGCCCGACGGCCTGACCCCCGCCGGGCGGCCCCGTCCGACCGGGGCCGCCCGGCACTCATCGCCCAACGACTCACCCGACTCCCCGTCTCACCCCCGAGGAAAGCCCCATGGCCGTGACCGACCCCGGCACCGGCGACGCCCGCTGGATGCGCCGGTACCACCCGGCGCCGGCCGACGCCCCGCGGCTGGTCCTGCTCCCGCACGCCGGCGGATCCGCCAGCTTCTTCCGCCCGTTCGCGACCGCCCTGGCCGACCGCTTCGACGTCCTGACGGCCCAGTACCCGGGGCGCCAGGACCGCCGTGCCGAGCCGCGGATCGAGGACCTCACCGAGTTCGCCGACCGCATCCACCGGGCCCTCCCCTCCGACGGCCGCCCGCTCGCCCTCTACGGCCACAGCATGGGCGCGCTGCTCGCCTTCGAGGTGGCCCGCCGGCTGGAGGCGGACGGCCGGGCGCCGTTCGCCGTGGCCGTCTCCGGCCGCCGCGCCCCGTCCGTGCACCGCGAGGACACCGTCCACCTGCGCGACGACGCCGGCCTGATCGCCGAGCTGCACGCGCTGAGCGCCACCCACAGCAGCCTGCTGGCCGACGAGGAGGTCGTCCGGATGATCCTGCCGGCCCTGCGCAGCGACTACACCGCCGTCGAACGCTGGACCTGCCCGCCCGACGCCGTGCTGAGCGCCCCGCTGCTGGCGCTGACCGGCGACGCCGACCGCTGGACCGGCGTCGAGGACACGGCGGCCTGGGCCGCGCACACCACCGGCCCGTTCCGGCTGAAGGTGCTCGACGGCGGCCACTTCTTCATCGTCGACCACTGGCAGCGGCTGGCCGGCCTCGTCTCGGACTTCGCGCGCGATGCGCTCGACGCCCTGGGCACGCCGGCCTGACACCGTGACCGCGCGGCGCGGACCGGGACCGGCGGCCGGCCCGCGGGCGGGCGACGGGGAGGCCCGGAGCGGTCGTGGACCGGCGCTCCGGGGCTCCGGGGCTCCCCGCGCGATCAGCCCTCGACGCCGCCACCGGCTATCGGCGGCCCGTCGACGTACCAGGCGCTCCAACTCCCGTTCCGGCTGCGGTCGCGGGACCACCTGTGGTTGTAGTCGCTGCCGCGCGAACTGATCCGCCCGTGAACCGCCCGCCCGTCCGCCGCCCGCCCACAGCCCGCCCGCCCAGCGCCCGCCCGTCCACCGCCCGGCGAGCCGCCGCTAGCGGCACCCGGCCCCGCATCCCACCTGGGCCCCGGCGGTCCGCTCCCCGCGCCGGGCGCCGTAGTCGGCGAGCCAGCGCCGCACGTCCCCGCCGGAGGCGTCCCACGACCGGCCGAGCCCGACGGCGTCCGCCAGGGCGTGCTGCACGCCCGACACCTCCAGCGGACGCGCCGGTTCCGCGCTCTCGCCCACCAGCGCGACCCTGCCGAAGGCCCGAACCGACGCGGCCTGCCGGTCGGGCACCGTCCAGGCGCGCCAGTGCCGGCCCATCGTCAGGACGTTGCGGGCGGCGTAGCCGATGTCCGGGAAGGCCGCGAGCACGTGTTCCAGGTCCACGCGGACGCCCGCCAGGTCACCGCCGACGTGCCGGTGGCGGGTGGCGGAGAGGCCCAGGTACCGGGAGTCGGGCAGCGGGTAGTGCGAGACGTGCCAGTGCGCCCCCACCCAGCTGGTGGCCGCGCCGTCCTGCCAGCGCTCGGCCACCAGCTCCATCGGGACGACGGTGCGGTAGACCGCGACCAGTTCCTCCGGCCTGCCACCGGCCCGGGGCGCGTCCTCGCGGACGGCCGAGCGGGCACCGTCCGTGAGGATCAGGGCGTCCCCCGTGACGCTGCGTCCGTCGGCGAGTGCGGCCACCACGGATTCGCCGTGCTCGGTGTAGCCGACCACACCGGTGTCCGCGCACAGCCGGACGGCGTCCAGCTCCCAGCAGGCGTCGAGCAGCGGCTCGTAGACGTCCAGCCGGTGGGCCGTGGCATGGACCCCGTGCGTCCCACCGAGCCGGCCGGGCAGCGACACCGAGGTGACCGGTTCCCCGGTCGAGCCGTTCATGATGCGGAATTCGTCGATCGTCAGCGACCGCTCGCGCACGGCCGCGCCGACTCCGAGCCGGTCCAGGAGGCGGAAGGCGGCCGGCGCCAACCGGACGCCCGCCCCGCTCTCGGTGAAGGCCGGCCGTCGGTCCAGGACGAGCACGTGATGGCCCCTCGATCCCAGAGCAACCGCTGTGGCCAGAGCGCTGATACCACCGCCGGCAACCAGAATTCGCATAAGACCGATGATGGCTCCCGTGGGGTGGCACGGGCGATGCGGTCACGGCGCTTGTGTCAGGACCCCCGGGCGAGGTGACACAGACAGAGAAATAAGGTTTGAACAGAGCGGTGTCCGGTTTGTGCCGTTCACAGCTGATGGCCCATCCGCTCCATGGAAACCATGCAGTGGGTCCACGGGCGGACCCTGGCCCTCGCCGCGGCCAGCACCTGGGCGACGTGCGCGGCCGCCGCCAGGGTCATGTGCCGGTGCCAGCCGTCGGAGCCCCGCCCCTCGTAGTCGTCGAGTGCCCCCACGTGCGAGGCCGACCCCGCCCGGTCCTGCTCGACGCGCTGGGTGAACTTGGCGAGCCGCAACAGGACCCCCAGGGGCGTGGTCGTGAGATTGGTCAACCAGCACCGGACCGGCTGCTCCTGCCCGCCGTCCCACTGCCCCACCAGCAGCAGCGGGTGCCCGGCCCACTCCACCCGGACACCGCCGACCAGGCTCCGGCGCAGGGTGCCCGTCGCCGGGTCCGTCCACTCCACCGGCCGGCGCACCATCCGGTTGAGCTGCAGCAGACGGGCGGCGGGAAACGGGCGGGATCCGCGGCCCGGCCCCCGGTCCAGCACCGGCAGGTTGCCGGGCACGGCGGCCAGCAGCGGCGCGCCGTCCTGCGCGTACCGGTCGAAGACCGGACGCAGATCGGCCCCCGGGACGTCCAGGACGACCGGCCGGGGCCCGATCGTGCTCCGGTCGCACACCCGGGTCGCCGCCACGACGCAGTCGGCGGCCTCCTCGCCGGACCGCAGCAGGTTCCACTTCACGGGCACGGTGACGTCACTGGCCACCCCCCACACGCCGACGGCCTGCCGGCCCCGCCTGGGCATCGGCAGGCCGTGCACCACCCAGGCGGTGAACCGCAACTCGCTGTCGGCGTGGTGCTGGAGGGCGCTGCTGACCGGCTCCCAGTCCCAAGTGGAGGAGGCGATGAAGTGGTGCAGGCTCTGCGCCAGTTCGGGACCGCCGACCTGCGCGGCGATGTTCCGGATCGACTTGCGCCCCTCCGCCGCGATCAGCCCGCGCAGGTACAGGGCGCCCTTGACCCGCTGGTCGCTGCGGGGCAGCGGGGCGAAGAGCACCTCGGACAGCTCGTCCAGGACGGTGCTGCTCCGCGGACCGGTCCGCACGGGCGGTCGCGGCCCGACCGGCCTCCCGGTCGGTAGGGCGTGCTGGACGGGGCGCATGGGCAATCCCCCCAAGGATGGCGACGTCGTGACGGCAACGGCAGGGAGCGGGCGCCGTCAGCCGGCCGCAGCCGGCCGGGGAGGCCGCCGGACGGCGGACGGTCGTCGCTCCGGCACCACGCTTCGAGCGCCGCAGGCCGCACGAAGGTCGTGTCCGTACCGACGGTGAACGGTCCCGCGCGCGAGCCTATTCCGTTGTTGCCGAGATCATCGACGCTCCATCAGGAGTGCGACGGACGGCCGAGGCTGACGGTTGATCGTGGCGGGCACCTCCGTCGGCCGCACCGGTGCCCCGCGCGTCCACGCCCGGGGAGGGCGTGGACGCGCGGGGCACCGCGGCTCGCGCCTCGGCCCGGCTACGCCGTCTTCTGGGCGAGCGCGGCGTCGGGAGCGCCCGCGTCGTCGAGCACGGGGAGGAGCTTCGGCGACTCGCGGCGGCCGCGGGCCCACATCACCACCGAGAGGAGCAGGGCGATCGCGGTGGCGAGGGCGGCGGTGAGGGTCACGGCCCTGCTGTCGTAGCCGAGATCGATGGTGGCACCGCCGAGCCACGCGCCGAGCCCGTTGCCCAGGTTGAACGCGGACACGTTGGCCGACAGCGCGAGGGCCGGTGCGGCGGCGGCCACCGCGAGGATCCGCGCCTGGAGCGCCGGGATGATGGAGAACCCGGCGGCACCGAACAGGAAGAGCGCGACGGCGGCGGGGACCTGGTGGGGTGCGGCGAACCAGAAGAGCAGCAGCGCGGCGAGCAGGGCGGTCTGGGCGCGCAGCACTCCGCGCATCACGTTGGCGTCCGCGGCCCGGCCGCCGAGGATGTTGCCCAGGACCGAGCCGATGCCGAAGACGATCAGCAGGATGCCGACCATGCCGGGCGCGAAGTGGCCGATGTCGCGGAGCAGCGGCGCCAGGTAGGTCGAGGTGGTGAAGACCGCTCCCTGGGCCAGCACGGTGATCAGCATGGAGAGTTGGAGGCTCCCCCGGCGGAACACCTTCATCTGGTCGCGCAGTGAGGTGCCCCCCTCGCCCGACGGGTCGCTCTCCGTGGACAGCGCGCTCGGCACGAACCTGGAGATGAGCAGGAGGCAGAGCACGGCGAAGACCGTGACGTACCCGAAGGTGGCCCGCCAGCCGAAGTGCTGCCCGATGAAGGTGCCGATCGGGGAGCCGAGCACATTGGCGAAGTTGAAGCCCAGCGCGATCTTGGCCATGGCGGTCGCCTGCTTGTCCGGCGGGGACATCAGGGCGGCGACGTGCCAGGCCACCGCGGCGAAGGTGCCGTGGCTGAGCGAGGTGAAGACGCGGGCCCCCATCAGCGTCGAGTAGTTGGGGGCCAGCGCGGCGATGATGTTGCCGGCGATGAAGACGCCCATCAGGCTGAGCAGCAGGGCCTTGCGGGACCACTTGGTGGTCAGCAGGGTGATGATCGGGCCGCCGATGGTCACCCCGAGCGCGTAGCCGGTGACCAGCAGGCCGGCTGTCGGGATGGACACGTCCAGGCTGGCCGACATCTCGGGCAGGATCCCCGCGATGACGACCTCGGCGGTGCCCACGCAGAAGACCCCGAGCATCAGGGCCAGAAGGGGGAGGGGCATGGCGACCCAAGCCTTTCGTAGGAAGCCAGTGTCAGTGAAGATGTATGCGATTGCATGCAGATAATGGACGACGGCGCCGGGGCAGTCAACTGCGCAAAGAGTTACGCTGGGCAACGGTTACGGACGTGCACGTGGAACGTTTCGAAGGACTCAGTGAGGGGCCGCGTCGATGGAGACTTGGGGACCGGGGAGCGAGCGGGACGAGATCGCCGTCTGGCGACGGCTCACGCGCTTGATGGAGCAGGTCAACGCGACCGCGGGCAGGCGGCTGACCCGCAGCCACGGGGTCTCGATGAACGAGCTGCTGCTCCTGCTCTCCTTGACGGAGCAGCGGGACGGCACCCTGCGGATGTCCGACCTCGTCAAGGCCCTGGGCGCCAACCAGCCGGCCGTCAGCCGCATGGTCGCCCGCCTCGAGGACGCCGAGTGGGTCACCCGCCGCAGCGCCCTCGACGACAAGCGCGGGGTGGACGTGCAGGTCACCCAGGCCGGCCGGCAGCTGGCCGACGCGGCGCAGCGGACCCTGCGCAAGTCCCTGACCGAGGCGCTCGACACGGCCGCGCTGAACGACTCCACCGCCTCGCTCGTCGCCCGGCTGCGGTACGCGCCCGCGGTGCCGATGGACTGAGCGCCGCACCACCCCCGGGGCGGCCCCGGCCGCAGGTCTCCCGCCTGCGGCCGGAGCCGCCTCGCCCGTTCCGGGCCGGCCCGGGTCGCCCACCGGCGGCCCGCGGGGCGGACCGGCGTCGATTCACCGGTTCGCAATCGCCAAGTAATATGAATCTGCATACATCTACTGTGACCCCTGTCACGTTGCGATGTATGCATACGGCGCACTAGCGTTCGATCCCGACGGGCGGACCGGACGGCATCGGCGCCGCGCCCCTGCGATGTCCATCCGCACCGCGCATGCCCCAGCTCGATGGCCCTCACGGAGGTCTTGTCATGTCTGGAACCGCAATGCCACGCCCCGCCGGTCTGAACCCGGTGGCCGATCTGCCCAAGCCGCCCGGGCTGCACTGGAACGTCCGGGCGAAGCAGCCCGTCGCCTACAGCGTCAGCATGGTGCGCGGGCTGCTGGATCTCGACAACCCCACCCTCGCCTTCGCCTGCGGCGGCGGCCGGGGGCGCACCGTCCGCTGCCTCCTGGCGATCGACTCCGTCGTCGACGGCCTCTACCACGACCGGTTCGCGGAGTACTTCACCCACTGGCAGGTCGACGCGACCTGGCAGGTCGTCCAGGGCGACGAGGACGCGAAGTCACTCGACCAGGCCGTCCACGTCACCGAGGCCATGTCCCGGATGGGCATCCTGCGCCGCGCCGAGAAGGTGGTCGCCGTCGGCGGCGGCGTGGTCCTGGACATCGTCGGCTTCGCGGCGAGCATGTACCGCCGCGGCGTGCCCTACGTCCGCGTCCCCACCACGCTGGTCGGCCAGATCGACGCCGGGATCGGCGTGAAGACCGGGATCAACCACGGTCACCACAAGAACCGCCTGGGTGCCTACTTCGCACCGGAACTCGCCCTGATCGACCCCGCGTTCCTGCGCACCATCGACCCGCGCCACGTGGCCAACGGCCTCGCCGAGATCATCAAGATGGCGCTGGTCAAGGACGCCGTCCTGTTCGACCTCCTGGAGGCGACGGCCGGCTCCATCACCCCCGAGACCCTGGCCGGCTGCGGTTCGGCCGTGAGCGAGGTCCTGTCCCGCGCGATCTCCGGCATGCTCGACGAGTTGGAGCCCAACCTCTGGGAGCAGGTGCTGGAGCGCTCCGTCGACTACGGCCACACCTTCAGCCCCTCGCTGGAACTGCGCGCCGACCCGCCGCTGCTGCACGGCGAGGCCGTCGCCGTCGACATGGCGATCTGCCTGGCCCTCGCCCACCTGCGCGGCCACCTCTCGGCGGGCGACACGGACCGGGCATTGAGATTGCTCCAGGGCTTCCACCTCCCCGTCTCGCACCCGACCTTCACCCACGACCTGCTCCAGGAGGCGCTCTCCGACGCCGTCAAGCACCGCGACGGGCTCCAGCGCGTCCCCCTCACCCGGGGCATCGGCTCCGTCGTCTTCGCCAACGACCTGACGTCCGAAGAGCTCGGCCGGGCCCTGGAGTTCATCGACTCCTGGACGGCACCCGCGAACAGCGAGCTCGTCGGCGCCGCGGTATGACCACGGCCGTCACCGTGTTCGACGTCGGCGGAACGCACATCCGCCAGGCCCGGTGGCTGCCCGGGGGCGAGCTGCTCGCCCGCACCTCGCGCCCCTCCCCCACCTTCAGGCGCTTCCCCGGAGCCACCGTCGCCGAGCTCCAGGACATGATGGTCCGGGACCTCTGCGACACGGTGCCCGCGACACCGGACACCGTCGTCGGCGTCTCCTTCGGAGCCGCGCTCGACCACCGCTCCGGCCTCGTCTACGCCTCGGCACCGCTGTGGGGCGACCACAGCGAGCCGTACGACCTGCGGGCGGCGCTGACGGCCCGGCGGTCCGACGTCCGCTGGCACATCGTCAACGACGTCACGGCCGCGCTCCTGCACGCCGCCGCGGCCGACGGCCGCAGCGGACACCGCAAGGTGCTGCTGGCCACCATCAGCTCGGGCATCGCCTGCCGGGTCATCGACCAGCGGCAGCGCCGGATCCCGGTGGACGGCTGCGGGCTGCAGGGCGAGATCGGCCACCTGCCCGCCACCGCCGAGCTCGCCGGACGCCCCGTCACCCTGGACTGCGACTGCGGGCGGCCGGGACACCTGGCGGCGTACGCCTCCGGCCCGGGCATCGCCCGGATGGCGGGCACCCTCGCCCGGCGGGCGCCGGCACGCTGGGCGGCGTCCCGACTCGGCCGGCGGACGGCCGACGGCACCGGCTTCGAGGCGGCGCTGCGCGGCGCGCTGGACGACCGGGACGAGCTGGCGCTCGAACTGCTCGACGCGGTCACGGCTCCCGTCGCCGCCGTCCTGCGCACCGCGCTCTGCCTCGACCCCGAGGTGGACGAGGTGGTCCTGACCGGCGGCGTCGTCCACGGCCTCGGCCACCACTACCGGCACGCCCTGATGGGGGACCTCACCCGGCAGGGCCTCTACCTGACCAGCGAACGCACCCCCGAGTGGCTGGAGCGGCGCATCACCGTCACCGGCCCCGGGGAGGCCGACAGCCTGGCCGGCGCGGGGATCGCGGCCTGTGCCGGAGTACCGGCATGAGGACGGCCGGGGACATCCCGGACCACCGGGCGCTGGTCCGGGAGGCGGGGCGGGTCCGGCTGCGGCTGCGCCCCACCCCGGCACCCGGGCCGGGTGAGTTGCTGGTGGCCACGCAGGTCGCGGGGCTGTGCGGGACGGACATCCAGATGCTGCGCGGACTGCGCGACGACCCGGCCCCGGTCATCGGCCACGAGGGCATCGCCCGGGTGGTCGCCGCCGGGTCGGGCACTCCCCGCACGCTGGGCCCGGGCACACCGGTCGTGGTCAACCCGACCCACCACGCGGACCCGTCCTTCCTGCTCGGCCACACGGTCGACGGCCTGCTGCAGGAACGCACCCTGATCGCCGCGACCGCCGTCCGGGGCGGCCTCGTCGTGCCGCTGGAGCGGTCGCCCGACGCCGTACTCGGCACCCTGATCGAGCCGCTGGCCGCCGTCCGCTACGCCTTCGCCCTGCTGGCCGCGGGCCGCCCGCGCACCCTGGTTGTGTACGGCGACGGCACGATCGGGCAGCTCGCGGTGCGCGCCGCCCGCCGCTGGCTGGGGAGCGTCGACCGGATCCTGCTCGTGCACCACACTCCGGCCGGACTGGCCTGGAGCACCGAACGGGCCCTTCCCGGCGTGGAGTTGCTGCTCGCCGGCGAGCCGGGCGAGGCGGGCGAGGCGGGCCGGCCGGGCCCGCTGCCCCCGCTCGGCGCGGAGCCGGCCGCGGCCCTGCTCGCGACGCCGCGCGACGCCACGCTCGGCGCGCTCGACTCCGCCCTGCGCCTGGACAGCGGCGAGCTGACCGTCGACCTGTTCGGCGGTCTGCCACCCGGCGCCGCCGCCGCCCTGCTCCCCGGGGTCGACCTGGCCGCCGTCCGGGCCGCCAACTGCGCCGGGTACCCCGAACCCCCCGCCGTCACCCGGGTGGGCACCACCGACGGCCGCCCCGTCCGGCTGACCGGTCACCGCGGGGTGGGCAACGGCCATCTCGTCGAAGCGGCGGCCGAGTTGTGCCGGGACCCGGCCGCCTACCGCGACCTGGTGACCCATGTCGTCGGGCCGCCGGAGGCCGCCCGGATCATGACCGGCCTGTCGGTGGGCCGGGAGCGGACCGTTGCCGGGAGCCGGCTCGTCAAACTCGCGGTGCGGTTCCCCCCGCTGCCGCCCTCGCCCCTGGAGGCCCAGTGACCGCACATGATCGGAACCGCCGCCGCGCGCTCGTGGTCGGCGGGTCCACCGGGATCGGCCGCGGCGTCGCGGACGCCTGGGCCGCGGCGGGTCTGGACGTCACGGTGCTCAGCCGGTCGGCTCCGGCCGGGGCGGGCGCCGACCGGCTCCGCTGGGCGGCCACCGACCTCACGGACGCCGGACGGGTCACCGAGAACCTGGCGCTCGCCGCCGCCGAACCCCTGCACGCCGTCTGCTACTCGGCCGTCCACTACGGCGACCGGCGGGCCCTCTTCCGGGACTGCACCGAGGCGGAGTGGCGCCGCCAGATCGACGTCAACCTGCACGGCCTCTGGCTGACGCTGTCCCGGACGATCCCGGCCCTGCGCCGCCCCGACGCCCCGGGGGTGTTCCTCGGGGTCTCGTCCGAGGTGGTCTACAACGCGGGGCCGGGGCGCTCCGGCTACGCCGCCTCGAAGGCGGCCGCCTCGGCCCTGCTCGACTCCGTCGCGCAGGAGGAGGCCGAGGCGCCCGGCGCCGAAGCCCTGCGGATCGTCCAGGCCCTCCCGGCCGGCATGGTCGACACCCCCGGGATCCGGCGCCGGCGCCCGGAGGGGTTCGACTACAGCGCCTACATGACGCCGGGGAGCTTCGCCCCGCTCGCCCGGGAGCTGGCGGCGACGGCCGGGGCCGGTCTGCACGGTGCCCATCTGGTGGTCGACGGCGCGGGCGCCTGGTTCCCGGTGAGCGAGCGGACACCGGTCTCCCAGAGCCGCAGGATCTCCTCGGGGGCGGGATCGTGACGCCCTCCCCCCTCGTCGGGCTCGCCGGCTGGCGCCTGCCGGGGGACCACTTCGGCGCGGTCGAACTGACCCGCCGGACCGGCGTCGAGGGCCTCCAGCTCGACCTCGGCGGCCCCGGCCGCGGGCCCCGGCTCGACGCGCCGGGCACCGTGGACCGGCTGCGGGAGGACGGCGCCCGCCACAGGGTGCGGCTGCTCGCGGTCGCGGGCAACACCCTCAACGACATCGGGCTGCACGCGCCCGAGGGCAGCCGGGACGCGCTGCGGGTGCGCCGCGTCCTGATCCGGGTGCTCGACACCGCCCTGGCCCTGGGCGCGCCGCTGGCGTTCGTCCCGAGCTTTCGCCGCAGTGCCATCGGCGACCCGCAGCAACTGCGGCGGACGGCCGCCGTGCTGGCCTGGGCGGCGGGCGAGGCGCAGGCGCGCGGACTGCTGCTGGCCAGCGAGAACGACCTGGACCCGCGGCGCGCGCGGACCCTGGCCGAGGAGGTGGCGGCCCCCGCCTTCCGGCTGCTGCTGGACACCTACAACCCGCGGGTGGCCGGCGTCGACGTCCTGGCCCTGATCGACGCGACCCACCCGTGGATCGCCCCCCAGATCCACCTCAAGGACGGCACGAACGGGGTCGTGGCCCGGGACCTCCTCGGAGACGGGGACGGCCCGGTGCGGGCGGCGGTCCACGCCCTTGCCGCACGGGCGGGCCCGCCCGAGGCGCTCGTCCTGGAGAACGACTACCGCGACGGCGACCTGCGGCGTCTCGCCCTCGACGTCGCACGCGTCCGGGCACTGGCATCCAGTTGAGGAGTTGAGTTGCCGAACCTTCCGGCCACCTACGTCACGACCACCCTGAAGGACGGCGTCGTCAGCCTCGGCGCGCACGCCTTCCCGCAGGACGCCCTCGGCGCCGACACCGTCGTGATCAGGCCCGACCACCTGGGAATCTGCCGCGCCGACGTCAAGGAGATCCTCGGCTCGCGCGATGTCATGGAGGACCGCGGCCCGCTGTTCGGCCATGAACTCGTCGGCCCCGTCGCCTTCGCCGGGGCCGGTACCGGCTTCGAGGAGGGCGACCTGGTCACCCTCAACCCCAACATCACCTCGACCCGCACGACCGGCTTCGCCGAGTACGTCCTCGTCCACGGCACGAAGGAGCAGCTGGACCAGGCCGTGGTCCGGGTCCCGGAGCCGCGCCTCCGGGGCGGCGTCTGGATGCCCGAGCCGTTCGCCTGCATCGTGCACGCGCTCGGCAAACTGCTCGAACTCACGGGCCTGCCCTCCCTCCGGGGCCGGCGGGTGGGCATCATCGGCGCCGGCTGCGCGGGGCTGATGTTCGCCATGTACGCCCGGCACCTGGGCGCGTCGGTCGCGGTGTTCAACCGCGGCGAGCCGCGACGCGCCTTCGCCCAGCAGCAGGGGATCCTCGCCGAGGGCGAGATCCACCCCCTGACCGACGCGGCGGCGCAGGCCCACCGGGGCGGGTTCGACATCGTGATCGTGGCACCCACCGTCGCCACGGCGGAACTCCTGGAGACCGCCGCCGGCCTGGCGACCGACGGCGCCGTCCTGTTCGTCTACGGCGGCACCCGCAAGGGCGACACCTTCCCGGTCGGCGGGGCCGACATCGACGCCCTGCGCCGGCAGGAACGCATCGAGTCCGTGACGTACGGGGGGAAGCGGATCGACGTCTCGGGCGCCTACGGCTGCCTCCGGGAGGACTACGAGGAGGGCTTCAGGCTGCACGCCCGACACCCGCGGGACTTCCCGCTCGAAAGGCTGGCCTCACGGCGGATCACCCTCGACGAATTCCCCCGGCGCGTCATGGAGCTCGCCACCGGGGAGGCGGACTTCCCCGGCAAGGTCCTGATCACGCTCACCCCCGGGGACCGCGGCGGTGCTCCGCCGCGGCCGTGAGGGCCGCGCCGGCCGCGGCCGCGAGCACGGCGGCCGGCCGGCGAGCGCCGCGCGTCAGGCGAGCGAGTCGATCCACCGCTCCAGGCGCTGCCCTTCGGCGGCCATCAGCTCGGGCGCGCGGAAGGTGTTGGTGAGCAGCGAGATCCCCTGGTAGGCGGCGACCAGGGCGATCGCGAGTTCGCGGGAGTCCTCCTCGCGCCCCATCGCCCGGAACTGCTGCGCCGCCCAGTCGAGGAGCTGCCGCATGACCTCGGCGACGGCCTCGGCCAGGCCGTCGTCCCGCTTGTCGAGTTCCGAGGCGAGGCTTCCGGTGGGGCAGCCGTACCGGGCGGTGAGCTCGCGCTGATCGATCCAGCCGTGCAGGAGCGCCTTGAGCCTGTCCTGCGGGGTGGGGAGCTCGTCGAGTGCGTCGATCACGGACCGCAGGCTCTGCGCGTGCGCGTCGATCGCGGCCCCGACCAGCTCGTTCTTGGTCTTGAAGTAGTAGTAGACGTTGCCGACCGGAACGTCCGCCACCCGGGCGATGTCGGCGAGGGTGGTCTGTTCGACGCCCTTCTCGTGCAGCACCTGCGCCGCGGCGGCCGCCAGCCGCTCCCGCTTGCCCGGCGATCGCCGGGCGCTCTTTGAGTCAGTCACCCGACTAACTGTAGACGCCTGACGCATCGTCGGCTAGGGTCTTCCTAAGTCAGCCAACTAACTCACAAGCGGGGGATTCCCATGATCGTTGTCACGGGTGCGACCGGAAACGTCGGCCAGGAGCTCGTCCGGATCCTCGTCGGAGCCGGCGAGCAGGTGACGGCCGTCTCCCGGCGACCGGCCCGACTGCCCGACGGCGTCCGGCACCTGGAGGCGGACCTCGCCGACCCGCCGAGCCTGCGCACCGCCCTCGCCGGGGCCGATGCGCTGTTCCTGCTCGTCGCCGGCGACGCCCCAGACGGCGTCCTCGACCAGGCCCGGGCGGCCGGCGTGCGACGCGTCGTCCTCCTCTCCTCCCAGGGCGCCGGCACCCGGCCGGAGGTCTACCGCCACCCCGCCGCGTTCGAGGAGGCCGTGCGCCGCTCGGGCCTCGACTGGACGGTCCTGCGCTCCGGCGGCCTCAACTCGAACGCCTACGCCTGGGCCGAGTCGATCCGCGCCCGGCGAACGGCCGCCGCGCCGTTCGGCGACGTCGGACTGCCCACCGTCGACCCGGCGGACGTGGCCGAGGTGGCGGCGGCCGCCCTGCGCGAGGACGGCCACGCGGGCCGGACGTACGACCTCACCGGACCGGCTCCCGTCACCCCGCGCGAGCGGGCCGAGGCCCTCGGTGGGGCGGTCGGCTCCCCGGTGCGGTTCGTCGAGCAGACCCGCGCCGAGGCCCGCGCGCAGATGCTGGCGTTCATGCCCGAGCCGGTGGTGGAGGGGACTCTCGCCATCCTCGGCGAGCCGCTGCCCGCCGAGCAGGCCGTGAGCCCCGACGTCGAGCGCGTCCTCGGCCGGGCGCCGCGCACCTTCGCGGACTGGGCCGCCCGCAGCGCCCCCGCGTTCCGCTGAACTCCCGCCCGGGCCGGCCCGCGTGAACCCGGCGCCGGCCCGGGCGCCCGAACACCCCGCCACCGAAGCACCCGAACACCCGCCACCGAACGCCCCGGTGTCGCGGCGCCCCGAAGGAAGAGACCCCCTTGCCCGTTCAGCCCGTACTCGACTCCACCATGTTCCACCGGGAGCTCGGCGCCGGTGCGCCGATGGTCTTCCTGCACGGCAACCCCACCTCCTCCCACCTCTGGCGGGACGTCCTCCCGGCCGTCGGCGCGCCGGCCCGGCTGCTGGCCCCGGACCTGATCGGGATGGGCGAGTCCGGCAAGCCCGACCTCGCCTACACCTTCGCCGACCACGCCCGCTACCTGGACGCCTGGTTCGACCTCCTGGGCCTGGAGGAGGTGGTGCTGGTCGGTCACGACTGGGGCGGCGCCCTCGCCTTCGACTGGGCCGCCCGGCACCCGGGGCGGGTGCGCGGCATCGCGTTCACCGAGACCATCGTCAAGCCGATGGCCTGGGAGGAGTTCCCCGAGGGCGGCCGCGACCTGTTCCGGGCGATCAGGACGCCGCAGGTGGGCGAGGCCATGATCCTCGACGACAACCTCTTCATCGAGCAGGCCCTGCCCGGATCGGTCGCCACTCCCCTCACGCCCGAGGACCTGGACGCCTACCGCCGCCCCTACCCCACCCGGGAGAGCCGCCGCCCGCTGCTCCAGTGGCCGCGGTCGATGCCGCTCGGCGAGGAGCCCGCCGACGTCGTGGCCAGGATCCGGGACTACGACCGGTGGTTGGCGACCAGCGCCGACGTGCCCAAACTGCTGCTCACCTTCGCACCCGGGCCCGGCGCCATGATGGGCCCGGAGATCGTCGACTGGTGCGCGGAGAACATCGCCGGCCTGGAGATCGAACACAGCGACGCGGTCGCCGGACACCACACGCCGGAGGACCAGCCCCTCGCGATCGCCGCCGCCGTCACCGGCTGGGCGAACCGCCACGGGCTCCACTGAGGCCCTGGTCGCCGACGGGGCCCGACGAGGCCCGACGAGGCCCGACGGCACCCGGAGCCACGGCCGTCCGGAGACCGGGCCGTTCGCCGGGTCCGCGAGGTCCTGGCCGCGGAGATCCACCGACATCCGTCCGGCGCGACCGGCCCCGGACCGTCGGTGCCCGGCCCCGGCGTACCGCGCCGGGGCCGGGCAGCCGCCCGGTTCGTCCGGTCCGGGGTCAGTTGGCGAGGCTGAAGTCGCCGCCGACCGGTGCGGCGATCTTGTCCACGCCGGTCAGTGCGGTGAGCGCGGTGACCGGGGTGCTGCTGTCCGTGGTGGTGCCGTTGCCCAGCTGGCCGGAGCCGTTGTTGCCCCAGGACTGCACGGAGTTGTTGCCGAGCAGGGCGACGGTGTGCTCACGGCCGCCGACCACCAGCTGGACGCCCGTCACCCCCGGGACGGGCACGGGGGTGATCCGGTAGTCCGTCGTCCCGTCGCCGATCTGGCCGGAGGTGTTCTGCCCCCAGGCCTTCAGCTTGTTGTCGCTGTCGGTGACGGCGAGGCTGTGGTTGCAGCCGGCCGCGATCTGGGAGACCCCGCCGAGCCAGATGCCCTGGGTGTCGACCGGCGTGTAGCGGCTGATCGTGCTGTTGTCGCCGAGCTGGCCGGTGGCGTTGTAGCCCCAGGCCTTCACCGCGTTGCCGCTGGTGGGCTTGGTCGGGCCGCTCGGCGGACCGACCAGGGCGATGTTGTGGTTGCAGCCGGCCGCGATCCGGGTGACCCCGGTGAGGTTGGCGACCGGGGACGGCACGTTGCGACTGGCGGACGTCCCGTCGCCGAGCTGACCGTTGATGTTGTAGCCCCAGGCCCACACCGTCCCGTCCTCGCGCAGCGCCAGGCTGTGGTTGAGGCCGGCCGCGATCGCGATCACCTTGTTGAGGCCCTCGACCCGCACCGGGACGCTGCTGTCGCTGTTGGTGCCGTTCCCGAGCTGGCCGTAGTTGTTGTGGCCCCAGGCGACGACCGTCTGGTCGGCCAGCAGGGCCATGCTGTGCGCGCCGCCCGCGGCGATGTCGGTGGCGTTGGCGAGGTTGACGACCTGGCCGGGCGCGTTGTGGCCGAACACCGTGCCGTCGCCCAGCTGGCCGGAGTTGTTGGCGCCCCAGGACTGGACGGTGCGGTCGGTCAGCAGGGCGAGGCCGTGGCCGTTGGTGACCCCGGCCCCGCCGGCGGCGATCTTGACCACCTCGGCGCTGGTCAGCCCGAGCACGGTGGTGGCCGTGGTGCGGAAGTCGGTCCAGGTGCCGTCGCCGAGCTGACCGGCGCGGTTGTTGCCCCAGGACTTGAGGCGCTTCTCCTGGGCGTGCGCGCTGCCGGCCGGCAGCGCGGCCAGGCTGAGCGCGGCCGCGGCCGCCACGGTGCCGGCGAGTGCGGTGCGCAGTCGATTCCGGCGGGCGGTACGGGAGTTGGTCATGTCATTCCTTCCTGTTGGAGGGACGGGAGGTCAGCGCGCCAGGCTGAAACTGCCGTTGGAGGGCGCCGCGACCATGGAGACGCTGCCGGACTTCGCCAGCACCTGCACCGGGGTCGGGCGCTGGGTGGTGGTGCCGTCGCCCAGCTGCCCCTTGTCGTTGAGGCCCCAGGCCTGGACGGTGCCGTCGGAGAGCACCGCCAGGTTGTGGGCGGAGCCGGAGGCGATGCCGACCACGGCCGAGACGCCGGGGAGGGGCACGCTGGTGTTGCGCTGGGTGAGGGTGCCGTCGCCGACCTGGCCCTTGTCGTTCAGACCCCAGCCGCGCAGGGTGCGGTCCTGCAGCAGGGCGATGGTGTGCGCGGCACCGGCGGAGAGCGCGGTGACGTTCTTGAGTTCCACCACCGGCACCGGGTAGGGCTTGTCGAGGACCGTGTCGTCGCCCAGCTGGCCCTTGTCGTTGAGGCCCCAGGCCATCACCGAGCCGTCCGCGAGCAGGGCCAGCGCGTGGGAGACCCCCGCGGTGACGGACTTCACCGTGGTCAGTTCCGGCACCACGACGGCGGTCGTCCGGGTGGCCGGGGCCGGCTTGGGGATCGGCGCCGTCGAACTGGACGCCTTCGGGGTGATGCCGAGCTGGCCCTTGTCGTTGTTGCCCCAGGTCTTCACCGTGCCGTCCTTCAGCAGGGCCATGCTGAAGGCGTCGCCGGCCGCGATCGCCTTGACGTCCTCCAGGCCGGCCACCGTCACCGGGAGGGGCGCGTTGACGGTGGTGCCGTTGCCGAGCTGCCCCTTGTCATTGAGGCCCCACGCCCTGACGGTGCCGTCCTTCAGCAGGGCGAGCGCGTGCGCGCCGCCCGCCGCGATCGCCTCGACGCCGCCCAGGCCCGCCACCAGACCGGGCACCGCCCACTCGTCGGTCGTGCTGACGGCGCCGTTGCCGAGCTGGCCCTTGTCGTTCTTGCCCCACGCCTCGACGGTGCCGTTGGCGATCAGGGCCAGGCCGAACCCGGACCCGGTGGAGCCGCCGGTGCCACCGGCGGCGACGGAGTTCAGCTCGGCCCCGGACAGCCCCACCACGGAGGTCGGAGTGAGCCGCTGGGTCTTGGTGCCGTCGCCCAGCTGACCGCTGGTGTTCAGCCCCCAGGAGCGCAGTCGCAGGTCGTAGGCGGAGGCGGCGGAAGTCGGCAGCGCGACGGAACCGAGCAGGGCCAGGCTCGCGACCAGTGCGGGCGCGGCGGTCGCGGGCAGGCGGCGGAGCTTGCGGTGCAGCGGGTGCATGTCGTCCTCAGGGGTCAATGGGGCGGGTGTCTCGGACATCGGGGATTGCTCGTCGGGCACCGGGACCGGCCGTCGACCCGGCCACCGGGTGCTGCCCGGCTCCGGCCGGCCCGCTCACCGACGGCCCGGCGGCCGGGCGGGGGCGACGGGAGGGCACGGGGCGCGGATGGGCGGTACCGGCGACGGGCCGTACGGCACCCGGCCGCACGGGAACAGACGGAAGTGATTGCCGGATCAACCACATACCTGCCCTGCGGGCAGAAGGACCGTGCGGCTGCGGAGGACTTTCCATACCTATGGCCCAAGCTTGATAGTTCGTCGTCGCCCTATCGGCCCGCCACTGTTGCGACGCCCGGTCGCAGCCCGAAGCATGACCTCTGGGCCTGAATGATCATCAGTCGGATGTGAGATCAAGCGCCGTACTTCGAAGCCGACTTCAGCGGGAGCGACCGTGCTGCGGACAGCCAGAGCCAGACTTCTCATCGTGACCCTCGGTGGCGCCATCGCCGTGGCGGCGCCCGCGCCCGCCGGGGCGGAGGACACCGAGCCCGCCGTGGTGGTGAACGGGACCTTCTCGGCGCCCACGGTTCCCGCCGAGAAGACCTTCTCCGCGGGCGTCGAGGGCTGGACCAGCACCGGCGGCGTGGCCTCGGCCACCCGCGCCGCGCACCCGCAGGGCTTCCAGGCGGCCACGCTCGGCTGGAACGGCGGGGGGATCTCGATCGGCACCCGACTGCGCGGCGTGCGCAAGGGTGCCACGGTCACCCTCAGCTGGGACGACAACCCCGACGTCTGCGTGACATCGGGCAATGCCAAACGGGCCTACACCATGACGGTGGCCGGCGACACCAACACGCCGGGCAGATTCACCACCAACAACCCGACCGGCAAGGCGAACTGGTTCCTCGGCCGCACCTACTCCTTCACCGCCGCCGAGGACAGCCCGCAGATCACCTTCGCCTCCACCGACACCGACAAGCCCTCGTGCGGCGCGCTGATCACCAACGTCGCCGCCAAACAGACCGCCCCGCCCCTCGGGCCGCCCCAGGGCACGGCCTCCAGCGATCCCTGCGCGGGCGAGGCGGCGAGCAACCCGCAGTGCAAGGACGTCGCCGACAACAAGAACCAGATCTCCAAGTGCCCGCCCACCGACCGGGACTGCCTCGCGGGCGTCGCGGGCAAGGGCGAGAAGGAGAACGCCGGAATCGACAAGGAGACCCAGGCCGTCGAGGACTTCGGCAAGGTCCCCCGCGACCAGGACCCCAACACGGCGGCCGCCGGCCTCTGCGCGCTGCCGAACGCCCTGACCGCCGACGTCCAACCCGGTGACGCGGTCGTCCCGCCGAGCGACTGGTGGTTCTGCTGATGACGCGCCGTCTCCCGCACCCGCTCCCCCGCCGCGTCCTGTGCTCGCTGGCGACCGCCGGGCTGGCGCTGGTCGCCGCTCCACCGGCGGCCGTGGCCGCCGACACGGTGGACGCCCACGTCCCCAACGGGACCTTCGCCAGCCCCGTGGCGCCCGACAACGGCACGGCGGCCGGTCACACCGACTGGTCCCCGGACACCACCGGCGTGGTCTTCGGCAAGGCGCTCGCCCAGCACCCGCTCGGCTACCAGGCCGCCTCGCTCAACTGGAACGGCGCCGCGCTGTCCATGCGCACCCGGCTCTGGGGCGTGAAGGCCGGCTCCCACCTCACCCTGAGCTGGGACGACAGCCCCGGCGTGGACCGCCGGTGCACGCCCGAGCAGCTCAAGGACGGCCAGACCTACAACGTCTCCCTCATCACCGCCGGGCCGGCGCCCGACCCGGTGGTCACCACCAAGGGCACCGACACCGTCGGCACCGCCAACTGGACCACCGGCCGGACCTTCGAGTTCGACGCCACCGAGGACAACCCGATGGTCTCCTTCGACTCCGCCGAACAGCGCACCTCGCTCTCCTGCGGCCCGCTGATCACCAACGTCACGGCCAAGCAGACCCCGGCCCCCGCCGACCAGAAGATCCGCAAGGAGCAGCTGCCCGGCCCCAAGGCCTACCGCGGCAACGACCCGCTGGAGCCGGGCGTGGCCGTGGACGACTGCGAAGGGTCCGCGACCAACTGCGTGTTCACCGTGGACAACCGGTACTCGTACCCGTACTACGGCCAGACCCGGATCGTGGGCGAGGTGTACATCAACTGCACCCGCAACGCCGTGGTCGACGACCGGAGGATGGAGAACACCGAGCCCCCGTACGACAGCCTGACCCAGTACTACGCGCTCAAGGGCACCCCGCTGGTCCCCAGCCGCTCCGACATCTCCCAGAGCCGCCCCAATCTGGCCTCCCAGGTGGCCGCCGGCTTCAGCATGGCGGGCGGCAACTCCGCGGCCATGAACACCAGCAGCCCGCTCACCTGGTCGAGGACGACCACCAAGCAGCTCAACCCCACCATCCAGCCGGGCGAGATGAGCTGGATCGAGGTCCAGCCCGCCCGTGAGCGGGTCGTCGGCAGCTTCGCCAACGCCCGCAACAAGTACCGCCTCGACGCCACCTTCGACGTCCCCTCCAGCTCGCTGCCGGACCGCTACTACCAGCGCACCGGACCGCTCACCGACGTCGAGCTCAAGCGCTGCGGATCCGCCCGGCCCACCGCCGGCACCCCGGACAACGGGGCCGGGCCGGACAAGCGCCTGCTCACCGTCGAAGCCCCGCCCGCGGGGGTGCCCACCAGGGCCGTTCCGCTCAGTCCCTGAGACTGCCGCACACGACTCGGCCGCCTGCCCGAATGCCGGGCAGGCGGCCGAGTCGTGTGCGGCGGGGTCAAGCCAGCGGTGCCCAGCTCCCGTCGGCGGCCAGTCGGTACTGCCCGACGGGCCGGGCTCCGTCGGTGCGCGGCGCCGCCTCGACGAGGTCGCCCCCGGCCACCCCGCGGTTCCCCGGCGGAGGGGCCGGCTGAGGGGTCGGGGTGGGGTTCGGCGCCGGGGTGAAGCCGGGGCGGAGCGACAGGCAGTGGTTCCTGGCGCTGAAGGTCTGCGCGACCACCGTGCTGACGTTCACGCTGGAGGGACTGTCGACGATGACGTTCTTGATCAGCTTGCCGATGCCGCCCACCGTCAACTCCCCCACCGTGCGCGTCATGGCGTTGAGCACGCCGAACTGCAGCTCGTCGCCCGACTTCACGGTGAACTTCACCTGCGTGGTCTCGGTGCTGGTCCGCTTCCACTCGTGCGAGTAGGTGGCCTTGAAGGCGAGCTCGAAGGTGGCCTTCGCACTCAGCTTCAACTGCGCCGCACCCGTCACGGTGCCGCCGACGGCGAGGGTGGCGCCGTTGGCGATGTCCGCGTTGGGGCCCTTGTCGGTGGGCGCGGTGTGGTCGGTGTGGGTGACCTCGGTCTTGTTGCTGCCGGTGGCGCTCGCGGAGACGTCCGTGGTGTTGTCGATCACGCCCTCCAGGCCCACCTTGCCGGAGATCTCACCGCCGATGTTGTCCGTCGTACTCGACTCCAGCACCACCGTCCGGTAGACGTCGATCGGCTTGTTGGTGCAGTTGATCGCCGCATTGCCCACCGAGAGCACGGCCGTGGTGTACTCGCGCGAGAGCGCCGGCAGGACGCGGAACGAGCAGTCGTGCTCCTGCCCGCAGCTGCGGGCGAGCGCGGGCGCGTCCTCGTCCGGGGCGGCACCGCCCGGGACGGGCTCCACCGCCTCGGCGCCGGGCGCGGGAGCGGCACCGCCCTGCGCCGTGGCAGGCCCGGCGCCCAGCGCCAGCACCGTCACCGCGGCCGTCAGGGCCGTGAGGTACCCGGACACGTCGTTCTCCTTCCCGCGCCTCACCGCTGCCTCCAGGTGCCCTGCGCGGTCCGCACGAACACCGCGTCCGCCGGCCGCCGGGCGCTCTCGGCCCGCCCGGGGGCGAGCTCCACCAACCCGCCGCCCGCCGAACGGCCCGGAGGCCGCAACGACAGGCACTTGTCCGGGACGGCGAAGGTCTGCGCGACCACCGAGCTGACGTTGACGCTCGACGGGCTGTCCACCGTGATGTTCTTGATCAGCTTTCCGGTGCCGGTCACCTTCAGCTCACCGGACGCCCGCGACATGGCGTTCACCATCCCGAACTGGATCTCGTCACCGGAGCTGACGGTGAACACCACCCTGGTCGTCTCGGTGGTCACGGCCTGCCACTGCCGCGAGAAGGAGGCCTGGAAGGCCGACTCGAAGGTGGCCTTGGCACCCAGGTGCAGCGCGTTCGAGCCGGACACCGTCCCGGTCGCCTCGGCCGTGTTCTTGATCTGGTCCTCGGTGTACGGGCCCTTGTCCTTGTTCGGCCCGAAGTTGGTGACGCTGTTCACCATGCCCGGCGTCGCGGTCGCCGAGCCCGAGACGGTCACCGTGGTGTCCACCCCGCCCTCCAGCGCGGCCTTGCCGGAGATCTCACCGCCGATGTTGTCGGTGCTGCTGGTCACGAAGGTGACGGTGCGGTCGATCTCCAGGTCGCTGTCCGTGCAGTTGATCGCCGCGTTCCCCACCGACAGGACGCCGCTCACGAACTCGCGCGGGGCCCGGTCGTACATCCGGAAACTGCACGCCGAGGCCTTGGCGCACAGGCTCGTGACCTCCCCGGTGGAGGCCAGCGGCGTCGCCCCGTCGAGCGCCTGCGCCGGTGGCGGGGGCGGGGCTCCGTCGCTGCCGGCGGCGCTGCCCGGCACCGCGAGCGGGGCCAGCACTCCTATCGCGACCCCCGGGACCAGGACGGCGAAGCGGATACCGCGCCGCCATGTCGGCGGGCAGGCGAGAACGACCACGGGAGCTCTCCTCACTCGTCGGGTGGGCGGTGCCGGGCCGGGGTCCGATCGCCGCGCACCGCGGACGTCTCCCCGGTCACGGCTGCCGCCGGCCCTGACGCCCCGGCACCCGGGACGCCCTTCGGCCCTCCCATCCTCGGCGACAGCCCCATCGCACGCGAACGGCCGCCTCGCGATCGTGCGCCATTCGATGAACCGTCAATCCCACCGAGGAGCGCTCACCCCCGGGCGACGGCGTGACGTCCGCGCCCGGGTCGTCGTCACCCCGTCGGCGGCCTGGTCGCGGGCGGCTGCCGGTCGTCCCTCGTCCAGGCGCCGACGCCGAGGCGTCCGGTGGTGCCCAGGTCGAGTTCCGGGGTGACCGTCACGGGAGCCGCGCCCGGGGTGGCGCGCACCCGCACGTAGGGGGCGTTGACCGGTTCCCCGGCCTCGGTGGTGTTGCGCCAGACCAGGGTGGACCGGGCGCCCTCCCCCGGCTGCAGCACGAGCTCCCGCGGCGGGTCGTCCGCACCGGTGCCGGTGGCGATCGCGGCGCCGCCGTGCAGGATGCCCACCCCGTCGATCGCCCGGTGGTCCAGGTCGAGCAGTTCCAGCTCCGGGTAGCCGTTGACGGTCACCGCGGACGCCCCGCAGTTGGCCAGGTGCAGGCCGACCACGCGCAGGCCCATCGCGGCGTCCCCGTCGTCCGCGAAGAGGCGCAGTCCGGACGCCGGACACGGGCCACCGGGCTTCGGGGCCTCGGCGCTGGGCACGCTCCGGACCTTGACGATCTTCACCTGCGGGCGGGCGCCCGGCCGCGTCGGCCCGTCCTTGCCCAACTCGACCCGCCCCTTCTCGGTGGCTCCCGGGGCGAGCGCGGTGACGGTGCGCGTCACGTTGTCCAGCGCGCCCCCGGACGCGTCGAGCCGACCGAGCGTCACGGTGACGTCGGACGGTTCGCCACCCGGGTTGGTCACCTCGTACTCCGCACAGACCGCGTTGACGGCGGTGATCCGCACCCCGTCCCGGTCGAGCCCGGACGGCGGCTGCGCCGTCGCGGACGGCGACGGCCGCTCGGGCCCGCACGGCCCGGCGGCGCCGGAGGCCGACGCGGTGCCGGCGGGGTGGGACCCGCAGCCCGCGAGCAGGGTGGCGGCGACCGCCACGGCCGCCACGGCGGCGGGCCGCCGGGTCGTCAGCAGTGGGCCGTTCTTGTCGAAGTGATGCATCGAACGATGCGATCACAGACCGCCCCGGGGCAGCCGTGACCTGCACCACTTCCCGTGCAACAGCCCTGCAACACCCCGAGGCGCCTGCTCGTTCACGGGCGGTGCGGTCCTGCGGACCCGGCCGGGGTGCGCAGCGCGAGCACGGCCAGGTCGTCGCGGCCGTCGCCCAGGCGGGCGTCGGCCAGGGTCCGGCACAGCTCGTCCAGGGGCAGCCGGAGGTGGGCGGCGGCGACCCGGGCGAGGTCGGCGAGGCCGGCGTCGAGGGAGCGGTCGGGGTGCTCGACCAGTCCGTCGGTGAACAGGAGGAGGGTGGCGCCGCCGGGGAGCAGACGGGTGTGGTCGGGGCGGGGCACGTCGGCGTCGACGCCGAGCGGGAGACCGGGTTCGGCCTCCAGGTACTCGGCGGTGCCGTCGGGCCCGAGCAGCAGCGGCGGCGGGTGCCCGGCGGTGCTCCAGCGCAGGAGCCAGCCGCCTCGGACCGGTTCCACCCGGGCGAGGCAGGCCGTGGTGATCGGGTTGTCGGTGATCGCCAGGACGGTGCGGTCGAGCTGGGTCAGGACGGCGCTGGGCGGGGTGCGGCGGTCGTAGAGCAGGGCGCGCAGCATGTTGCGGGTCTGGGACATGGTGGCGGCGGCCTTCAGGTCGTGGCCGACGACGTCGCCGATGACCAGGGCGCAGGCGCCGTCGGGCAGCATCAGGGCGTCGTACCAGTCGCCGCCGACCTGGTCCGGGGTCGCGGCGGGGCGGTAGACCGCGGCCACGGAGAACGGCGCCAGGTCGGGCAGGCGGGGCAGCAGCAACCGCTGGAAGGTCTCGGCGTTGGCGCGGACCCGCTGGTAGAGGCGGGCGTTCTCGATGGCGAGGCCGGCCGCGCCGGCGAGCGCGACGACGATGTCCTGGTCGCGCTCGTCGAACGGCTCGCCGTCGCGCCGTTCCGTGAGGTAGAGGTTCCCGTAGACCCGTCCGCGGGAGGTGACGGCGACCCCGAGCAGCGTGCGCATGGCCGGGTGGCCGGCCGGGAAGCCGACCGAGTCGGGGTGCGCGCCGATGTCGGCGGCGCGCAGCGGTTCGGGGTGCTGGATCAGGTGTCCGAGGAGGCCCCGCCCGTGCGGGAGGGCGACACCGGCCAGGGCCGCCCTCTCCTGCTCGCTCAGCCCGGCGGGAAGGAACTCCTCCAGTTCCCCGCCGTCCTCGCTCAGCACGCCGAGCGCGCCGTAGCGGGCGTCGACCAGGGCCATCGCGGTGGTGATGAGGCGCTCGAGGACGGTGGGCAGGTCCAGTTCACTGCCGACCGCCATGACCGCGTCGAGCAGGTCCTGGAAGCGGCTCTGGGCGTGGGCCAGGTCGCGCAGGCGGCCGGTCACCCGGTCCAGCTCGGTGTCCAGGTGATCGTCGGGGTCGTCCGGCTTCTGGGGGTGTTGCTCCCGGTCCATCGAGCCTCCGGTGTCCTGTCGGCCTGCGCGCCCGCGGGGGTTTGCGACGCCGTACCCGGCCGAAGGCGGCCTCCCGGCGTGCGGTCCCACTCCCCACCCTAGGCACCAGCACGGCTCGGTGCGGTGGGCACGGGTCGAACGGCCCGCCACGCCCGGCGACCGTGCGGCGGCTCAGGGTGACCCCTCGGCCGGGGCCGCTGCCGGTAGGGGCGCGGGGGTGAGCCGGAGCGAGAGGAAGTAGGAGACCACGACCGCGACGATCACGAGCGGCATCACGGTGAGGCCCTCCGTTCCCAGCAGCAGGGTGGCCAGCAGGACCGCCGTCATCGGCAGCTTGAGCATCGCCACGCACATCGCTCCGACGCCCATCGCGAAGCCGGACGCCGTGTCCAGTCCGGCGAGGTGGGCCAGGGCCATCCCGCCGGCCGCCCCCACGAACATCGACGGAAAGACCGGGCCGCCGCGGAAGGCGCTGAGGGAGAGGCTGTACGCCACGGCCTTGCAGACCAGCAGGACCACCAGGGCGCCGGCCGAGTACCCGGCCTCGTCGGCGAGCAGCGGGCCGAGCGCGGACTGGCCCGAGTACAGCACCTCGGACGCCTCGTTGCCCGTCCACTCGGCGTACACCAGCGCGGCCACTCCCACGAGCGCACCGGTCAGCACCGTGGCCGTCACCCGCCGCCGCTCGACCCGGGCCTGGAGGAACAGCGCCGACCGGTGGATCGCCGCACCGAGGAGCGCGGCGGCGACGCCGATGGCGAGGGCCCAGCCGAATCCGGCGGCGTCGGGGCGGTCGGCGTGCGGCACCTGCTGGACGGTCAGCGAGTACGTGCCGAGGCCGGTCCACGACCCCAGGCCGGTGAAGATCAGTGCACCGACGCCGGCGGCGAGCAGCCCCGGCGCCAGAATGATCCCCATCATGGCGCCGCCGAGGCCGGCCGCCTCCATCAGGAGGAACGCTCCGAGCAGCGGCGAGCCGAGGAGCGTGCTGACGGCCGCGAAGCTCCCCGCGGCCCCCAGCACGGCGCTCGCGTTCGGCTGGATGTCCCGCTTCACCGCCCGGACGGCGAACACCGCCAGGCCGCCGCCGAGCGCGATCAGCGGAGCCTCGGGCCCGAGCACCACACCGGCTCCCAGCGAGGCGATCGCCGCGAGCGCGATACCGGGCAGCTCCGGCGCCGAGGGTGCTCCCTTGGTCACCAGGCCCTCGGCCGGTCGGTGCCCGCCGCCCCCCGGCAGGTACCGGATGCTCAGTGCCACCAGCAGGCCGGCCAGGGCGAGCAGCGGGATCGGCCACCACGACGGCGTCCCGGCGAAACCGAGGCCCCGGGGGAGGTCGGTGTAGGTCAGCGACTGCAGTTCGGAGACGAGTGCGAGGAAGCCGAACGCGGCGACGGAGATCGGAATGCCCAGAAGTGCCGTCATGACCAGCAGGACCGCGTACCCGCGGGTGCGGACCAGCGCGAACGGATCCGGGGGTGCGGCGGCAGGCGGTCCCCCGGGCGTTGCCGGCATGCTCATCGTCTCCTCGGCACGAGCCGTCCCGGACGCGTCGGTCACAGGGCTCCGCTCCGTCGTATCACGCACGGCGCAGGACCCGGTGTCACGGCGCTTCGACTGTCCGGCGCTCCGCCGAAGATCATTCCCGTGGCTCAGCGCCGTGCCCGGCGGCGCGGACCGGGCACCCGCTCGCCGGCGGGCGCCGTCGAAACGGTCTCCGGGGCGTCCGGGCCGCTCCCGGGCGCCCGCCCGGCGGCAGGAGCGGCTTCACGGACGGCGCCCGGCGGGTCAGTCCGCCGGGATGTGGGCGAGCATGCGCTCCATGCCGCCCACCCAGTTGGCCCGGAGCGCCTCGATGGCACCGGCGAGGTCGTCCTCCAGGAGCCTGCGGGCGATCTCGCAGTGCTCCTCGGACTCGCGGGCCACCGGTTCGTCCTCGGCGACGACCAGGTTCTCGTAGCGCCGCATCCCGGCCTTGACGCCGGCGAGCAGGTCGAGCAGGCGCTCGTTCGGGCAGCCGCTGAGCAGCAGGCCGTGCCACTCGTCGTCGCGCCGGTCGACCGTCGCGTGCTCGGCCACCGCGTCGGGGAACCCCTGGGCCATCCGCAGCAGTTCCGGGGCGATCCGCCGCAGGTGCACCGGGTCGGAGGACTCCAGCGCCAGGGACTCCAGCGCCGCGACGATCGCGACCAGTTCGCGGAACTCCTTGCGGCTGACCGGCGCGAAGCGGAAGCCGCGGCCCTGGCTGCTCTCCAGGACGCCCTCGCCCGCCAGCGTGATCAGTGCCTCGCGCAGCGGGGTGCGGCTGACGCCGAGTTCGGCCGCCAGGACGGCCTCGTTGACGTCGGTGCCCGCGGCGAACTCCCCGCGGGTGAGCCGCTCCATCAGCTCGTCGCGGATCTGCTCGCGCAGCGGACGGCGCTCGATCGCCATCGCACTCCCCCATCTCTGAATCTCCGACAGAACCCTTGACCGCATGCAGAGTACTGCACTATGCATTCTGAATACAAAATGCCAACTGCCGGGAGAAGGGGCGGACATGGGCCTGACGCGGGTGCCGGGGCTGCTGTTCGGGGGCGACTACAACCCCGAGCAGTGGCCCGAGGAGGTGTGGGACCAGGACGTCCGGCTGATGGCCGAGGCGGGCGTGAACGTGGTGACCGTCGCGGTCTTCTCCTGGTCCCGGCTGGAGACCGCGCCCGGCGTCTTCGACTTCGGCTGGCTCGACCGGATCCTCGACCTGCTCCACGCGCACGGGATCGCCGTCGACCTCGCGACCGCGACCGCCACGCCGCCGCCCTGGCTCGTCCGGCGCCACCCCGGGTTACCGCCCGTCGACGCCGCCGGCACCCGGCTGGAGTTCGGTTCGCGCCAGGGCTACTGCCCCTCCTCCCCCGTGTTCCGGGAGGGCACCCGCCGGCTGGCCCGCGCCATGGCCGAGCGCTACCGGGACCACCCCGCACTGGTCCTGTGGCACGTCGGCAACGAGTACGGCGACCACACGGTCGAGTGCTTCTGCGAGGAGTCGGCCCGGGACTTCCGCCGCTGGCTGCAGGCCCGGTACGGCACCCTCGACGGACTCAACGCCGCCTGGGGGACGTCCTGCTGGGGCCAGCACTACACCGACTGGACGCAGCTCGCGCCGCCCCGCAAGGCCCCCGGCCCGGTCAACCCCGCCCAGGTCCTGGACTGGCGCCGGTTCTCCAGCGACGCGCTGCTCGCCTGCTTCGAGGCCGAGCGGGAGGTGCTCAAGGAGGTCACCCCGGACATCCCGGTGACCACCAACTTCATGAGCATCCTGCACCACCTGGACTACTGGAAGTGGGCCGCCGCCGAGGACGTCGTCAGCGACGACGCCTACCCCGACCCCGCCGATCCGCGGGCCGCGGTGAAGGCCGCGCTCAGCTACGACCTGATGCGCTCCCTGAAGCAGCAGCCCTGGCTGCTGCTGGAGTCGGCGCCGGGCGCGGTGAGCTGGCGCGCGGTCAACGTCCCCAAGGAGCCGGGCGTGATGCGCCTGCACAGCCTCCAGGCCCTGGCCCACGGCTCGGACGGCGTCATGTTCTTCCAGTGGCGCCAGGCCAGGTACGGCCCGGAGAAGTTCCACTCGGCGATGCTCCCGCACGGCGGGACGGACACCCGGCAGTGGCGGGAGACGCTCGCCCTCGGCGCCGACGTGCGGCGGCTGGCCGGGGTCGCGGGGAGCGGCACGCGGGCCGAGGTCGCCCTCCTGCTGGACTGGGAGAGCTGGTGGGGGCTCGAAGCGCCGGAGTCGCTGCCGTCCGACCGGCTCCGGCTGCACGCCCTGCTGCTCTCCTGGTACGCCCCGCTGCACGCCCGCGGCATCGCCGTCGACCTGGCGCCGCCCGGCCGCGACCTCTCCGGGTACAAGGTGGTCATCGCCCCGAACCTCTACCTGTGCACCGCGGAGCAGGCCGCCGACCTGGCCGCGTTCCCGGGCCGGCTGGTCGTCGGCCCGTTCAGCGGGGTCGTGGACGCCGCCGACCAGGTCCACGCCGGCGGGCCGCCCGGGCCGCTGCGGGAGCTGCTCGGGCTGCGCGTCGAGGAGTTCTGGCCGATCCCCGACGGCCTGACCCAGGACGTCCTGGCCCAGGACGTGCCGGCCGAGGGTGCGCCGACCCCGGGTGCGCCGGGCCGGGGTGCGCCGGGCCTGGGCGGCAGGACGTTGACCGCCCGGACCTGGAGCGAGTGGCTGGAGCTCGACGACGCGCACGTCCTGGCGCGCTACCGCGGCGGCCCGCTGGACGGCCGGCCGGCCGTCACCCGGCGCGGCGCCGTCACCTACCTCGGCTGCCTGCTCGACGACCCGTCGCCGGTGCTCGACGAGGTGCTCGACGCGGCCGGCGTCACCGGCGTCACCGGCGCGAAGCCGCCCGCGGGCGTCGAGGCCTGCCGGCGCGGCGACCACCTGTTCCTGCTCAACCACGGGGCCGCCGCGGCCACCGTCCCCCTGCCCGCCTCCGGGACCGACCTGCTGACCGGTCGCCACCTGCACGGCTCGGTGGTCATCGCACCCCGCGACGCCGTGGTCCTGAAGCTCTGAGGAGTGCCCGTGACCCATCCCTACATCCCCAACGCGGGGCCCGGCGCCCGGGCGGCGATGCTCGCCGAGATCGGTGCGTCGAGCGTCGCCGAGTTCTACGCGGACATCCCCGCCGACCTCCGGCCGGCCCGTCCGCTCGACCTGCCCGCCCCCTTCACCGACGAGCAGGGCCTCGTCCGGCACCTGCGCGGCCTGCTGGCCCGCAACACCGACACGACCGAGGCGCTGAGCTTCCTCGGCCACGGCTGCTACCCGCACCACGTCCCGGCGGTCTGCGACGAGGTCAACGGCCGCGGCGAGTTCCTGACCGCCTACGCGGGCGAGCCGTACGAGGACCACGGCCGTTTCCAGGCGCTCTTCGAGTACGTCTCGATGATGGCCGAGCTCCTGGAGATGGACGTCGTCAACGTGCCCACCTACGACGGCTTCCAGGCCGCGGGCACGGCCCTGCGGATGGCCGCGCGCCGCACCGGCCGCGGCCGGGTGCTCATCGGCAGCGCGATCGCCGTCGACAAGCTCGGCAAGATCCGCGACTACCTCACCCCGGACGTCGAGGTGGTGCTCGCCCCGGGCGGGGCGGCGGACCTCCCGCTGGACGACACCTTCGCCGCGCTCTACCTGGAGACGCCCGACGTGCACGGCGTCATCGAGACGCGCGGCCGCGAACTCGCCGACCTGGCGCACGGCGCGGGCGCCCTGCTGGTCGTGTCGACGGACCCGATCTCGCTCGGCGTGCTCGCACCACCCGCGTCCTACGGCGCCGACCTGGTCTGCGGGGACATCCAGTCGCTCGGCATGCACCAGCAGTACGGCGGCGGCCAGGCCGGGTTCATCGCGAGCCACGACGACGAGCGGCTGGTCGCGGAGTTCCCGTCCCGGCTGTTCGGCATCGCGCCGACCGCCGTCGCGGGCGAGTACGGCTTCGGCGACGTCTTCTACGACCGGACGTCCTTCGCGCTGCGCGAGGAGGGCAAGGAGTGGGTCGGCACCGCGGCCGCCCTGTGGGGCATCACCGCCGGCGTCTACCTCGCGCTGATGGGCCCGCACGGCATGCGCGAGATCGGCGAGACGATCCTCGCCCGCACCCGGTACGCCATGCGGGCCCTCGCCTCCGCCGGCGCCCTGGTCCGGGAGCAGGACGCCCTGCACTTCCGCGAGTTCGCCGTCGAGGTGCCGGACGCGGACGCCCTGCTCGCGGCCCTGCGGCTCAGGAACATCTTCGGCGGCGTGCGCCTCGGGCCCCGGGTGGTCCTGGTCTGCGTCACCGAGCGGCACTCGATCGCCGACATCGACACCCTCGCGGCGGCCGTCAAGGACGCCCTCTCGGCCACCGGAGGCCCCCAGTGAGTTCTCGGCAGGAATCGTTCGCCCAGCTGCCGGTCGCCCCCAGGCCCGCGCTGCGCCGCTACCACCAGGCACGCTGGGACGAGGAGATCGTCTTCGAGCTCTCCCGGCCCGGCCGGCGCGGCGTGGGCGTCCCGGCCCCGGACGCGCCGCGGGTCGACCTGCCCGAGGGCGTCGGCCGCGCCACCCCGCCCGCACTGCCCGAGCTGTCGCAGAACCAGGTGGTCCGGCACTACCTGCGGCTCTCGCAGGAGACCCTCGGCGCCGACCTCAACATCGACGTGGGGCAGGGCACCTGCACCATGAAGTACAGCCCGAAGGTCAACGACACCTTCGTGCGCGACCCGAGGATCGCCGAGCTGCACCCGCTGCAGCCCGAGGACTCCGTGCAGGGCGTGCTGGAGATCTACTGGCGCCTGGAGCAGATCCTCAAGGAGATCTCCGGCATGGCCCGGGTCTCGCTGCAGCCCGGCGCGGGCTCGGCGGCGATCTACGCCAACATCGCCATGATCCGCGCCTACCACGTCTCCCGGGGCGAGGGCGAGCAGCGCGACCAGGTCATCACCACGATGTTCTCGCACCCCTCCAACGCGGCCTGCGCGAAGGTCGCCGGGTACGAGGTCATCACGCTGATGCCGGACGCCGAGGGCTGCCCCGACATCGAGGCGCTGCGCGCGGCCGTCGGCCCGCGCACCGCCGCGCTGCTGATCACCAACCCGGAGGACACCGGGATCTTCAACCCGAGGATCCGCGAGTTCGTCGAACTGGTCCACCGGGCCGGCGGGTTGGCCTGCTACGACCAGGCCAACGCGAACGGCATCCTCGGCATCACCCGGGCCCGGGACGCCGGGTTCGACCTGTGCCACTTCAACCTGCACAAGACCTTCTCGACGCCGCACGCCTGCGGCGGGCCGGCGGCGGGCGCGTGCGGCGTCTCCGAGGCGCTCGTCCCCTTCCTACCCGGCCCGGTCGTCGACCGCGCCGGCGAGTCGTACACCCTGGCCGCGCCGGCCCGTTCGGTCGGGAAGATCCGGCCGTTCCTCGGGGTCACGCCCAATGTCGTGCGCGCCTACGCCTGGGTGATGGCGCTCGGCGCCGAGGGGCTGCGGGAGGTCGCGGAGACGGCCGTGCTCAACAACAACTACCTGATGCACAAGGTCCTGCAGATCCCGGGCGCCTCGGTGCCCTGGGCGGACCGGCGGCGGGTGGAGCAGGTCCGCTACTCCTGGCAGGAGCTCGCCGAGGAGACCGGCGTGCACTCGGAGGAGATCGGGGTGCGCGCCGCCGACTTCGGGGTGCACTACTGGACCAGCCACCACCCCTACGTCGTCCCGGAGCCCTTCACCCTGGAACCGACCGAGTCCTACTCCCGCGAGGACCTGGACGAGTACGCCGCGATCCTCGCCCGGGTCGCCTCCGAGGCCCGCGAGGACCCGGCGTTCGTCAGGAACGCCCCCTACCACCAGAGCGTCCACCGGATCGACCCGACCTCGCTGGACGACCCCGCTCAGTGGTCGCCCAGCTGGCGCGCCTACTGCCGGAAGCACCGCCGGTGATCGTCGGCCTGGTCGTGAACCCCGTGGCGGGCCTCGGCGGCCCGGCCGGCCTCAAGGGCAGCGACGGCCCGGACGTCCAGGCCAGGGCGCGCGCCCTGGGCTCGGTGCCACGGGCGGGCGCCCGCGCGGCCGCCGCCCTCACGGCGCTCCACGGCCGGCGCCCCGGCCTGCGGCTGCGCACCGCCGCGGGCACGATGGGCGAGGACAGCGCCGTCGCGGCCGGCGTCCCCCACGAGATCGTCTACCGCCCCCGCCCCGGGACGGCCGGCACCGACGCGGCGGACACCCGGGCGGCCGTGCGGGCGCTCGGCGGGGTGGACCTGCTGCTGTTCGCGGGCGGCGACGGGACGGCGCGCGACGTCCTGGACGCCGGCCCGACGGGCCCGGTGCTCGGGATCCCGGCCGGGGTGAAGGTCTACTCCGGGTGCTTCGCCGTCAGCCCCTTCGCCTCGGCGGCCACCGCCGCCGCCTTCGACGGGACGACGCTGGACGCGGAGGTCGTCGACCTGGACGAGGAGGCCCACCGGTCGGGCCGCGCCGGCGTCCGGCTGTACGGGACACTGCGGGTGCCCGCGGCCCGGACGCGGCTCAGCGGCCGCAAGACCGGCTCCGCGGTGGAGCCGCCGGGGTCGGCGGAGTCGATCGCGCGCGCGGTGGTGGCCTCGATGCGGCCCGGCGCGGCCTACGCGCTCGGGCCCGGGGCGACCACGCTCGCGGTGGGGCGGGCGCTCGGCCTGGAGCTGACGCCGCTGGGGGTGGACGTCGTCGGGGACGGCGCCCTGCTCGCCTCCGACGTCACCGAGCACACGTTGCTCACCCTTGCCATGTCACAGGTGACGTACGGCGTGCTGTCCGTCATCGGCGGGCAGGGCTTCGTGATCGGCCGGGGCAACCAGCAGTTCAGCCCGCGCGTGCTGGACCGGCTCGCCGGGATCGTCGTGCTCGCCACCGCCCAGAAGCTCGCCGCGCTCGGCGGCCGGCCCCTGCTGGTGGACAGCGGGGACGCCGCGGCCGACGCCGCGTTCAGCGGACACGCCCGGGTCGTCACCGGGCACCGCACCTCCGTGATGTACCGCATCCAGTCAGCGAGCGAGGACCTGCCATGAACACCCTGCAGAACAAGGTCGCCATCGTCACCGGCGGTGCCTCGGGCATCGGCCGGGCCACCGCGCGGCGGTTCGCCGCCGAGGGCGCGGCCGTGGTCGTCGCCGACCTGGCGGACGCCACCGACCTCGTCCGCGAGATCGAGGCCGGCGGCGGCCGGGCCACCGCCCTGCGCGCCGACGTGTCCTCCGAGACGGACTGCGAGCGGATCGTGAACACCGCCGTACAGACCTTCGGCGGGCTGCACGTCCTGTTCAACAACGCCGGGATCATCCGCCGCCAGACCGCCCTGGAGATCTCCGCCGACGACTGGGACCACGTGATGGCCGTCAACGTCAGGTCGGTCTACCTGATGTGCCGCTTCGCCGTCCCGGCGATGACGGAGGGCGGCTCGATCATCAACACCGGCTCCGGCTGGGGTCTGAAGGGCGGCGGCAACGCACTGTCCTACTGCGCCTCCAAGGCCGCGGTCGTCAACATGACCCGCGCGCTGGCGATCGACCACGCCGCCGCCGGCATCCGCGTCAACTCGGTCAACCCCGGCGACACCATGACGCCGATGCTCCGCGACGAGGCCCGCCAACTCCAGGCCGACTGGGCGGACTTCGAGAAGGACGCGGCCGACCGGCCGATGGGCCGCGCGGGCTCGCCCGAGGAGATCGCCAACGCCGTGCTGTTCCTGGCCGGCGACGCGAGCAGCTACGTCACCGGCTCCGCCCTGGTCGTCGACGGCGGCGGCCTCGCCTGACTCCCGCCCCACCTCCGATCCCACCCACTCTCCCACTCCCACTCTCACGAACTCTCCCGGAGGCACCCGATGTCCGCTGTGAAGAGCAGAGCAATCCTGGTCGCCGCGGCGATCGCGCTGTCCACGTCCGCGTGCAGCGGCACCAACGGCGCGGGCGCGGCCGGCGGCGCCGAGGGCGGCAAGGTCACCCTGCGCTGGTCCACCTGGGGATCGGCCGAGGACATGGAGGTCTTCAAGGCCTTCACCGAGGACTTCGGCAAGAGGCACCCGAACATCACGCTGAAGCTGGAACCGGTCGCCTCGTACGAGGACTACCACCCCAAGCTGCTCACCCAGCTCACCTCGAAGACCGCCCCCGACGTCTTCTACGTCGGCGACGACTACATCGGCAAGCTCGTCGCCGACGGCGTGCTCTCCCCGCTCGACGAGCAGCTCGCCGGGCCGACCAGCAAGAGCCGGCCCGGGGACTTCTTCGAGGGCATCTACGGCGGCGCCAAGAAGGACGGCGTCACCTTCGGCGTCCCGAACGACGTCAACCCCGAGGTCCTCTGGTACGACAAGAAGGCCCTGGCCGCCGCCGGCATCACCGAGGACCCGGCCGCGCTGAACGAGGCCGGCCGGTGGACCATGGCCACCTACCTGGAGATGAACGCCAAGCTCAAGGCCGCGGACAAGTACGGTTCCGTCTTCTGGAACTGGTACGGCGCCAACTACAGCCTCGTCAACGGGTTCGGGGGCAAGGTCTGGGACGGCGGGAAGTTCGTCGCACCGTCCGACCCGAAGGCCCGGCAGGCCCTCAGGACGCTCTTCGACGGGTACCGCGACAAGACCTTCGCCTCCGCCGACCTGCTGCCCGAGGGCAACAGCGCGGCCACCCAGTTCGTCAAGCACAAGGCCGGCTTCTACGCCGGCGGCCGCTGGGTCATCGAGAGCATCGACAAGGGCGGCGACCGCCAGAACTACGACATCGTGCCGTTCCCCTCGGAGTCCGGTCAGCCGATCCCGGGCGCGGTCGCGGCCTCCTACCTGACCATCAACAAGGACACCGCGCACCGGGCGGAGGCCTTCACCTTCCTGAGCGAGTTCGTCAGCAAGGAGGGCCAGCAGCTGCGGCTCAAGGGCGGCAGCGCCGTGCCGTCGATCAAGGGCGCCGAGAGCCTGGTGACCGCTGACAACTACCCGGCGCACGCCCGGACCTTCCTCGACGTGCGTGACAAGGGCTTCGCCAACTACCCCGACGAGGTGGCCGTCCCCGGGCTGACCAAGGCCATCAACGACCACCTCATGAAGATCTGGGAGGGCAAGATCGGCTTCGACGAGGGCATGACCCAGCTCCAGAAGCTCGTCGACGACCTGAAGGGCCGGAAGGGTTGAGCGCCGTCAGCCGGGCCCCGGCCCGCCGGTGGGCCCGCACCGCCCGCACCGCCCGGACCGGCCGCGAGCCGCTCTGGCGGCGGCGGGAGCGCTGGTGGGCCGTGGTCTTCCTGGCCCCCCAACTGCTCGCCCTGCTGGCCTTCCTGGTCGGCCCGCTCGGCTTCGCGATCGTGCTGTCCTTCATGCGCTGGGACGGGCTGGGCGACGCCACCTGGGTCGGGCTGGACAACTTCGAGGCCCAGCTGACCGACCCGGCCTTCGGCCGAGCGGTGTGGAACACCCTCAAGATCGGCCTGATCACCGTACCGGGCGGGCTCGTCCTGGCCCTGCTGCTGGCGCTCGCCCTGCACGGCGTGCGGGGCCGGACCGCCTACCGGGTGATCTACTTCCTGCCGGTGGTGACCAGCTCGGTCGCGGTGTCGGTGATCTGGCAGATGATCCTCGGCGGCGGCACCGACGGCATCCTGAACGGCACCGTCCAGGACCTCTTCGGCGTCACGCTGCCGAACTGGCTGGCGGATCCGGACTGGGTGGTCCCCGCCATCGCGGTCGTGACGATCTGGTCGTCGCTCGGGCTGAACGTGGTGATCTTCCTCGCCGGGCTGGCCACCATCCCGCCCAGCCTGCTGGAGGCCGCCCGCATCGACGGCGCCGGGCCGTGGCAGACGCTGCGCTCCGTCATCCTGCCAATGCTCTCGCCGACCGTCTTCTTCACCGTGGTGGTCTCGGTGATCAGCTCGTTCCAGGCCTTCGACCTGATCTACGTCCTGGTCAATCCCGACCACAACGAGGGCGCCCAGACCATCGTCTACAAGGTCTACCAACAGGGCTTCCGCGAGTTCCAGTTCGGCCTGTCGAGCGCCGCCGCGCTGATCCTCCTGCTGCTGACGCTCGTCGTCACGGCGGTCCAGTTCAAGGCGCAGAAGCGCTTCGTCCACTACGAGTCGTGAGGCCGGCATGACCAACCGGAAGCAGCTCCTCCTGCACGCCGTCCTCGCCCTCGGCGGCCTGCTCATGCTCTTCCCGTTCATCTGGATGCTCCTGACCTCCTTCAAGGGCGTCAGCCAGATGATCAACGAGCCGCTGGCCTGGCTGCCCGGGCCGTGGCGCGCGCGGAACTACCCGGACGTCCTCCACCAGGTGCCGATCGGACGGGCCTACTGGAACAGCCTGTACATCGCGGCGATCACCGTCGCGGCCACCCTGTTCACCGGCGCCATGGCGGCCTACGCCTTCGCCCGGATCCCGTTCCGCGGCTCGGGGCCGGTGTTCGGCCTCTTCCTCGCGACCCAGATGGTCCCGGCACAGGTCACCATCGTGCCGCTCTACATCATGCTGGCCAGGCTCCACCTCATCGACTCCCACCTGGCACTGATCCTGCCGGCCGTCGCCAACCCGTTCGCGGTGTTCCTGCTGCGCCAGTTCATCCGGGCCGTCCCGGTCGAACTGGAGGACGCGGCACGGATCGACGGGGCGAGCCGCTGGACGATCTTCTGGCGGATCATCCTGCCCAACATCCGGCCGGGCCTGTGGACGCTCGGCATCATCGTCTTCCTCGCCAGCTGGAACAGCTACTTCTTCCCGCTGGTGTTCCTGAACACCCCGGACCTCTTCACCATCCCGCTGCTGCTCGACTCCTTCAACGCCCAGCGCGGCGGCATCGACTACGGGCTGACCGCCGCCCTGTCCGCGATGACCGTGGTGCCGATGCTGATCGCCTTCCTCGTCGGGCAGCGCAAGATCCTCAACAGCATGGCCTCGTCGGGCCTGGGAGGGCGCTGATGTTCACGCTGGACCTCGTGGAGCGGCCGTTCACCGAGCGCGGCTCGCGCCTGCTGGTGACGGCCCACCCGGACGGCCTCCGGGTCGCCCGGGCCGAGTACGAGACCCCGCTCACGAAGACCGTGGAGCTGAGCGGGCTGGTGGTGCGCGACCGCGGCGGCCGGGTGCTGCCCGTGGTCGCGGCCACGCCCACCGAAGTGACCTTCGCCGGCGGGGTGTCGCTGCTGTTCGCCGACGCCTCGACCCTGGTGATCGCCGGCCACCGCGCCCAGGCCTTCTGGCGCCGGCCCGACGGTGCGGAGCAGTCCCTCGCGCTCACCGGCTGCCAGGTGCTGACCGGCCCGCCGGGGAACTGGTCGGAGGAGGCCGTGCGGGCCGCGGCCGAGGCCCGCTGGGACTCCTGGTTCGCCCGGATGCCGCCGGTCCCGGCGGACCTCGCCGAACCGGCCCGGACGGCCTGGTGGACCCTGGCCGTCAACCTGTTGCCGATCGGCGGCCGCGAGGGGCTCGTCCCGTCCAAGTACGGGTACGTCGGCGTCTGGAACTGGGACGCGCTGTTCCACGCCGTGGCCCTGCGGCACGCCTCGCCCGCGCTCGCCCGCGACCAGGTCCTGCTGCTCCTCGACCACCAGCTCCCCGACGGCCGGCTCCCCGACGTCGTCCACGAGCACGGCGTCCTCGCCGAGACCACCGACCTGCCCCGCTCGGACCACGCCCGGCTGAGCGAACACGTCGGCCGGGCGAACGGCACCGCGCCCTCCCCGCACCCGGTGCCGGTCACCAAACCGCCGCTGGCCGCCTGGGCCGTGTGGAAGATCCACGAGAGCGACCCGGACCTCCCGTTCCTCGCCTCGGTCTACCCCGCGCTGGTCCGCGCGCACGACTGGTGGTTCGCCGCGTCCGACCCGGACGGCGACGGCCTCCCCGCCTATCTGCACCCCTACTCGTCCGGCCTGGACGACAGCCCCGTCTGGGACTACGGCCCGCAGGCCGAACCCCCCGACCTCAACTCCTACCTGATCCACCAGGCCGACCGGCTGGCCGACATCGCGGACGCCCTGGACCTGCCGGCGGACGCCGCCCGGTGGCGCTCGCGCGCCGCCGCCCACGCCGAGCTGCTGGTCGCCGAACGCTGGGACGGCACCCGCTTCGTCACCCTGGCGGACGGCGCGCCGGTGCCCGTCCGGACGGTGCTGGAGCTGATGCCGCTGTTCACCGGACGGCTGCCCGCCGAGGTGGCCGCCGCCCTGGAGGAGACCCTTCGCTCCGGCTCCTTCTGGGGCGACCACCCCGTCCCCACCGTCGCGTTCGACGATCCCGCCTTCGACCCGGACGCGATGTGGCGCGGCCCCGTCTGGCTCAACATCAACTACCTGCTCGTCGAGGGCCTGCGCCGCTCCGGCTTCGCCGCCACCGCGGACGAACTCCACCGCCGCACCCTGGCCATGGTCCGCGACGCCGGCGGCCTCTACGAGTACTGGAACCCGCTGACCGGCGCCCGCGCGCCGCGGGCGACCTCCGGCTTCGGCTGGTCCGCCGCCCTGTTCGTCGACCTCGCGACCGACCGGCCCCTCGACACCCGGGAGGGTGACTGACCGGGCCCCGCGCGCCGACCACGGCTCACGGCGCCTCGGTCGCCACCTGCACGTCGTAGCTGAGGGACAGCGCCGATCCGAGCACGTCCAGGAAGGCCCTGCCGCGGTTGCTGAGGCTCAGCTCGGGCATCGTCGCCACACCGAGGAAGGCGGGAGGAAGGCCCCCGGCGATCTCGACCGCCCGCAGCTTCCCGCCGTCGAGGGTCGCCACGTGGGACGCCCGCTGGTACATCAGGGTGAACCCGGAACCGGCGGCGACCAGACCGCGCATCGTCTCCAGGCTCGTCGCCGTCATCACGTCCGGCATGCGGACGCCGGCCCGGGCGAACATGTTCTCGAAGTGGCGCAGGACCGTCGGGCTGTCGAAGGTGACCAGCGGCCGGGTGGCCAGCTCGTCCAGACCGACCGCACCGGCCCCGCCGATCGGGTCGCCGTCGGCGACCAGGGCATGGACGGGCAGGTCGACCAGCGGACGGAACCGGGCATCGCCCGACAGGAAGTCGTACGTCACCACCAGTTCGCACCGGCCGTCCTGCAGCAGCCTCAGCAGGCGGTCGGCGGAGGCCTCGTGCACGGTCAGCTCCAGCGCGCCGTGCCGCTCCGCCGTCATCCGGTGCACCAGCGGGAGCAGGAAGGGGGCGATCGAGAGGAAGAACCCGACATCGAGCCGGCCGGTCGCGTCGCCCGCCAGCGCGTCACCCTGCGCCTTGAGGTTCCTGGCCTGCCCCAGCAGGGCGCGCGCGCCGCGCAGGAAGTGCCGGCCGCTGGGCGTCAGGGTGACCCCGCGGGCGTGGTGACGGAGGAGCAGCTGGACGCCGAGGTGGCGCTCCAGCCTCATGATGCCCGTGGAGACCGTCGACTGCGAGGCGCACAGCTTCTCCGCCGCCTCCGAGATATTGCCGAGCTCGGCGGATTCGACGAAGTAACGCAATTGGGTGAGGCTGAAGTCCAGGCGGTCGGTCACCGGACACATCCGAAAGCCTTGCCCCGGAACGGGTGTTCCGGAATTCCGCCCCGGTCGGCCGCCGCATTCCGGGCGGCGTTCCGCCCCGGAACGACTCCGGGCGCGCGAACAGCGGGTAAAGGTGGGACGACCACGGTGGCACTCTCCTCAGCTCGGTAAGCGGCGAGAAGATATCGGGCGACCTGGCGCGGTACGGGCGCCACCCGACATGATCAGATACTGAACAATGCGTCCGCAGCGGACCGGCCCTCGCTGATCTGCTGCCCGGTCACCCTCTCTCAGGCCGACCGCGTGTCATACCGTAACCGACCGGTCACCGCTTAACAAGGTCGAGTATGTATCCGAATGGATCGGACTCGGACCGTGTGGAAACCTTTGCCCGCGGAGCCGCTCCGACCTCGTGTTCGAGGGCCCACGGAGATCGTTGGCGGACCGACGGCCGCACGCGCGCGGCAGGTGTCCGGGCAGGTGATCGTGGCTCAGGTGACCGGGGTTGGCGGGCGCCCCCGGGCCGGGCGACCGTGCGGGCCGCCCGGCCGGGGCCCTCAGCCGACCACCGGAAGGTCGACGAAGGAGGGCCGCACGCCGCCGTGGCCGATGGTGTAGGCGGCCCTGCCGTCGGCGGGCAGGAGCTGGAAGGAATCGGGGTTGGCGGCCGCCACGGTGAGCCGGATCCGGTCACCGGCCCGGAACAGCACCGAGGTCGGCTGGAGGTCCAGGGTCACCTGCTGGGGCGTGCCCTGCGGGAACGGGGTGGCGTCGGCGGCCGCGTAGCTGCGCGGAGTGCGCAGCCGGCGCCAGTCGGGGTTGCTCCGGCGGGAGGCCACCGCGCGGTCGGCGAGGGCGAGTTGCCCCTCGGTGATGTAGGTGACCCGGCCGTCCGGGGCGACGTCCTCCAGGTAGACGTGCAGCGCGCCGTTGCTCGCGCCGCTGACGCCCGTCACGTCGAGGGTCACCCGGCCGAGGCCGGTCACCCTGGTGTCCTCGGGGACGGGCGGGCTGGTGTAGCTGAGCAGGCTCCGGTCGACGGCGGCGCGGTCGGGGTAACTGACCGGGTCGGAGCTGAGGTTGGTGTTCCAGCGGTCCAGCGGGCCGGTGCCGGCCGTGGGGTCGAGGACCAGCGGGTCGCGGTCGGGTCGCCCGGGGGCGGTGCCGGGCCGGTGCCGGTCGAGGGCGTTCCCGTCGGCGAGGTAGAGCCGCCCGGTCCTCGTCCCGGGGACGGGCCAGCGGTCGGTGGTGCGCCAGCCGCCCTCGTTCAGGGTGTAGTAGTGCACGCGGCGCCTCCCGTCGGGGCGTTCGCCGTCCCTGACGTAGCGGTCGAAGAACGCGAAGGTGCGCTCCCCGATCTCCCGGCGCTCGGCCGCGGTGAGCTGCCGGCTGGGCAGGAACGGGTCGGCGAGGTACCCCTGGCCGTGGTTCCACGGGCCGATCCAGCTCTCCTGGGTGTTCGACAGGCCGGTGAACTGGGAGAGCACGCCGTTGGGGGTGCCGGCGTCCAGCCACCCGGCGTCGGTGAGCACCGGGACGCCGCCCGCCTCGATGGCGGCGGTCCGCTGCGCCACGCCGGTGACGGCCCAGCTCTGCGGGCCGTCGGTCCAGTCGCGGTGCACTCCGCTGCGAGCGAGGTCGACCAGGTTGGCGTTCCCGGCGTGCTCGGCGCGCGCGGCCTCGCGCAGCGCCGGTCCGTCCGGCCCGTCGACCGGTTTCGGCGCGGCGCCGGTCAGCCCGTAGTCCTCGCAGAGCCGCCCGGTCTCGGCACTGGTCGCGCAGGTGGTGCCGCCGGCCCGGTCGAGGATCCGCAGCAGCAGGGAGTAGACGGCGACCCGGGGCTCGATCAGCAGCCCGCCGGGGCGGATCAGGTCCTCGTAGGGGTCGAAGTCGTAGGAGTTCGGCGCGGCGGCGGTGATGTGGTGGTTGCGCAGGCCGAGGGCGAGGATCGCGGTGTCGCCGCCGTAGGAGACGCCGGTGGTGCCGACCCTGCCGTTGGACCAGGGCTGGGCGGCGATCCAGTCGCCGAGCGCGCCGCTGTCGGCGATCAGGGCGGTGCCGAGTTCGGCGTCGAGCCTGCCGAACGAGGCGCCGGTGCCGCGCAGATCGGCCACCACGTAGGCGTAGCCGCGTTCGTTCCAGCGGCCGGCGACGCCGGCCCTGGGGTCGTTCTCGGGCCCGCCGGTGTACTCCCGGGAGCGCCAGTACCGCTCGGTCTGCAGGACGGTCGGCAGCCGCCGGCCGGCGGTGGCGGTGGTGCCGGGCGGCAGCCAGACGTCGACGGCGAGCCGGACACCGTCCGGCATCGCCACGTAGAGCGAGCGGAGCCGGGGGAGTTCGGGGCCGGCGGCGGCCGCGCCGGCGGCCGCCGGGGCGGCCGGGAACGCGAGTGCGGCGAGCACCGCCAGCAGCGCGATCAGCGGACGGCGGACGGAGCGGGGTGGTGGCACGGGCGTCCTTCCTTCGGTCGTGGCGACCGTGCCGCGCGCCTGTTCCACGCCCGGACGGCACGCCGGCGCGCCGCGGGCGCGGATGCCCTGACAACGCGCCTTCCACGGGACGGAGTTGATGTCCCGTCACGGCAACGTCGGACAGCCCGCCGATGCTCCCGGGGCACCGCGGCGCCCGCCCACGGCCGCGGCTCCGTCCCGCCCGCGGCTCCGGCTCCGGCTCCGTCCCGCCCGCAGCTCCGGCTCCGGCTCCGGCTCCGGCTCCGGCTCCGGCTCCGTCCGAACGAGCCGCGGCAGCGGGGCCGTTCGGCGACCCCGGCTCTGCGAATTTCCCCAGTGCGGTGTCCGTACGATCGGAGCCGTGCCGCACACCGGCCGGTCAACCGACCGGGGCCGCACACCACCCATGCGGAAACGGAGGAATCGTGCCAGTCGACGCGGCTGTCGACCGATACGCCGGGGAGCCGGTCCTGCGCATCGTGCGCGGCCGGGTGAACGGCGAAGAACTCGCCGCGATCACCGTGGCACTGTTGCGGGTCCGCCGGGACGCGGCGGTAGCGACCGGGACCTCCCGCACGGTGCCGCGGCGGGCCTGCTGGAGTTCGGTGCGGTACCGGGCGCCGAGCGCCTGGGCCGCGGCGTGATCCCGCGCTCCGCCGGACCGGGAACGCGCGGCGCTCACCGGTGCGGCCGGGGCCGGCCCTCGCCGAGTTCGCCGACGAGGTCCGGCAGCTGCACGCCGCTGCCCAGCGCATCGTCGCCCCCGCCGAGCTACCGCACGTCGTCGGCC